>NZ_CP167068.1:2865000-3206457 GCF_051055405.1 Hominifimenecus sp. rT4P-3 | reverse complement strand
CGTAGATAAAAAGAGGATTATAAATTTCCGCCGGAGATTCCGCGACGGCTAGAGAGGCGGCATGGGCCATCTTATTATTGGAACCTACGACAAAGGTGTCGAAGGTGTAACGAGGATTTAAATTTGCTTCTGCAAAGAGAGCCAAATCCATGGATGCCTTTTTAACCTCTGGTTCGGAATCGGAATGGGGAGTGATAAATTTGATTTCACATTTATTACCGGTTACCTCTTCAATTGCTACTTGAATAAAAAATTTGTATTTCTTTTCGATATATAAAACGCTGGGCTTGTCTCCGGGAAAAAGAATAGTAATTATATTATTTTCTACAGAAACCAACTCCAGGGGTAATAGCCAGGTTTTAAAGGATACGTCCGTTAATTCCTGATCCTCCTTGAGGGTATTTAAAATGGTTTCCCAATTTTCTTTGATTTTCTGCAACATAAAACGTCTCCTACCTAACTATGCTATTTACCCACTCTAAAAACAATATTCATTCATATTTTACCTTACTATTGTGGATTTTTCAATGAGGAATGTCAAAAAGTTTTCTCCAAAAAAGGCGTTGTGAATAAGTTATCCACGAGAAAAAGCATGAAAAAACCGTCGATTTTTGTAAAAATAGGATAGAAAAAAACAGGTTATCAACAAATTATACACATTTTGTGGATAACCTGTGTATGTGGTGGGGAAAAGAGGTATATTTAGGGGGATTATTTGAAGATGGAAAAAACTGCTTGACTTATTGGTTTTGTTTGAATATACTAGAAATGCTATTTCTTATAGTGAGGAGGTGTGTCCAAATGAAGATGACGTTTCAGCCGAAAAAGCGTTCCCACGCGAAAGTTCACGGATTTCGTGCAAGAATGAGCAGTGCAGGTGGAAGAAAAGTATTGGCTTCCAGAAGAGCGAAGGGAAGAAAAAAACTTTCAGCATAGGCCGCAGTTTTGTGGTCTATTCTTTTCATTCTATAAGAAATGTTTTTTATAGGATAAAAAGCGCTTCGTAAAGGAAGTATTGGAGAAAGAATGAATTTTGTTTCCCTAAAAAAAAATGAGGACTTTGGCCGAGTTTACCGGCAGGGTAAATCTTACGGGAATAAACTTCTCGTCATGTATGTATTGGAAAAGGGCCAGGGCCTGGAAAACAGAGTAGGAATCTCTGTCAGTAAGAAAGTCGGAAACAGCGTAGTGCGGCATCGAATAAAAAGACTTATACGGGAATGTTTCCGAACCCATTGGCGACAATGGAAGGCTGGCTATGATATTGTGGTAATTGCCAGACAAAATGCAAAAAACAAGAGTTATCAGGAAATTGAGAGTGCTTTGCTGCATTTAGGGCGGCATCATAAGGTATTGAAACTGGAAGGTGAGGGATGATGAGAAAGATTTTTATTGCTTGTATTCGTTTTTACCAGCGAAATCTCTCACCTCTCAAACGCTACAGCCATTGTAAATATATTCCTACGTGCTCCCAGTATGCCATAGAAGCGATTGAAAAATATGGCGTGTTGAAAGGGGGCGCTTTGGCGTGTTGGCGAATTCTTCGCTGCAATCCTTTTTCAAAAGGCGGTATTGATCCGGTTCCCTAAAGAAAGCACAAGTGGAAAGTATGGAGGAAATTTATGACTTTTTTAGTGGCGACGGCCTATGAAAACTGGCCGATTATCAAACAGCTGGCTTGGCTGCTTGGTTATGTCATGCGGGGGATTTTTTGGGTATTAAGCCAGATTGGTATTGTAAATATTGGCGCTTGCATTATCGTATTTACGATTATTACCCGTATGATGATGTATCCTCTTACGGTAAAACAGCAAAAATTGTCGAAATTGAATGCGATTATGATGCCGGAAATTCAGGCGCTGCAGAAAAAATATGCTGGCAAAAATAGAGATCAGCAGGCAATGATGAAAATGCAGGCGGAACAGCAGATGATCTATGATAAATACGGCGCGTCCATGACGGCTGGTTGTCTGCCGACGATGATTCAGTTCCCGATTTTGTTTGCCTTATATCCGGTTATCTATAATATTACCAAGTATGTACCGGCTATGGCTTCTTATGATGCCGCGCGGTTGTACAACTTTTTGGGGATTAACTTACAGGAAGCGCCCGGATTTCGTTTAAGCGTTGCTATTTTGATTCCTATTTTAGCCGGTGTGACTCAGTTTATCTCTACAAAGCTGATGATGGCGAATCAGCCGAATATGAGCGACAGCCCGATGGGCGGCAGTATGAAGATGATGAATTACACGATGCCGATTATGTCTGTGGTATTTTGTATTTCCCTTCCTGCGTTCCTTGGAGTGTACTGGATTATGCAGTCCTTGGTTATGGTTATCCAGCAGCTGATTGTCAATAAGCATATGTCAAAATACAGCGTAGAGGATATCATCAAGCAAAATATTGAAAAGAAAAATAAGAAGCGGGCAAAGAAGGGCTTGCCTCCATTAAACGAGAAGGCGACCATCAATGCAAGAAAGATTCAGCAGGCAAGTACCATGGCGTCAAAGGCAAATATCAATAAAGAAGAAAGAGACGCTAAGGTAAAGGAGTCTACCGAATATTATCAGAATAAGTCCGGCGGAAGCGGGAGTCTGGCGTCAAAGGCAAATATGGTTCGCGAGTACAATGAAAAGCATAAAAAATAGGGGGAATAACGATGGATTACATTACCATATCTGCAAAAAATGTAGATGAAGCTGTTACGCAGGCTTTAATTCAGCTTGGTATTACCAGCGATATGCTGGAATATGAAGTCGTGGACAAGGGAAGTTCCGGAATTTTGGGGATTGGCAGCCGTCCAGCTGTGATCAAGGCAAAAAAGAAATTCTCCCTGGAAGGTACCGCCCATGATTTTCTAGCGGACGTATTCCGTACCATGAATATGGAAGTGGAGATCGACGTTGTCTATAATGATGAAGAGAAAACGATGGATATTGACCTAAAAGGCGACGATATGGGTATTCTGATCGGAAAAAGAGGACAAACTCTGGATTCCATTCAGTATCTGACCAGCCTGGTAGTAAACAAATATACAGAGGAATATATCCGCGTAAAGGTAGATATTGAAAACTATCGGGAAAGAAGAAAAGAAACCTTAGAGACTCTTGCAAAGAATATTTCTTATAAGGTAAAGAGGACAAAAAGGCCGGTGGCCTTAGAGCCGATGAACCCTTATGAGAGGCGGGTCATTCATTCCGCTTTACAGGGAGATCGCTATGTGGTTACCCGCAGCGAGGGAGAAGAACCTTTCCGACATGTAGTAATTTCCTTAAAGAGAGATCGCCGGGAGCGTGGGGAAAGAAGTCAAGGATATTACCGGCGTGGAAATGAAAACAGCGACGCGGAAGAAAGTAGATAAATTGACGAAGAGTCATTGAGAGTGTCATTCTGAACCCGGAAGGGGTGGGAATCTTTGGGGTTTCCACGGCGGCAGCGCCTTCAGAATGACATCTTTTTAGTAAAGGGGGTTTTGTCATGGCGGCAGATACGATTGCGGCGATTGCAAGCGGTCTTACTTACGGCGGGATCGGCATTATCCGAATCAGCGGAGATCAGGCTTTTTTGGTAGGGGACGCAGTAGTTCGGCTAAAAGGGAAAACGCTGAGCGAGGCCAAAAGCCATACGGTTCACTATGGTTTCGTCTATGAGAAAGACGAGCCGGTGGATGAAATTTTAGCTGTCGTCATGAGAGGGCCTCACAGCTTTACTGGAGAGGATACCGTGGAGATACAATGCCATGGGGGTCCTTTGGTTATGAAAAAAATTTTGGAGACAGTAATTGGCCATGGAGCCCGATTGGCGGAGCCGGGGGAATTTTCCAAAAGGGCGTTTTTGAACGGAAGATTGGATTTATCCCAGGCGGAAGCGGTGATGGAACTGATCGAAGCTCAAAATGAGTTCGCAAGGAAGGCTTCCCTGGAACAATTAAATGGAGCGGTCAGCCAGAAAATCCGTAAACTGAGAGAGCAGATTTTATATCAGCTTGCTTTTATTGAGGCAGCTTTGGATGATCCGGAGCATATTTCAACGGAAGGTTACCGGGAGAAGTTAAAGGAAATGCTGGAACCCTTAAAAAAAGAGATTCAGGATTTGATCGAGGGGGCAGAAAAAGGAAAAATCTTATCCGATGGTATCCGGACTGTTATCCTTGGCAGGCCAAATGCGGGAAAATCTTCTCTTTTAAATCTTTTGACAGGGGAAGAACGGGCGATTGTCACGGAAATTGAGGGAACTACCAGGGATACTTTAGAGGAAAATATACGGATAGGAGGAATCAGTCTGCGTCTGATCGATACGGCCGGAATTCGAAATACAGAAGATCAGGTAGAAAAGATTGGAGTGGAGAGGGCAAGGGAACAGGCCGAAAAAGCAGATTTGCTTCTCTATGTAGTGGATTCTTCCAAGCCTCTTGATCAAAACGACAGAGAAATCCTTTCCTTATTAAAAGGGAGAAAAGCGATTATTTTGCTTAATAAGTCTGATTTGGGTTCTGTTCTTGCCGTGGAGGAGATGGAGAGCATGGCCGGCTATCCGGCGATTCCTTTTTCCGCCAAAGAGGGAATAGGAAAAGAGAAACTGGAACGCAGCATTGTAGAATTGTTTGACGCTGGTTCCATTGGGAAAAACCAGCAGGTAACAGTTACCAATGTAAGGCATAAAGAAGCGTTGATGCACGCTTTCGACAGCTTAAAGCTGGTGGAGGATAGTATCTGCCAGGGAATGCCGGAAGACTTTTTTTCCATTGATTTGATGGATGCGTACCGGGAACTTGGCCTGATTTTGGGAGAAGAAGTAGAGGACGATTTGGTAAACGAAATTTTCTCCAAGTTCTGCATGGGAAAATGAGGAAGGAACAGATAGATGGGAATCAGAGAATCTTGTGATGTAGTGGTAATTGGAGCCGGCCATGCTGGCTGTGAAGCCGCCCTGGCTGCCGCCCGTTTGGGGATGAAGACGGTGATTTTTACGGTCAGTGTGGATAGTATTGCTCTTATGCCCTGCAATCCAAATATAGGAGGAAGCTCCAAGGGACATCTGGTCAAAGAAGTAGATGCCCTGGGAGGAGAAATGGGAAAAAATATTGACCAGTCTTTTCTTCAGTCAAAAATGTTAAATCGTTCCAAGGGGCCGGCGGTCCATTCTCTGCGCGCACAGGCGGATAAGCAGGCTTATACGCGAAGAATGCGGAAAACACTGGAAAATACGCCGAATCTGCGCATTAAACAGGCGGAAATTGCCAAAATTTTGGTGGAAGACGGGGTAGTTACCGGTGTAGAAACTTTTTCGAAAGCTAGATATCTTTGCCGCGCTGTGATTTTATGTACGGGAACCTATCTAAAATCCCGGTGTCTATATGGGGATGTGATTCAGTCGACCGGTCCCAATGGTTTGCAGGCGGCCAATCATCTTTCCGATTCTCTGCGTGAACTGGGAATTGAACTGGTTCGCTTTAAGACCGGAACGCCTGCTCGAATAGACGGAAATACCGTTGATTATTCAAAAATGGAAGAACAAAAAGGAGATTCGAGAATCGTTCCTTTTTCTTTTACGACGGATCGGGAAGCTATTCAAAAAGAGCAGATTTCCTGTTGGTTAACCTATACCAACGAAAGGACCCATGAGATCATACGAAAAAACTTGGACCGGTCACCGCTTTTTTCCGGAGTGATCGAAGGAACAGGGCCGAGGTATTGTCCTTCCATTGAGGATAAAGTGGTGAAATTTTCCGATAAGGACAGACACCAGCTTTTTATTGAACCAGAGGGGGAATATACCAATGAAATGTATATTGGAGGAATGTCCAGCTCTTTGCCGGAGGATGTTCAGTATGAGATGATCCATACGGTACCGGGATTGGAACATGCGGAGATTGTAAGGAATGCTTATGCCATTGAGTATGATTGCATTAATCCACAACAATTACAATTGTCATTGGAAATGAAACATATTTCTGGCCTGTTTAGCGCGGGTCAGTCCAATGGGAGTTCCGGCTATGAGGAGGCCGCTGCCCAGGGAATCATCGCTGGAATCAACGCTGCCAGGAAACTCCAGGGGAAAGAGCCGGTGATATTGGATCGTTCTCAAGCCTATATTGGGGTTTTAATCGATGATTTGGTGACAAAAGAAAATCATGAGCCATATCGGATGATGACGTCCCGCGCGGAATACCGGCTGCTGCTTCGTCAGGACAACGCAGATTTGCGTTTGACAAAGATTGGGTATCAGGTGGGATTGATCGATGAGGAGCGCTATCAGCGGCTGCTGGAGAAAGAAAAAGCCATTCAAAAAGAAATGAATCGGCTGCAGAATACCAATATTGGGGGAAGCGAAGCGGTTCAGGAATTTTTGGATCGCCATGGGTCCACGCGAATTAAATCAGGGATTTCTTTAGCGGAACTTTTAAAGCGTCCGGAACTGGACTATGAGGCAATTGGGGAATTGGATGAATCCCGGCCTATGCTTCCGGAAGAAGTATGGGAACAGGTGAATATTAATTTAAAGTATGAAGGCTATATTGCCCGGCAGATGCAGCAGGTAGAGCAATTTAAAAAGATGGAAAAAAAGCGGATTCCGGTGGATTTGGATTACAGTAAAGTGGGAAGCTTAAGAAAAGAGGCCATACAGAAGTTGACTGCTTATCGTCCGATCTCTATTGGCCAGGCGTCCCGGATATCCGGAGTTTCTCCAGCAGATTTGTCGGTTTTACTGGTGTATTTGGAACAAAGAAATCGAAAGGGGGAGTGAGATGGAGCAAAAAGAAATCATTCAACATCGGTTTCAACAGGCTGGCTTGGAATTGACGGATCGGCAGACAGAACAATATGCTCAGTATGCCAAATTACTGGTAGAATGGAATTCGGTGATGAATCTGACCGGAATTACCGAGTTTGAAGAAATTGTAGAAAAGCACTTTTTGGATAGTGTGGCCATTGGATTTGCCGAACATGTTTCACGTGAAACAAATGGACGGTTGATTGATGTGGGAAGCGGGGCTGGTTTTCCTGGAATTCCACTAAAAATTCTCTTTCCTCATCTAAAAGTGACCTTGTTGGATTCTCTGAATAAAAGAGTAAATTTTCTGCAGGAAGTGATTCATTCCCTTCATCTGGAGCAGATTGAAGCGGTACATGGCCGCGCCGAAGATTTGGCCAAGGATCTTCGATATCGGGAACAGTATGATCTTTGTGTTTCCAGGGCGGTCGCCAATTTGTCAACCTTGACGGAATATTGTCTTCCTTTTATTCGAAAAGGTGGCTTTTTTGTGGCTTATAAATCTGGAAAAGTAGAGGAAGAGCTCCAGAACGCAAAAAAGGCGATAAAAGTGCTTGGTGGAGCGATTCAGCGGAAAGAATCCTTTGTTTTACCGGGAACAGAGATTGATCGTTCCTTGATTTTTATGAAAAAGGTGGAATATACCCCGAAAAAGTATCCCAGAAAGGCCGGATTACCATCAAAACAGCCTTTGGCATAAAACATTTTGCTCTGTGAAATTTTTGCCTACGGTGGGGCCCGCTGCTATCTTCCTTTTCACCTAAAAGAATTTGCACCCTGTCGTAGTGCAATCCTTAGCAATACCAGGGATTGTTTCACGTGAAACAAAAAAGGTTTGTCTTTTTTTCTCGAAAAAAGAAAGAAGGAAAAGGGAAAGATTTTGGAAGTCCTATGGTAATGGAGAAAAAAGTGTGCTATACTAGGCTTACGCAAAAGCATGCGTGGTCCATCTGAGAGCCATGGATGGATTCCAGCGGAAATTTTTATAGAATTTCCTGTGGAATGGATCGGCGCTTTGCGAGGGATTGCATTTCAGCGCAAGTCCTTTCGCCAAGCGGAATTCTTTCTTAAATATTGGCTTGAGCTAGCAAAAGAAAATCAATTGGAATGTTTCACGTGAAACATTCCAATTTTACTCCTTAGATGGGGAAAACGGTAAATCGACGGGAGGATACCAATGGAACGAATCATTGCGGTGGCAAATCAAAAAGGCGGGGTAGGAAAGACTACCACGGCAATCAATTTGTCCGCTTCTTTGGCGGAACGGGGAAAAAAAGTATTATTGATCGATTTGGATCCCCAGGGAAATACCACCAGTGGCTTTGGAATTGATAAAAATGAGCCGGAAAATACCATTTATGAGATGCTGATTGGCGATGCTCCGGTAGAAGGATGCATTTTGCGTCAAGTAGTGGATGGATTGGACTTGCTTCCCTCTAATGTCAACCTTTCTGGTGCAGAGATTGAATTGATTGGGATTGAGAGGAAAGAATATATTTTAAAGGAACAGATTGCGAAAGTACAAGATCAATATGATTATATTTTGATCGATTGTCCGCCGTCGTTAAGTATGTTGACGGTAAATGCAATGACTACGGCAACCTCCGTATTGGTTCCGATTCAATGTGAGTATTATGCTTTGGAAGGCTTATCTCAACTGATCTACACCATTAACTTGGTAAAAGAGCGTTTGAATCCAGAATTGCAGATAGAAGGCGTTGTATTTACCATGTACGATGCTAGAACCAATCTTTCTTTGCAGGTGGTAGAAAATGTAAAAAATCATTTGCAGCAGAAGATTTATAAGACGATTATTCCTCGGAATGTCCGCTTGGCGGAGGCTCCCAGCCATGGAATGCCGATCAATCAGTATGATCCAAAATCGGCAGGCGCAGAGAGCTATCGATTGTTGGCGGAAGAAGTAATTCAGTATCAAAGAGAGGAGAATGTATGACGAGAAAAAGTGGCCTAGGAAAGGGATTGGATTCCTTGATTCCTAATACATCTACGAAAAAAACGGAACAATCCACGAAGTTTTCCACAAAAACAAAGGAAAATGTGGAAAACTCTGTGGAAAAAACCATTGATTCCTCAGAAAGAATGTTAAAAATTTCTCAAATAGAACCCAATCGAGATCAACCAAGAAGAACTTTTGATGTAGAAGCGTTGGAAGAGTTGGCGGAATCGATCCGCCACCATGGAGTACTTCAACCTTTGTTGGTGCAAAAGAAGGGTAGTCATTACGAGATTATTGCCGGAGAAAGGCGTTGGCGTGCTTCTAAATTGGCAGGATTGAAGGAAGTTCCTGTAATGATAAAGGAATTTTCTCCGGAAGAAGCCATGGAGATCGCTTTGATTGAAAATATACAAAGGGAAGATTTAAATACGGTGGAAGAAGCCCAGGCATATATGACTTTGATCCAGGAATTTCATCTAAAACAAGAGGAATTGGCGGAAAAAGTAGGGAAGAGCCGGGCCGCTATTGCCAATCGACTGCGTCTTTTAAAGTTGCCAAAGGAAATTTTGGAGATGCTGGCGGAAGGGAAACTTTCCGAGGGACATGCTAGGGCGTTGCTTTCTTTGGAGGAAAGCGACCGGCAATTGGAGGCCGCTAGGCAGGTGGTTGAGCGTGGCTTAACGGTAAGAGAAACGGAAAAGCTAGTGAAAGAGATGGCAAAGCCACCGGTCAAGCCCCAGGATGACAGTTGGAGAGAACGAGATCAGTTTATCTACGATAAGCTGGAGGATGAGCTGCGTGCGGTTACAGGTACAAAAGTTGTGATTCAGAGAAAAGAAGAGGGAAAAGGTAAAATTCAGATGGATTACTACTCTGTGGAAGAACTGGAACGTCTCGTAGATTTATTTCGAAAGCTGTAAAAGGAGGAACTGACAGATGTCAGATAGTATTTTAAATCAGCTGGGATTTGACCCTATCATTTTATTTGCCATTATGGCTGGGTTGCTTGTTTTTTTGGGAGGTCTGACGATCATTACCTTGGTAAAAATGGAAAAGTTATACCGGCGTTATGATGTTTTTATGAGAGGAAAAGACGCGGAAACTTTGGAGGATATGATTGCTGAAATTTATGAAAATACGCAGCAGTTGATGGATCAGGATTTGGCCAATAAGGATATCATGAAAGTAATCAGCAAGGGAATTTCCAGCGCCTACCAGAAGACGGGCATTGTCAAATATAATGCTTTTGAAGGAATGGGAGGGCAGTCCAGCTTTGCTTTAGCGGTGCTGGATACGACCAACTCCGGATTTTTGTTGAATGCAATGCACAGCAGGAATTCTTGTTATATTTATGTAAAAGAGATTAAGGAGGGAGAGCCGGAAGCGGCTTTGGGAAAAGAGGAAAAGCAGGCTTTGGATATCGCGATGGGAAAGAAAGACCGGTTTTTCCATTAAAACAGGCATTACCATAAAAAGTGATTTTTCTTTCGTTCAGGTGTTAAAAAATCTAAGTATTCAAACGTGCCGGGATATTTTGTAGCGTTTCGTAGCAAGTACAAAATAGTCCGGCATGTTTGAATATCTGGATCTTTGGAGATTTCCTATTGACAAAAGAACATACGGCCAATGAAGAATACCAATATTCAATGGCGGATGGTTTCTGTTTCTTCGTTCTCTGCTTTCTTAACTAATTGCTTTATAAAACTTTGAGCTTTATTGAAATCTGTTTCGTTGGGATGTCCTTTCGCGACACCGCCTAATTTTCCCCAAATACCATAGGTATCATAACCTCTGCATTGAAAATTACCAAGGACGGTTACCCCTTTTCGCTCCAGTTTTTTCCTTATTCCATTACTATAATTTTTGTATCCGATACCGCAGGTGTCTACCAGAAAAGCTTTTTGTCGCTTGGAAAAGGCCTCTTTTTCCACAAACTTCGTGATTTTTTCATGGAATGATCCAAAATATATGCCGGATGCGAATCCAATCAGATCATATCCTGCAATATGAAGAGGGTTGCTTTTTGTAATGTCTACGATATCCGCATCGATACAGGCTGCCATTTGGTCAACAACCTTTTTGGTATTTCCATGATGAGTAGACGCATAAATAATTACTGTTTTCATCAAGAATATTCCTTCTTTCACATTCTTTTCGTTTTTTGCAATTATATAACAGGATGATGTTGAGGTCAAAAGGTATTTTGTCCCTTCTGATACCGGATTGCTTCGTATTTCATGCTCCCGTATTCTCAAAATGTCCGTAATTTTCTTATTAAACCGAAAAATAGATCTGCCCCCCGAAACGACAAGCGTTTATCTAATTACTTGCCGCTCAAAGGGAGCAGATCCGGATCTATTGGGAAGGAGTAGAACTCTTTTTATTTGATAGGAAATTCTTTATTCTTAAACAACCGCAGGCTCTAGGAGAAGTTCTCCCGTCTCATAGCGCTTTAAGCCAAACCGCCGAATATCCAGCGTATCCGCTTGGCCGGCCAGATGATTGGCGATCAAGATGGCGACCCGGGGCGCTACCATAAAACCATGCCCGGAAAAGCCGCAGGCGCTGTAGAATCCCTTGGCATTGGCGGCTTCGTCGATGATCGGGTTCCGATCCGGGCTTAAGTCATATTGACCGGCCCACTGGCGGACCACCCGAAGTTCCCGCAAAGGAGGAAGGGCCTCGCAGATCACAGAACAGCATTTTTCTAAAAACTGCCAGCTGGAATGGAAATTGTGGCTGGGCTCCTCCTGGGGGCCGATACCCATGACAAAGCTCCCGTGGGGCGTCTGCTGGACATAGTAGGAGCGATGGAAGGACATTACCATACAGTCCATCAGCGGCGCCACGGGTTCTGTGACCAGAGCCTGATGGCGTTCCGCATAGACCGGAATGGTTTCCCCTACCATCTGGGCGATTTCCGGAGCGCGGGTGTTCGCGCAGTTGATCACGGTTTTGGCTTCTACATAGCCATGGTCGGTCTCAACTCCGGTAATGTGTCCATTGTGGGAGGTTAAGCCAGTGACGGTCGTGTAAGTGGCGATTTCCACGCCCATTCTCCTGGCGCCCTGGGCATAGGCCTGGGTGCAGTGAAACGGATTCGCGTGACCGTCTTTTGCACAGAAAGTCGCTCCATACATACCTTCTGTATTTAGGAACGGTACGATTTCCCTGGCTTCCTTCAGGTCTACGGCTCGGGAATCAATGCCAAGCCGATGCTGGACCTTCAAATTTTCCTGAAATTGCGCCCACTCTTTTTCTGTATAAGCGACGAGAAGGTACCCCCCCTGGTGAAGGCCGCAGTCGCCGGAATATCCGGTGTATTCTTCTAAATGTTCAAAAATTTCGGTGCTTTCCATGGACAGCCGCGCGTTTAGTTCCGATCCCCATTGCTGGCGGATTCCAGCGCCGCAGCGCCCGGTGGCGCCGGAACTGAGATATCCTTTTTCAATCAATAAAACATCGGTAATTCCCCGTTTTGCCAACTCAAAAGCAGTGGCGCAGCCAACAATGCCGCCGCCAATGATTACTACGTCATATCCTTTTTTCATTGGTCTTCCCCCTCTTTATCGTAGGCGTCCGCCAGGATTCCCATGGAGATTGGCTTGACAGGAGGGCGGAAGGTTGGCATCAGGACTTCTTCCAGAGGGACGTGATAGTAGGAGGCAAGTTCCTGAGCGATCAGCATTCGACAGGTACGTCCTTGGCAAGGACCCATGCCGGCGCGGGTAACCCGTTTGATCTCATCGATGGTATGACAGCCGCTTTCGATGCATGCCAGTATCTGTTCTCTGGTCAGGTCCTCGCAGCGGCAAAGGATCGTAGCGCGATCATTCATTTTGATCACCTCCTGGACGGATATTGCGGATTTCCATGGCTAGTTTCTTGGGAACAGCAAGGGAGACCACATAGGTCTTATTTTTCTTTCCGCCCATGGTCACTTTGACCACGGGATACGTTCCCACCTCCTGACCGGAACGGTCCAGACAAAGGACAAATTGCCCTGCTTCAGGAAGAGGAAGAAATTCATAAGGAAGCTGTAAGAGTGCGGTATCCTCCCCGTAAGTCATGTCAACCACAAAAATAGCGAGGCCAGGACAGTGGGAAATGCAGATCCCACAGCCAACGCAGCTGTCAAAGTCAATTTTGGGGGTCTCATTGATATCTGGCTCTACATGAATGGCCTTTTTGGGGCAAGCCTTCACGCAGGGGTTGCAGGGGATTTTCTGAAAGCATTCAGCGATCGCCACCGGACCGGAAAAAAGCCGGTTTACAGAAGGCATCACCTGGGAAATATCTTCGGCAGTGGGAATTCCATCCTGAATCAGCATGCTTTTACTTCTCCTTTCTTCCGATACATCTTCTCCAGTCCGGCGCGAATTTTTGCGCCGGTGGGACCGGAGCGGAGTTCCTCCAAATCTTGACGGGCCGCCTGCCGCATGGCTTCGGCCTCCCTGGGGGAATAACCAAGGCTTGCCGCGGCGGAACATCCGGCTAGCCGGCCTTCCACCATAGCAGCGGAAGCTTCCTCAATCCCTGCCACGTCTCCCGCGGCGTAGAGGCCGGGGACGGTAGTTTCCAGGTTTTCATCGAGAAGCGGCACATGGCCGGAGAGTTCACGGATAAAGGCCATCTGACAGCCTGCCTGCCAGCAAAGTTCCGCTAAGGGCGTCAGACCTACGGCTAGGCAAAGAGTATCGCAGGGGATTGTCTCTTCGGTTCCGGGGATCATCTGCCATTTTTCATCCAGTTTGCAGATGACGACGCCTTCCAGGCAATCCGTACCATAAGCTTCTTTTATGGTATAACCGGTACGGATAGGAACGCCGGCGCGACGGATTTTGGACGCGTGGACGAGATATCCTCCGATTTTAGGCGCGGCTTCGACCACAGCGGCAACCTGAACGCCGGCCTGCATCAACTGATAGGAGACGATCAGGCCGATATTTCCAGCGCCAACCATCACCACGCGCTCCGCCGGTTTTACTCCGGCTACATTCATTAAGGTTTGAACGGCTCCCGCGCCATAAATGCCGGGTAAGTCATTGCCGGGAAATGCAAGGAATTTTTCAGCGGCCCCGGTAGTGACGATGGTCTTCTGGGGGCGGATTTTTAGATGCTGATTCTGGTGGAGGACCGTGACGATGCCGTCCTCATAGATTCCAAGCACGGTAGCTTCCGTCAGAATTTCAATCTTTGGCTCTGCTGTGATCTCATCGATCAGCGTCTTTCCGATTTGAATGCCGCGTTCGCCGGCATATTGCTTTTCCGAACCGAAAAATTTGTGGGTTTGTTTGACCAATTGACCGCCGGGAACATAATCCCGTTCACAGATCAGCACATGGGCTCCTAAAGAAGCCGCGGCTTTGGCGGCGCAGAGTCCAGCAGGGCCTCCGCCGATCACCAGGATTTCAGTCTCTCGAATCATAGTGGACGCCTCCTTTTCCCTGCTGTTCTTCCACAATCATGCCGTCCTCCAAACGGGTAACGCAGATACGCACATTGGGCTCCCCATTGACGGTCATAAAGCAGGAAGAGCAGTTGCCGATGGCGCAGAATAGGCCGCGGGGACGGTGAAGTTCCGGACTGGTTCCAAGCTTCCGGATACCCGCGGCATGAAGCGCGGCGGCGATGGTCTCCGTTGTGTAACCTTCCACCTCTTGACCATTATAGAAAAAATGGACCTTCTCTCCGCGGTCAAACTGTAAGACGGGGTGTTGTTCGATTCTCATATCATTTCCTCCCTTTCGGAGTGTAATTTACTTCGCCTCGGAAGCCAGATGGCGGTATTGGTTCGGGGTCATTCCGGTCACGGACTTAAAAGCTCTGGAAAAAGAAGAGCCGTTGTTATACCCGACCTGCATGGCTACGTCTAAAATTCGGTAGCGGGTGGTAGATAAAATTTCTTTGGCTTTGTCGATTCGGACCATCTGAAGATATTCGCTGGGCATACAGCCCACTTTTTTCTTAAACCAATCGGTATAATAGGAAACGTTATAGTTTTCGATGGATGCCAGTTTGGCAATACTGACAGGGCCGGCATAATTTTCGTGCATATAGCGAAGGGAAGGAAGACGGTGGCGCTCCACGAACTTGTCGTAGAGATAGTAAAACAGATAGCGTAGGGATTCCTTGCTGCTGTCTTCGCTTTCCACTTCCTGTTTGATCAGGAAGATCAGAGGTTCCAGCTTCGCGTCAATGTCCAAAACGCAGTTGTCTGTCAAGAAGACCAGATCGGTGGATTTGACCATTTCCGCCGGTATGTTTAGCGTCAGGGCTTTACCAGGACAGCCAAATTCGTGGACCACACCCGGCGGGACAAAGCCGATTTGCCGGGGCGTTAAATCATAGGAGCGGCCTAAAAATTTGACGTAAAAATTTTGCTGTACAGGAAGAATCATATGGGCATAATCATGGACATGGGTCTGGATTTCTTCCGATGAATTTATAGTAAAGCTGGAAATAATGGACAATTTCTTGGATTCCTTTCTCTTTAGGGGTTATTCCTGTTAGGTTAAGATTAGCACAAAAAGAAGAATATACTGTGCAGAATCTCAGGTATACTGATACATTATCTCGTAAATTGGGTGAAATCAAGCAGATTTTAGGAAAAAGGGAAGCAATAAGAAAAGAGAACGAAAAAAGTAAAGAAGAAAAATATGCAGATTTTCAGGTAAAAGAATGCACTGCTTCAGGTGATTGTGAAAAGGCTAAATTGGATTTTAATCGATAGCCGGAAAGAGGCTTCGGCGAAAGAAAGCGTGCATAGCAGTCTTTTCACAACTGTTATGCACGCTTTTATCATAGAGTGATAGGAACTATTTTTTACACAATACCCTGCTCTTCCATGGCAATGATGATTCTCTCAGCAGCAGCCAGGTTTGCGCCGGCAATCAGATCGCCAGCCATGCCGTATCTCTCAGCGGCAGCGGAGATGTTCGTGAAGATATTGTTCATGATAACATGCAGTTTCTCGTCCACTTCCTCAGCGGTCCAGGAAAGCTTCTGGGCATTCTGGCTCATTTCCAGAGCGGAAACAGCAACGCCGCCGGCGTTCACTGCCTTGGAAGGAGCGATAACCCACTGATTTTCTTTCAGGAAATCAATGGCTTCCAGAGTGGTAGGCATATTGGCAACCTCGATCAGCGTGGTGCTGTGGCCTTCCTCTACCATACGTTTTGCATCTTCCAGACGGATATCGTTCTGGGTAGCGCAAGGCATGTAAATATCGGCTTTTACACGGCCCCAAGGTTTCTCGCCGGCATGGAATTCTACGCCGTATTTGTCAGCGTAATCCTGTACGCGGTCACGACGGGATTCTCTCATCTCTAACATGTAATCCAGCTTCTCTCCTACGATGCCATCGGGATCATAGATGTAGCCGTCGGGTCCGGAGATAGCCACAACCTTACCGCCCAGCTCTGCGATCTTGCAGGCAGCGCCCCAAGATACGTTACCAAAGCCGGAAAGAGCGAAGGTGGTACCCTTTACGTCGCGGCCCAGAGATTTTAAGAGCTGCTCTGCAAAGTATACGGCGCCAAAACCGGTAGCCTGGTTTCTGCCCTGGCTTCCGCCGGAATTGATCGGTTTGCCGGAAAGAGCTCCGTTGTCAAATTCGCCGACGATTCTCTTATAGTAACCAAACATGTAGCCGATCTCCTTGGTGCCGCAGCCCAGATCGCCGGCCGGGCAGTCCAGGTTTGCGCCGATGCTCTTGTAGAGGCCAAGGACAAAGGACTGGCAGAAACGCATCAGTTCTGCTTCGGACTTTCCTCTCGGATCGAAATCGCTTCCGCCTTTGCCGCCGCCGATCGGAAGACCGGTCAGGGAATTTTTAAACATCTGTTCAAAGCCCAGGAATTTCAGAACGCTTAAGTTAACCGTAGGATGGAACCGGATTCCTCCCTTGTACGGGCCGATCGCGCTGTTGAACTGAACACGGAAACCGCGGTTTACATGGGTCTGTCCCTTATCGTCTACCCACGGAACACGGAAGGTAGCGATCTTTTCGGGCTCGCAGAGGCGCTCCAACAAAGCGATTTCGCGATATTTGTCTTCTTTCTGTTCAATCATCGGCCGCAGGGATTCCAATACTTCTTTTACCACCTGCAGAAATTCCGGTTCATTGGCGTCCCTCGCGGAAATTTGTGCCAATACTTCATCTACGTACGACATATTTCTCTCCTCCTGGATAGAATAAATTTGAGGGATGATCGCCATCCCTATTGCAAATCTAACTATAGCGCGATTTTCGCCAAATGTCACGATATGATTTAAGCTAAATATATCAAAATAGCTTTCATATAAAAGAAATTGGAACCACTTGCAAAAGAATCATTATTATACTATAATGAGCATCACAGCAAAGCGATATCTTTCTTTCATAAATATAGGAATGAATATGAAACATAAATTTTTGAGGGCAATTGGATTTAGCAAATATAATAAATCGGATATGATCCGTCCGCTTTTGGATCAAGTCCGCCATTCGCCGACCGCATCCGTTTTGGTTCGGGAGGGGAGCGAGGTGTTTGGCCATCTGAGCAAAAGCTTTGGAGACCGGATTGGCATCCGGGTTTATGGCGAGTATGAGGAAGGAAAAGAATTCCGGCAGGAGTACTTTTTTCCTTATGCGGATAGCAATACTATTTCCACTACTTCTCCCTGTGTGGTGGAGCGTCAGAGCGATAGAAACGCTTATGGGGGCCTGTGCGAGGAACCGGCGCTGGGAGTATCTTTGATTTTTTATCTCAGCAATGGGATGGAATATGCTAGGCGATTGGCCAGTTCAGTGGAAAGTGAAAAGATCACGGGAGTCTCTTTAACGGCTCTTTCGGTTGCTGGGAAAATTTTGCTGCCGATGAAAAAATCCCATTGGCAAAAGGCTAGCAGCCAGGCGGCGGTAAAAACAAGAGGGCGGCTGATCGAGGCGGCGAAAAACGGGGATGAGAAGGCGATGGAGAGCCTTGCCATGGAGGATATGAACCTGGTGCAGGAGATCTCCGGCCGAATCGGACAGGAAGATCTTTACTCCATCGTGGATACCTGTTTTATGCCATGTGGATTGGAATGCGATCAGTACGCGATTATCGGAGAGATCTTGGAAGTGGAGACGATCCGAAACACAATGACTGGCGAAAATTTATATCGAATGTTGTTGGAGTGCAATGATGTAAAGATGGCGCTATTGATCAATCAGATGGATCTGCTGGGGGAGCCGGAGGTAGGCCGGAGGTTTAAAGGCGATGTTTGGCTTCAGGGAAGAGCGGAGTTTGCCTCTACCGAGGAGGAATAAAATAGGGAGACTTCCTAATCCATCAGGCCATACGCTTTATATATGGAAAGCATATTTTGATACTGCAATTTATTTCCCATGAGCTGGCGGTAAGTTGCAGTTTTTTCTTTTCCTTCGGATTTTAGCGTTTTCATTTTTCTGTCGGCGTCCTCATAGTCTTGTTTCACCTTGGTAAGCATTTTTTCAAAGGCTTCGCATCGTTTTTCTTTTTCTGTTATCATAGACGGCTCCTTTTTTTGTTTATGTGCGGGCAATGGGGCGGATATGTAAACATAGTATAACACAAAATAGATGAAAATGGTGGATGAGCGGATGGGGAAGATGTAGTTGCGCAAAAGTTTTTTTTATGGTATAGTATGACCTGGGGTCTGGCCAAAAGAAAAGGAAAACGGGGTAAATCGTTCTTTGGCCGGGTTTCGTAAAATGATATGTCGCTATAGCTCAGCTGGATAGAGCGACCGCCTCCTAAGCGGTAGGCCGGAGGTTCAAATCCTCTTAGCGACGCTTTTGAAATGCCGAAAACAGCAGGTGTAAATGCTGGATTCGGCATTCTTTTTTTCAGCGACTTAGTACTGTTTATCCACCAAATCAAGACCATAGTCCTTCAAATCCCCGTTTACTGCGTCGGTAAGCCAACCGGCTACGGACTGATTCTGTTCCTCAAAGGGCAGCCATACAGCGGGGGTTGCAATGATCGTATGCGCCGTCATATTTCTTGGATCATCATACCATGGCACACCATCCCAGATAAACAGACTTACACCGGCTTCTTTGAACTGCGGAATCGTGTCTTTCAGTATCTGCTGATAGATGTCGGCTTCTTTTTCTGTGACATCCATGACTCCCGTATCAAGATAATTTTGAACCTTTGCCAAATCGCCGTCTCTGGTAGAACAGTCAAACAGAAGATGAATGTCATTGCCGTATTTTTTATGTAATGCAGTCAGACAGTCCAACGTAAGATTATTGCTGGTCAACTTACTCGATATTTCCTTTGGGGTTTGCCATACATTCGTCGCAATGGTATGCCAATCGTCATACAGAAGCAGGGACGCGTCCACCAGAACATTTTTACTTTCCGCATTCGGAAAGTAATTTGTAAAAATATCATCGGAAAGCAGCGCTGTGGCAAAACCTCCGGCACTGTAGCCAGTCACAACGACAGCATCCGGTTCGCCGATGCCGGCAAGCTCCATTACTTTCCTCATGGTTTGCGTGTAATTTACATAACCGTTGTGATAGAGAATCTTCTCTTTGCCGTCGTGATCGGTATAGTGAAATTCTCCCATACCTGCATGGAAATCTCCAGTCGCGTAGGGAAACAGGATAACGCTCCAATTTTCAAAAGGGCTTCCTTCCACCTCCGAGGCAAGGCCGCCCATGTTCATGGTGAGATTTGCCAGCCTGTCAATAAAAATTTCCGTGGTATTATAGGTATCGTCCCTGGCCGTTTCTTCGTTGATACTAACACCGCCGCCTGCAAAGTACACCATCACCTTGTTTTCACTGCCCTTCTTGAAGAATGCACGATATTTACCGCCCTCGGAGGTTTTCATCTCGCGGCTGGTGACACGATACCATTTTCCTACCGTTGGATTTTTCTTCAGGTTTGGGTATTGTAACACAAAAAAATACACAAGCAAAGCGATAGCAAGAAGAATCAACAGTATAATTCCGATTATTTTTAATGCTTTTTTCATCTTTTTCACCTCATCTATTTCCTTGACTTTTAAGAGCGAGCGTGCTACTATATCGATAAAACACTTGTATCGCCGATATAAGTGTATCAGCGTTTTGAGGAATGTCAATAGGGGGAGAAAAAATGAGACAAAACCGAAAAACTGTATCACCGATGAGCAACGAAGGAAGAAATACCTATGTGATGGAGCATATAACAAAAGCTTTCTTAACATTATTGGAAGAGAAGGGGATTGAGGATATTTCTATCAGTGAATTATGTGATAACGCGGGCGTTGGACGAGCTTCTTTTTATCGCAATTTTAACAGTAAGAGCGATATTTTGAGAGCGTATATCAATAAATTATTTGACGGGTGGAAAAGCGATTGGGAGAAAAATAACAGTATCCCTTTTAGTTCAGGTATTGGCATGATATTCGAGCATTTTGAACAGCATAGGGCATTTTATCGTCTTTTAAATGAACGCCATCTGATTTATTTGCTAAAAGACGTTATTTTGGACATGATGGAATTAAAGCCAGGTTTGCCAAAAGGAGAGGCTTATGCAAAGGCGTTTGTTGCATACAGCCTGTATGGTTGGATAGAAGTATGGTTTCAGAGGGGAATGCAGGAATCTTCAGAAGAAATGAGACTGTTGTTCCAAAATCAAGGACGATAGCCAGCGGGCTTTTGTAAACGTAGTCTTTCCGTGTCAAATGTTTAAACAGCTTGCTTTTTGGACATACCAGTGATATAATGCATAGGCAGACAAGATTAATAATAAAGAAAATGCGTCTGAGAAAAGCTAAGAGACAAGAAAGCCTACCAGAGAGCCGGTGGCTGGTGCGAACCGGCGGCAATCTGTTTCGTTCCACTTTTCGAGCAGCCGGCGAGGAGCCGGAAGGGTGCGCCCGGTACAGCGCAGATGAGGAGGCCGGATTTCCGGCAACTTGGGTGGCAACGCGGAGCTCTCCGTCCCATAGGGATGAGGGCTTTTTTTATTTCATAGGAAATTCCGCCCCCATTTTCTGTCGGATAACCGTGAAGGGTGTATACTTTATTTAATTCCATAGAATAGTAGGAGGTAACTTATGTTAGACATTAAGTTTTTGAGAGAAAATCCAGAGATCGTGAAGCAGAATATCCGAAATAAATTCCAGGACCGGAAGCTGCCGCTGGTGGATGAGGTAATTGCCTTAGATCAGGAAAACAGAGATATTAAAAAAGAGGTAGAAGCTCTGCGAGCGGACCGCAATAAGCTTTCCAAACAGATCGGAGCCCTGATGGGACAAGGAAAACGGGAAGAGGCGGAAGCTGTAAAAGCGCAGGTAGCGGCCAATGCGGGACGGGTGGATGAACTGACCCAAAGAGAAAAAGAAGTGGAAGAAAAGATCAAGAAAATCATGATGACCATCCCGAACATCATTGATCCCTCGGTTCCCATTGGGAAAGACGACAGTGAAAACGTGGAAGTGGAACGGTTTGGCGAGCCAGTCGTTCCAGATTTTGAGATCCCTTATCACACAGAGATCATGGAGCGTTTTCAAGGGATTGATTTGGACAGCGCCAGAAAAGTAGCGGGAAATGGATTTTACTATTTGATGGGGAATATTGCCAGGCTGCATTCGGCGGTGATTTCCTATGCAAGAGACTTTATGATCGGCCGGGGATTTACCTACTGCGTACCGCCCTTTATGATTCGCAGCGACGTGGTAACCGGCGTTATGAGCTTCGACGAGATGGAAGCTATGATGTATAAGATCGAAGGCGAGGACCTTTATCTGATTGGCACCAGCGAACACTCGATGATCGGAAAGTTTATCGACACGGTAAATCCAGAGGAAAACCTGCCCTATACATTGACCAGCTATTCGCCCTGCTTCCGCAAGGAAAAAGGCGCTCATGGCATCGAAGAGCGGGGCGTTTACCGGATTCATCAGTTTGAAAAGCAGGAAATGATCGTTATCTGTAAACCGGAAGAAAGCCCCATGTGGTTTGACCGGTTATGGCAAAATACCGTGGATTTGTTCCGCTCTTTAGATATCCCGGTGCGTACCTTAGAGTGCTGTTCCGGTGATTTGGCGGATTTAAAGGTGAAATCTGTGGATGTGGAAGCGTGGTCCCCGCGTCAGAAAAAATATTTTGAGGTGGGCAGCTGTTCCAATCTGGGCGATGCTCAGGCGCGTCGTTTGAAAATCCGTGTGGTGGGGAATGACGGAAAGAAATATCTAGCCCATACGCTAAACAATACGGTGGTGGCTCCGCCCCGAATGCTGATTGCTTTCCTGGAAAATAATTTAAACGCGGATGGAAGCGTGCGTATTCCGGAAGCGCTGCGCCCTTATATGGGTGGAATCGATGCGATCCGGTAACTAGTAAAAGGGGCGGCGGGAAGTTTGAAGAAAAGAGGGCTTGACAAATAGAAGCGGATATACTATATCTTCAATTGATAAGGGCGTATGCCTTTGTCAATGGAAGGCAGAGAGTAAAGAAATAGAAGTGAATACTTGCGGGAGGAATGAGCATGAAAAGAAACCAAATTTTACTGGCGGGCGCTTTGGCTGCGGCATTGACCTTTACGGGATGTCAAAGCAATGCCGGTGACGGGGAGAGCGTTTTATTTACGCCGCCGGCGACGGAAGCGCCTACGGAAGCACCGGAGGAATCCAGCACAGCCGCGGTGGAAAATCCCATTCGCCAGGTCCAAGGAATCGAGGATTTTGCATCGCTGCAGGCAGCATTGGGCGCGCCAGAAGGGGCACAGAATGTAGAGTACTATATTATTGCAGATGAAGTGGCGGAAGTGAATTTTGTTTTGAACGGAAATCATTTCAGTTTTCGCGGGGCTGCGGGAGATCAGGATATTTCCGGCGTTTATGATAATTTTCAAGGGCAAGCGCTGACCGTTTCTGGGGCGGACACCAATGCAGAGATTCGAAAGACCTCCGGAGGAGGACGTCTGGCGCTTTGGACGGATGCGACGTCGACGTATTCTCTTTACACAGCGGCGGAAGTGGAAGATGAGGCCATTCAGAAATTGGTGGAAGAATTGATCGCTGTCACGGAGGCTGGCGGTGCAAATCCGCGGAAGCAGGTGGAAAATCGGGAAGGGCTTTCCGCTCTTGGCGTGCGGATTGCAGAGCCGGACGACGCGAAAGACAGCACTTATTATATCGTCAATGAAGATACGGCGGAAATCCGATTTACCTGGAATAACGCGGCGTACCAGTTCCGCGGCGCGAATGGCAGCGTGGATGCCGGAGTGACGGAAGAATGGAATCCTGAAATGGAGATTCTGGAAGCTGAGTATGACGATGGGACTATAGAAATCGCAAGACAGAAAGCAGAGAATGGCGCCCGTCTCGCTACCTGGAAGTCAGGTGATTTTGCATACAGCCTGTATACCAAAGGCGAGGTCAGCGATGCGGACTTTGAAAAGATTTGCCGGGAGGCTGCCGACGCTACGAAGTGACGCCGGGTCAGCAAAAATAGTAATGTATTTGGCCAAAAAAGTTACTTTTTTACGGGGAAAAGAGAGGAAACATTCGAAATTCGACGATTTTATAACAGAAATGATATATTATTGACAAAGTGTCAGGAATATGTTACCATAAGGACATCAGAGCGGTTTTGATACCTGACGGATAAATGTGGAGAACCACAGTGGATCAGAATCGTAAGAGAGCCGACCGTCTGGGCATCATTTGGAGCGTTTCAAATGATGCCCTTTTTGGTAAAAGAGGCAAAACCAATAAGGTAAAGGAGAAGAAAGGTATGGGCTACAAATCCGACATCGAAATTGCACAGGAAACAGAGATGCAGCCGATTTCCGAGATCGCAAAGACAGCAGGAATCGACGAAAAGTACTTGGAGCATTATGGAAAGTACAAAGCAAAAATCGATTATAACATGCTCCAGGAGAGCAAGAAGAAAGACGGAAAGCTGATCCTGGTAACAGCCATCAACCCGACGCCGGCCGGAGAAGGAAAGACGACGACGACGGTAGGCCTGGCGGATGGAATGAGAAAGATCGGAAAGAACGTGATGGTGGCTCTGCGTGAGCCGTCGTTGGGACCGGTATTCGGAGTAAAAGGCGGAGCAGCAGGTGGAGGATACGCGCAGGTAGTCCCGATGGAAGACATCAACCTTCACTTCACGGGAGATATGCACGCGATCGGAGCGGCGAACAACCTGCTGGCGGCAATGTTAGACAACCATCTGTATCAGGGAAATAAGTTAAACATTGATCCGAGAAGAATCACGTGGAGACGGTGCGTAGATATGAACGACCGCCAGCTTCGTTTCGTAGTAGACGGCCTTGGCGGAAGAGTAAACGGAGTACCGAGAGAAGACGGATACGATATCACGGTAGCGAGCGAGATCATGGCGGTGCTGTGCCTGTCGTCGGATATCATTGATTTGAAGAAGCGCTTAGCGCGTATTATCGTGGGATATACATACGATGAGAAGCCGGTAACGGCGGGAGACCTTCACGCAGAGGGAGCGATGACGGCGCTGTTAAAGGATGCCTTAAAGCCGAACCTGGTGCAGACGTTAGAGCATACGCCGGCGATCGTGCACGGAGGACCGTTTGCGAACATCGCCCATGGATGCAACTCGGTGATGGCGACGAAGATGGCGTTAAAGCTAGGAGATTATGTGATCACGGAAGCCGGATTCGGAGCAGACCTTGGAGCGGAGAAATTCTTAGACATCAAGTGCCGTATGGCAGGGCTGACGCCGTCGGCGGTGGTAATGGTAGCGACGGTAAGAGCGCTGAAGAGCCATGGAGGAGTGGCGAAGGCGGATCTGAACGAAGAGAACCTTACGGCATTGGAGGCAGGACTGCCGAACCTGCTGCAGCACGTAGAGAATATCACGCAGGTATATAAGCTGCCGTGCGTAGTAGCGATCAACGCGTTCCCGACGGATACGAAGGCAGAGTTAGACCTAGTAGAGAAGAAGTGCAAGGAGCTGGGAGTAAACGTAGCGCTGTCGGAAGTATGGGCCAAAGGAGGAGAAGGAGGAATCGCGCTGGCGGAAGAGGTCGTAAGACTGGTAGAAGAGCCGAATGATTTCAGCTTCAGCTATGGCTTAGAGGGAAGCATCGAGGAGAAACTGGATGCAATTGTAAAGAGAGTATACCATGGAGACGGAGTGATGCTGACGGCGAACGCGAAGAAGCAGGCGGAGCAGTTAACGAAGCTAGGATTTGATAAGTGCCCGATCTGCGTAGCGAAGACGCAGTACAGCTTCTCGGACGATGCGGCATTAAAGGGAGCACCGAAGGGATTCACAGTAACGGTGAGAAACCTGAAGATCTCAGCGGGAGCAGGATTTATTGTAGCGTTGACGGGAGACATCATGACGATGCCGGGCTTACCGCCGGTACCGGCAGCGGAGAAGATCGACGTGGACGAGACCGGCAAGATCAGCGGCTTGTTCTAAGCGGTATACGTTCTGCCAGGTAGATGATTAATGAAATAATAACCAGAACGGTTCATATTTAGCTATATCAAGCGGGGCAAAATGCCCCGCTTGTGCTATTCAATCACAAATTTATATCCAAGCCCCCAGACCGTGAGAATGTGCTTCGGGGCTTTGGGATTATCCTCAATTTTTCGGCGCAGATGGTTGATATGCACCATAATGGTGTTGTCGTCTACGCTCCAGTCTCCCCAGATTTGCTGGTAGAGCTGTTCCTTGGAAAATACCTGACCGATATGTTCCAGAAAAAAAGAAAACATCATGGTCTCCTTAGAAGAAAGGAAAATTTCTTTTCCGTTTTTTTTCAGCTTCAGAGTGGCTTTATCGAAAACAAATGGGCCTGCCGTTATCTGGGAGGATGTCTGCTTCGAAAGCTGATGGCTGCGGCGAATCATGGCTTTTACTTTCGCTCCCAGCACCACCGGGTTAAACGGTTTGGTGATATAGTCGTCTGCGCCTAACTCTAGACCGTAAAGAGTATCGTATTCTTCGTTTTTTCCGCTGACAATAATGACAGGAGTGTCAATTCCCTGGCGGCGGATTTGTTCCAGAAACTGAAAACCATCCATTCCTCTCATCGTCACGTCTAAAAGGATCAGATCAAAAGGTTCCCGCCGGACAAGCAAAAGAGCTTCTTCACCGCTGCTTGCGGAAAGGGACTTCAGCTGATTGCTGGTCATTACTTTTTCTAGCAAACGTCGGACCATCGGATCGTCATCAATGATCAAAACCTGTTCGGCAGCCATGGAATCCTCCTGTATTTCCCTGTTTTGTAAAAAGCATAGCATTTTTTTGCGTGCATAGCAAATCTTTTTTTGAAGGTAACGGTTGACAAAACCTATGAATTTTGTCATGCTGAAAAAAATAAAGAAAAAATAGCAGAGTCTTAAGGCTTTTTAAGATTTTTACAGAGGTATTTAAGAAAAATGATTTATAATAATTTCATCGAAGGATATCAACGATAAAATGGAAAAACAAAATATGCAAAGAAAAGAAAATAGCCGCAAAGCAATTGTCCTCTTGTCCGCCGGTATTCTGTTGACCAGTATCTTGCTGGCGCTTTCTCTCTATCAGATGCTTTCCAATTATCAGAACCGCGTGATAGAGGGGCAGACGCAGCAGATGACGCATCTGGTGCGCTCTGTGACCAACAGCATCGAGGTCTATGTAGAGGAATACCGTCGGGATTTGCGCATTGCCGCCGGAGATATTTCTCATTTTTATGAGGATATGGAGGTGGATAAAGAAAGCCTTTTGTGCTATCTGAGAGAGCAAGTAGCCATCCGTGGGAATAATCTTGGCTGTGCCTTCTATGAAACGGCGGAGGGAGAGCGTTTCTTTTCCGCTCCTTTCGAGAACTGGGATACCGTGCGTGAGATGTATTCCGACGATGAGGGGGAGCAGATGGAATTGGTGCGAACCGGGCAGCGGGATTTTTATCTGCGCCTGTCTGCGAAGACGGTATCTGGAGGACGCTTAAGCTTCTTTTTGGATATCCGCGCCATGTATGAACAGACCGCCTCTTACATTACGTTGGGAGAAAACGGTTATATTATGCTAAAGGCTTCCGATGGAATGATCCTAAATCATCCGGTGGAAGAGCAAATCGGTATCGATGTGATTGACGATCGCCAGGCAGAGTATCCGGATTTTGATCTGACGGAGTTGGCTGCCATGGTAGACGATCAGTTAGCCGGAAAAACGGGAACAGCCATCTATGAATCCTATTGGTGGGCAGAGGAAGAACCGAGTCGGGTAAGAAAAATTTCTTCTTATGAGCCGGCGCATCTGGGGAATGATTTTATCGTCGTCAGCGCTGTGATCGATTACAGTGAACTGTCCATACCCATACGGGACGGCATGGTGCGTATTTTGGCAGTAGCAGGATCTTTGGGAGCGATGCTTATCCTGCTTTTGGTAGGATTTGTGCGCGTTATGCTCCGTATGCGCAGCTATGAGGCAGAAAATGCCCGGCTGCGCCAGCTCAACGAGCAGTTAGAGGCGCTTCGGGAAAAAGAAGAAAGGCTGGCTCATCAGCAGCGGTTGCAGCTTTTAGGAACCATGACCGGCGGTATCGCCCATGAATTTAACAATTTGTTAACTCCTATCATGGGATATTCCGTGATACTTTTAGCCGATACCGAACCGACCAGCGAACGCTATGCCGATTTACAGGAGATCTATGACTCCGCAAAAAAGGCAAAAGAGATCATCGATCAGCTTTCGCAGTTCTCAGGAAAAAATGCAGAAAAGACCTTTCGCAGCCTGCCGATCACTCAGGTGATCCATAAGGCCATGGTGATGGTAAATTCCATTATCCCTCGCCATATACGATTGGAAAACAGACTTTCGGACACCGAAGCGGCGGTCTGGGGCAACCCTACGCAAATTACCCAAATTCTCTTAAATCTTTGCAACAATGCCATTCACGCGATGAAGGATGTGGAGCAGGGGGAGTTGGTGGTGGAAAGCCAAATTTTGACCCCAGATAAAAAAAAGCACCCATTTTTCCGAGGAAAGGAAAAAAAATTATTTTATCGTTTGTCCATTCGTGACAATGGTTGTGGAATGAGCGAAGAGACGCTTGCGCAGATTTATGTCCCCTTCTTCACCACAAAGAAGGCGGGAGAAGGTACAGGACTAGGTCTTTCCATTGTACAGCGTATTGTGGAAGCCCACCATGGTCTCCTCTGTGTGACCAGTGCGCCAGGAGAGGGAACGGAATTTGTGGTTTATCTTCCGTTAGAAAGGCCCTCTGAAGAAACGATCAAAGGAGGAAAAAAATTATGAGTGAAACACTGGTAGCTATTCTTGGTTTTCTATGTATTATCGCAATCGTAGTCACTCTGTTTAAGAGCAAGACCTTGCCTAGTATTGCCTTTATCGTGTTCCCCACTATTTTGGCTTTGATTTTGGTGGTGGGCGGTTATTACACCATGGACGATATGGGATCTCTGATCAAAAGCGGTTTTAGCAGTACCAGCCCTACGGCGGCTCTGTTCGTGTTCAGCGTACTGTATTTTGGTATCATGACGGATGCTGGTATGTTTGACGTGATTATTAACTGTTTGATGAAGCTGGTAGGGGGGAATGTTATCGGCGTCACTTTAATGACCGCGGTTATCGCTCTGATTGGCCATTTGGACGGCGGCGGTGCTTCCACTTTTTGTATCGTGGTGCCTGCTATGCTGCCGGTATATAAGAGATTGCACATGCGTCCCACCAGTCTGCTGAGAGTGGCTGTTCTGGCTATGGGTGTGTTAAACCTGATGCCCTGGGCCGGTCCCACGATGCGCGCCGCCACCGTATTGGGCGTAGAGCCTGCCAGCTTGTGGAGTACTCTGATTCCGATTCAGATCTTTGGCATCCTATTAGTTTTTGTGGTAGCCTTTATCACCGGCACGATGGAGGTAAAGAGAGGCGCAGGTTTCAATGGCCGCCTGGCTGAGATTGAGGGGGAGGTTGTACTGGATGCGGCCGAGCAGGCGGAGAAAAGCGATTTGGCGCGGCCGAAGCTCTTTTGGTTTAATATTTTCCTGACCATCGCTGTCATCGCTCTGCTGATTTACGATATCTTTCCCAGCTATGTGCCCTTTATGTTTGGCGTAGCTGTGGCCATCCTGGTGAACTATCCGGGGGCAAAGATGCAGAAAAAAATCATCAACAGCCATGCGGGTCCTGCGTTGATGATGTGTTCTACTCTGATGGGAGCTGCCGTATTGATGGGTGTGCTAGTAAAAAGTGTAACGGTGAATGGCGTGGAGATCAACAGTGTGATTACCTGTATGTCTAATTTGATCTCTGCAGGGATGCCGGATATTTTGGGACATCATCTGCCTTTGGTTATCGGTATATTGAGCGTACCGTTAGCGCTGGCCTTTGATACGGACAGCTATTTCTACGGTATGTTGCCGGTTATGATGGGGATCGGTGCGGGCTTCGGCATCGATGCGACTCCAATCGCTGTGGCCATGGTGGTTTGCCGTAACTGCGCTACCTTCATCAGCCCGATGGTACCGGCAACTTTACTGGGCGTCGGTCTGGCGGATGTAGATATTAAGGATCATATTAAAAATTCCTTTTTGTGGGTATGGGGTTTTAGTATCCTCTGCATGATCTTCGCCGTTGTGCTCGGCATTATCCCGCTGTAAACGGAAAATAAAATATGCGAATTTTTATACCCCGGCGAGAAACAGGTTCCGCCGGGGTATATTTGTAAAGTTTATAATTCGCAACAATACGTTTTTTTAAATAAGTTTGTGGCTATTCCGCCTGCTTTTTCCCTTCGAATTTCGACAGCAGGAAGAAGCATAAGAACATTAACGCCGTGGAGCACAGCAGTGGAATCCAAGGGCTCTTCATGATGCCAACCAGCAGATAGCCGACAAAGCAGATGGCGGCCACAAAGGTGGTGTAGGGCAGCTGCGTGGAAACGTGCTTCAGGTGATCGCACTTTGCTCCGGTGGACGAGAGAATCGTCGTGTCGGAGATCGGAGAGCAGTGATCGCCATAAACGGAACCAGCAAGCGTCGCGCCCATGGCGGAAAGCATGTAAGGCGCGCCGGCATCTCCGGAACAGATGGAGATAACGATCGGAAGGAGAATACCAAAGGTTCCCCAAGCAGTTCCCATGGAGAAAGAAAGGAACGCTGCGATCAGGAATACGAAAGCGGGCAGAATGCTAAGGGGTACGCCAGAGCTTTCTACGACGCCGCTGACAAAAGGCCCAGTGCCAAGCATATAGCGGCAAGTGCTGCTAAGGGACCAGGCGAAGGTTAAAATCATGATAGCAGGAACCATGGACTTTACTCCGCTGACGCAACCGGCCATAAAATCCCGGAAGGTAAGGAGCTTGCGGGGCAAATACATAACGGCGGCGACTACCAGAGCGGCAAAAGCGCCAAGAGACAAGCCGAAAGTGGGCTGCTCGCCGATGGCTTCGATAAATCCCATTTCTCCGGTAAAATATCCTCCGGCATAAGCCATTCCTAAAATGGAGCAGATGACCAAGACAACAATCGGGATGACCAGATCCATCACCCGGCCGTTGGGAGAGACGTGGATGCCTTGAATTTCATCGGAAACGCCGGTATCCTCGTAATCTTTTGTCTTTGCTTCCAGTTCCGCCTTTTTCATCGGACCGAAATCAAATTTGGTCAGACATAGGAAGAGAACCATGATAATGGTTAGCAGGGCATAAAAGTTGTAGGGGATCGCCTGTACAAAAGCGGCGAATCCATCCGTCTCCGTCCCCAGTTGTCCAGCGACAGCTACGGCCCAGCTGGAAATCGGGGAAATGATACAGATCGGCGCGGCCGTAGCGTCGATCAGGTAAGCTAGTTTTTCACGGGCAATTTTGAATTTGTCTGTAACCGGCTGCATCACTGTGCCGACGGTCAGACAGTTAAAGTAGTCGTCGATAAAAATCAAAAGACCAAGAGCAGCCGTACAGGTTTTGGCTCCGGCAGGGGATTTGATTTTTTTACTGGCCCAGTTCCCGTAAGCCCGGGACCCGCCTGCCATGGTGACTACAGCCACCACCGCGCCTAACAAGGACAGGAACAAGATCATAAAGCCATTTTCTCCGATTTGTTCCGCCATCATCTTCGGGACCATAAAAATCCCTTCCAGTATGCCAGTTCCAGCCGAACAGCTATAGATAATAAGGCCGGAGGCAACGCCGACGAGAAGGGAAGAATATACTTCTTTCGTCAGCAGCGCAAGGATGATGGCTAAGAGCGGTGGCAGGATGGAAAGCCAGCCGACCTGTAGCATTTCATAACCTTCCATAATTTTCTCCTTTTCTCATAAGAATTGTGTATACTTTTGTCAATCGATGGTAGTATATCATGTTCCGACAAAACTCGCAACGTTTCTCCTTCTAATTTTCAAAAAATTCTTGACAAGGGGAGGAAATGTAGTTATACTGTGTTATATGGTTAATTACTTGAGTAATTAACTAAAAAACAAGAAGAAAAGGAAGGGCCGAATGATACGTTTGGATGATGAAAAGCCGATTTTTCTCCAAATTGCAGAGGGAATAGAAGATAGCATTTTATCCGGGGCGTTTCCGGAAGGGAGCCAAATTCCATCTATCACGGAATTTTCCGTTCAATACAGGATTAATCCGGCTACAGCGCTAAAAGGCATCAATTTGCTGGTGGATGCGGGCGTGGTGTATAAACAAAGGGGGATTGGAATGTTTGTCAGGGATGGCGCGGTGGAGCAGCTTCGCGGAAAAAGAAAAGAGCAGTTTTACGACAAATATATCGGAACTTTGGTGGAAGAAGCAAGACGGCTCCAATTGACAGAGACGGATATTAAGCAAATGATCGAAAGGGGGTTTGAACATGAGTCGCATTGAGGCAAGGGGAGTTGAAAAGAGTTATGGAGCGGTTCACGCATTGAAGCAGGTTAGCCTTACATTGGAGGAAAATAAAATATACGGCCTTCTTGGACGGAATGGAGCAGGAAAGAGTACCCTTTTAAAAATTTTGGCTGGATGGATTTTCCCAGATCAGGGAGAGGCCGCTGTGGACGGCGTTCCTGTGTTAAAGGAAGAAGATCGGATGGGAGATATTTATCTCATGAGCGAGCAGAATCTCTATCCGGATGGGATGGATGTCCGGGCGGCAATCCGTTATGGCACGAAATTGTATCCGGAATTTGATTCCGCGTATGCGATGCGGTTGGCGGAGAAATTTAAGCTTCCGATGAAGACTGGGATTACGAAGCTTTCCACCGGTTACCGCTCGATTTTTAAGGTGATTATGGCGCTTTCCGTCAATACGCCGGTGGTATTTTTTGATGAGCCAGTCCTGGGATTGGATGCGAATCATCGGGAACTGTTTTATCGGGTCTTTTTGGAAAAATACGCGGAGCGGCCTTTTACCGCGGTGATTTCTACTCATCTGATCGACGAAGTGGCCAATGTGGTGGAGGATGTTATCTTACTTCGCAAGGGGGAGATCATTTATCAGGGCTCCCGCGAAGCATTGCTGGAGCAAGGCTATGCGGTTTCCGGAAAAGCGGCGGATGTGGACAGCTATCAGAAAGGCCGTCCGGTAATCGCTGAGGAAAGCTTCGGGGGATTGAAAGCAGCTTACTTTTGGGGGGAGAAGCGTCCGGAAGTTTTGCCGGAGGGTTTGGAACTATCAAATATGGATTTACAGAAATTATTTATCCGCCTGACCGGAGAGGAGGGGGAAGAATGAAACAAAAAGGAGCTATTTATTATCAGCTGGCCGCGATGAAGCGGCCGATGGGAACCTTTTATTTGATTCTTGTATTGCTATTTTGCGTCATGGTAATTGCCAATGCAATTTTCGGCTCAATTGGCTATGGCGGTGTGGAAGTTGCTAGTATGATCTGCATCTTTGTGGTTGGATGCTGCTCTTTTAAAGAAGATTTTCTCTTTCTCATTCAAAGTGGAGTTGGCCGCAAGACGATTTTGACATCTCAATGCCTGTCTTATTCCCTGCTTTGCGTTGGGATGGCGGCCGCAGATACGATTCTTGCCTGCGGGATGACGCTGATCAGTAATGCTTTGCATTTTGAGGGGTATCATCCGCTTCTCGTAAACAGCTATTTGTGGGAGGATGGGATTTTAGGACATATTCCCGTTAACTTTTTGTTGCTGATGGCGGCCTATCTGATGCTTTACAGCTTTGGTTACCTTTTAGCTGCTATGTCCTACCGAGGTGGAAAACGAGTCACGATTTGCCTTTCCGTTGGTTTACCGGTGACTCTGTTTGTCTTGCTTCCCGCTTGCATCGAATTGGGAAGTGGAATGGGAATGCTTCAATGGGTGTTGAATGTTCTCCTGTGGTTAAGCGTTTCCTATGGGCGGACCATCGGAGCGCTTTTGATCATCGCCGCCGTCTGTTTTGCCATCGGCGGGCGCCTGCAGCTAAAAGCTCAAGTAAAGGCATAAAGTGTTTTGGATGCTGGAAAAAGAAACGCTCCGTGAAGAATGTGCAGGGAAGTCCGTTGTTTTCGGAAAAATACATCTGACCCACAAAATAAGAGGGCTCCTCATGGATGAGGGACCCTCTTATTTTGTTCTATTAGGAAAATTCGTTGTTACTTATTCGTCTGAAATGTCTTTATAGATTTTCTTTGATCGTTTTTACACAGTTTTCTTGGGTCAGGCCGAATGCGCCCTTCAGATAGCTGAGCGTACCAACCTGTCCGAATTGATCGTTGACGCCGAGCCGTTTCAACCGAACGCCGCAGCCGCCTTCTGCCATGACTTCCGCCACAGCTCCGCCAAGACCGCCGATAATGCTGTGATTTTCAAAGGTGACGACCAGCTTCTTCCCAGCGGCTTCCTTTAAGATCAGCTCGGAGTCTAACGGTTTCACCGTGAACATATCCACAACTTCCACAGAGATTCCTTCCGCAGCCAGCTCTTCGGCCGCGCCGATGGCGTCGTGAAGTACTTCGCCCATCGCAATCAAGAGAACGTCGGAACCCTCCCGAATGATATTTCCTTTTCCAATGGTAAAGGTGGAGCCTTCTTCGTAGATGTTTACGGTATTTTTCCGGTTGGCGCGGATATAATGTACGCCTGTGTAAGGCACCAGCTCTCGAATCAACCAAGCCAGCTGTGCGCCGTCGGCTGGGTCAAAGACCATGGCCTCAGGAATGGTCCGCATGATGGCGACGTCCTCAAAAGAGGTGTGAGTACCGCCGTTGGCGGCCACGCAGACGCCGGGGTCGGAACCATAGATATTGATGGTATTCTTTGCATAGGCGCCAGACAGGAAAATTTGATCCAGAGAACGGCGTGCAACAAAGGGGGCGAATGTGTGTACAAAAGGAACGTAGCCGCGCATGGACATGCCGGCGGCGGCACACATCATATTTGCCTCTGAGATGCCCATATTCAGAAAGTTTTCCGGATGAGCCTTCTGTACTTTTCCAAACTTAGACGCGCCTGCCAGGTCGGCATCCATAACAAAAATCTTTTTATTTTCATCGATCAGAGCATTCAGCGTGTCGGCAAATACTGTCCGAAGCTCCTGATCTTTTCCATCCATCGCTAATTTCCACATGCTTACAGACCTCCGTTTTCTTTCAGCCAGGCTTCAATGCGGGCGATATCTTCATCGGTCGCAGCATCCGCTTCGGCGTTGAATTTCGGTGCGTGGTTGTCCACCAGAGCTTCCCAGTAAGGGGAACCCTGCCCCTTGATGGTGTTCATGACGACGCAGACCGCCTGATCTTTGACGCCTTTTACTTCTTCGATTGCCTTGTCGATGGCTTCTTCATCTGAGCCGTCGCAGCGTACCGTATAAAAACCAAAGGCGCGCATTTTTTCCGCAATGTCAAACTGACGGATGATATCTTCGGTCCAGCCGTCCAGCTGACGTTTATTTTCGTCAATAAAGACAATAACTTCATTCAGTTTGTGGGAGGCGATAAATTGGAATGCTTCCCAACACTGTCCTTCATTCAACTCTCCATCTCCGACGATCAGATAAACTTTCTGATCGGAGTGCTCCAGGCGGAGCGTGTAACCGAGACCGGCAGCTACGGAAGTACCTTGTCCCAGGGAACCGGTCGTAGCGTCTACGCCGGGCGTTTTTGTTTTGTCCGGATGGGAAGGAAGCGTGGTGCCGCCTTCGTTTAAGGTAAACAGAAAGTCTTTATCGAAATATCCCTGCTCTGCCAAAGTAGCATAGAGGGCGGGGCCGGCATGTCCTTTCGACAGCACGAGATAATCCCGGTTTTCCCAGCCTGGATTCTTGGCATCGTGACGCAGGTGCCGGTTGTACAAGACGGATAGCAGCTCAATAACAGACATTGCGCCGCCCAGATGGCCATACCGCCTCCATTTCAGCATCTTTAGGACATCCAGACGCACCTTGGCAGAATGGATCTTACATGCCTGCAGTTCCTTTTTTTCCATGATTTGACCTCCAGATTCTTCTATCTATCGTTCCGATAATACTATAGCATGGATTTCTCATATGTAAACCTTTTTTTTGGTTTTGCAAAGATTTGACGATCAAAAGTATTTATGACTTCATTTCCTTTTGGTGTTTGGAATCCAGAAGCGGTACCAGATATTGGTCGCAATATTGGTTGAAACGATCCTGATAACCAGCCATTTCTCCGCGGTGAACGGCCTTTAGATAGCTATGCCGGTCAAAATCTTCATCGATCTTTTGCTTCTGGACGATATAAACGGCGATATTGGAGCAGTGGTCGGAAATTCGTTCCATATTATTTAAAAGTTCTATAAAGGATATTCCAGTATCTACCGAACAGGTTCCACTTTGGAGCCGTTCAATATGGTGATTTCTTAGTTCTGCTATCATTGCGTCAATGGCTTCTTCCAAGGGTTCGACAGAAAGTAGGTGTTCTTTTTCTTCGGTTTGGAATGATTCTAGGGTTTCATTGACAATATGGTGCACCGCGTCGAAGAGAAGGCGGGCTTCCCTTACGCCCTGTTCGGTAAAGGAAATATTGGTTTCCGACATATATTCGGCAGTCTCCGCAATATTGACGCAGTAATCCCCAATTCGTTCAAAATCACTGACGCACTGAAGAATTTCCGTGGCCTCATGAGATTCTTGGTCAGAAAGGCTGTGGCGGGTGACTTTGACTAAATACTCGCCGAGGGAGGCTTCGCATTTATCCAGAAATCGTTCGTTTTCCTCCAGTTGTGCCAGCTGCCGAAGATCATATTTTTCTAACAAAAGGCCTTCAGATATGGAAAGGTTTTCCTGTATGGAGTCGCCCATGCTGTAAAGTACTTTTTTACATTGTTCTAAGGCGACGCCAGGATTTTTCAAAAAGAGATCATCCAGGTAATCAAGGGCATGGCTGGTGCGAAGGGATTCATCGTCTTTAATAATCCGTTCAGAGAATCTGGCCAATGAATTGACAAAGGGCATTAAAACCAAAGCGGTGACCAGGTTGAAGCAGGTATGGATGGTAGCAATATCTCCGCGATTTACAATTTGGCTGAAAAATGAAAAACGAAATACCGCGTTTAACCCGTACATTCCGAGGGCAAATAGAACGACGCCAAAGACATTAAAGATCAGATGAACGAAGACCGCTCGTTTGGAATTCCGGTTTGTGCCGAAACTTGCCAAAACAACGGCGAGACATTTTCCGATATTTTGACCAAGGATCAATGGGAACGCCATAGCAAAAGAAACGGTTCCTGTGGAGGACAGAGCTTGGAGGATACCGACGGAAGCAGAAGAACTCTGAATAATCGCAGTAACCAGAGCGCCCACGAGGATACCGAGAATTGGATTTTCAAAGGCTAAAAAGAGCTGTTGAAAGTCGGGATCATTGCGCAAAGGGGAAAGGGTATTTTCCATAGTGGTCATTCCCCAAAATAAAATACCGAAGCCAAGCAGAAGGTTGGCGATATTTTTCGTCTTTTTTCGTTTTGCCATCAGCATAATCCCGGCGCCCACGGCAATGATGATGGGTGCAAAGGCGGAGGGCTTTAAAAGAGAGAGAAAGATCCCACCGGATTCTAGGTCGCCGAGGCGAAGAATCTGAGCTGTGGCGGTAGAACCAATATTAGCCCCGAATATAACGGGAAGCGCCTGGGACAGTTTCATCATGCCGGCATTGACAAAGCCCACCACCGTGATGGTCGTGGCGGCCGAACTTTGAATAATGGCGGTGACACCTGTACCAAGGGCTAGGCCTTTCCAACGATTACTAGTTAACGTTTCCAAAGTTTTTTCCAGTTTGGCGCCTGCCAAACGTTCAATTGCCTTGGCCAGCAGACCCATTCCATATAGGAAAAGGCCGATACCGGCAAAAAGGGGCAAAAAAGATAGGATGTCCATAGCTCTCCCTCATCTGCAGTGCAAATTTAAAACGGAATTCAAGAGGCGCGTTATCACGCCTGAGATACCTCCTCTAGTATACATGAAATCTCCAGCGAAATAAAGAAGAATTTGTGAAACTGGAGAGAAGGATATAAAAATTTATTTTAGGCAGTTGAAAAATAAAGCGAGAGAACGTTCCCTTTTTATAAGAGACATGGTATAATATACGCGTTGGCAATGAGCAGTGCCGCGAAGTAAGGTGTCAAAATGACTGCTTGCAGTCATTTTGACACCTTACGGAGCGATAGGGCGAAGCCCGTGAACTTGAAAAGCCGAAGGCTTTTCGAGTGTGCACTGCGGATAAGATAGGAAGTAAAATGTCAAATCGACTGTTTACAGACGAATTTGGCATCTTACGGAGCGATAGGGCGAATGCCCGTGAACTAGAAAAGCCGAAGGCTTTTCAAGTGTGCACTGCGGATAAGATAGGAAGTAAGGTGCCAAATCGGCTGTTTACAGACGAATTTGGCATCTTACGAAGCGATAGGGCGAAGCCCGTGGACTAGAAAAGCCGAAGGCTTTTCTAGTGTGCACTGCGGATAAGATAGGAAGTAAGATGCCAAATCGGCTGTTTACAGACGAGTTTGGCATCTTACGAAGCGATAGGGCGAAGCCCGTGAACTCGAAAAGCCGAAGGATTTTCAAGTGTGCACTGCGGATAAGATAGGAACCAAGGGGGAGAGGCCCGCCGGAGGTGGGAGGAGCCCTTAGTTCGGTTGGGTGAAAAGAAAAGCAAGCGTTTTTACAAGGGGCTGACGTGAAATCAAATAGACAGGCAAGTATGTCCCATTGCCTACTTATAAATAAATTTAGGGAACGATTATGAACTATGTGATCTTTGATCTGGAATGGAACCAGTGTCCTCAGGGAAAGGAAAAGGAGAACCCCAGGCTTCCTTTTGAGATTGTGGAGATTGGCGCGATCAAATTAAATGAGCGAAAAGAGGAAATCGGGCGCTTTCAGGAGGTGATTCGGCCCCTGGTCTATCGGCGTCTGCATTATCGTACCAAAGAAGTCATTCATTTGGAGCAGGAAGAACTGGACCGGGCAAGGACGTTTTCACCGGTGGTTCGTGATTTTCTAAATTGGTGTGGAGATGATTTCCGGTTTGTCACTTGGGGAAGCCTAGACTTAAATGAACTACAGCGGAATATGGATTATTATCGGATACGGAATACGTTGCCTAATCCGTTATTTTTTTATGACCTGCAAAAGATGTTTAGCCTTTTGTACGACGATGGAAAGAGCCGGTTGGCGTTGGAACAGGCGGTAGAATATCTGGGAATCGAAAAAACGATTCCTTTCCATCGGGCCTTTGACGATACGTATTATACGGCGGAAGTGATGAAACGGATGGATTTGAACGAGGTTGGCCGTTATGAATCCATTGACTATCATCGAATTCCATCTTCCCGCCAAGAGGAAATCTATCGAGACTTTGGAACTTATATAAAGTATGTATCAAAAAGCTTTGCGACCAAGGAAGAGGCTATGACGGATCGGGTGGTAAGTTCGATGCGGTGCAGCCGATGCGGCCTTCCGGTTTGGAAGAGAATTCGGTGGTTTTCTACGGGAACCAACGTCTATTTATCTTTGGTGCAATGTCCAAGGCACGGATATGTGAAGGGGAAAATTCGAATTAAGAAAACATCGGATGGGCGGGTTTTTGCCGTAAAGACGATCAAGCAGGCCGACGAAGAGGCCGTTCAGAAACTAAAGGAGAAAAAAGAGCAGATTCGGGAACGGCGGAGAGGCCGTAGAAAAAAGGGACGGTAGTCAAATGTCCTATGGGAGTTCTACCGGTGGACGTGCCGGTATGTCTCGGCGCATTGTCCATGTATGAATAAAGAGCTACTTCTTCCTAAATTAATGTAAGAAGTAATACCTTCCGTTGGCAAGGGCGCACACGGTCAGGACAAAACAAATGAAGATAAATATTTGAAAAGAAAAGAGGAGGAAATCAGAAGACCATGCGGTTAAAAAATGTTCCAGGGGCCCGTGAAGCCATCGCGGACAGCAAATTTGTTGTTTTGTACCCGGAACAGCAAAAAGGAAACTGGGCGGCGCTATTTGGAAACGATCATCCGGTTCACATTGAGATTGGGATGGGAAAGGGAAAGTTTTTGACAGGAATGGCAGCGGCGCATCCGGATATTAATTATATTGGAATCGAAAAATATTCCAGCGTATTGCTGCGGGCTGTCCAAAAGCAGGAGGAGCTGCGGTTGCCGAATCTCCGTTTGATTCGGATGGATGCGGAGGCGCTTCCGGAAGTTTTTGACCGAAATGAAGTGGCTCGAATCTATTTGAATTTTTCGGATCCCTGGCCGAAGGACCGCCATGCAAAGCGTAGGTTGACCTCGGGCGCATTTTTAGCGCGTTATCATGAAGTATTGACTCGTATTGGCCGTTTAGAGTTTAAGACGGATAATCGAAGCTTATTTGAGTTTTCTCTGGAATCCATCGTAGAAAACGGGTGGAGAATTTTGGAAAACACCAGTGATCTGCATCATAGCGAACTGAACGACGGAAATATTATGACGGAATATGAAGAACGGTTTTCTGCACTGGGGAATCCGATTTATAAGTTGATTGCTGATCAGGGAGCGGAATAGGACGGCTTATTATGCCATATACTAGAAATGAGCTTGAGATGTGGGGTGCAGAATGGGAATCCGGAGAAGTTGGCAGGTGAAATTGGCCAGGATGACTAGCCGGAAGAGTCATTTGGATAAAAAAGCGTTTCGGATCAAAAAATGCTTGGATGAAGTAAGGGATACTTTGAATAACCAACGAAAATAGGAGGAGACAAAATGACAAAGGTTTTTACGGACGGTAATTTTGAGGAAGAAGTGCTAAAGTCGGACAAGCCAGTCCTTGTAGATTTTTATGCGGATTGGTGCGGGCCTTGTAAGATGATGGCGCCAGTGCTGGAAACGCTCTCGAATCAGTATGAGGGAAAGATCGTAATTGGAAAGCTGAATGTAGATGAAAACAGCGAGACCGCTTCGAGATATCAGGTTCGTTCGATTCCGTATATGGTGCTGTTTCAGAATGGCCAAGTCGTGGACTCTTTGTTGGGGTTAACTCCGGCTGAGAGCGTGGAAGCAGTGTTGAAAAAAGTTTTATAATTTGTCAAAAAAGTACTTGCATTTCTCGTGGGTATAGGCTATAATAGGTCTCGTTCCGTTACCCACGGGGAATGAGACGGGCCATTAGCTCAGTTGGTAGAGCACCTGACTCTTAATCAGGGTGTCTAGGGTTCGAGCCCCTAATGGCCCACTAACGACGCCATCTTCGTTTAGCGAAAAGCTTTGCGGGGGTGGCGTTTCTTTGCGTTTTTGCGGGCTTTTTTGGCATTTTGGGCTCCTATATGAAATGAGTGAAAATAGGTGGAATTGACGGGAAATAGTGGCCTTCAAACTGTCGTCAGGGCCTTTTGGGGAGATCAATGTCGTCAAAATGTCGTCAAAAATCATGCCTCTAAAATGACGTTTTTGCGAGCTTTTTCTCGGTTTTTTCCTTTTGTTTATCCAGGTGTGCGTAGACCTCCATAATCAATTTATAATCGCTGTGTCCCATCAAACGGATCGCTTCTTTTTGCGATACGCCGGAATAGTAGAGGGAGGTGCAATAATTATGCCGGAAGGTGTACTGGATGAGGCCGAATATTTTTTGGTTCTTGATTCCGGTGTCGGTGACGGTTTCGCCAGCGGCTTCCCGGATTTTTTTCATAATGCCTTCCCACAATTTCCTTCGGCTGGATTTGGTCATGGGGCCGCCTTTCCGCTCCATCGGGAAAAGAACTATGTCGTCAACGGTCGGCAGGTAAGCGCGCAGAGCGTCCACCACGAAGGGCGGCATGGAGATTTCCCGATATCCGGACTGGGATTTGGGGCCTTTCCAGACCACGTTATTTTCGTCGTAGGTGATTGCTTCGTCGACTCGTAGGGTGTTTTCGCTCCAGTTGATATCGAGGGGCTTTAAAGCGGTAATTTCGCCTGGACGAAGGCCGCAGCCGCGAAGGATGGCGACATAGGCCCGCTGCTTGGGCGTAAAGTCTGCCTGGTCGATGGCGCTTTTTTCAATCTCTGTCAGGGAGCGCCGTCCGTTTTCGGGATCCTGCGTGGCGCTGGGAAGTTTGATCTTTCGGCAGATATCGCGGAGCAAAAGGCCATCGTCAATGGCGCAGTTTATGATCTGACGGACTGTCAAAAGGATTTGTTCGCATGTGCGGCGATGTTGGCTGTTTTGGTTGATAATCCGCTGGATGTCGGATTTTTTTATGTTGATCAAGGGGGAGTTGTGCAGGGGCTTTAGGTATTTATCGATTATCCGTTGATACATGGCTTTTGTGGGCGGTTGGTTGTTGATTTGATAGGTCTCAAACCATTGCTTGGCATAATCCCCAAATAGCACGTCTTTATGTGCGATATAGGTTCCATGCTCGATCTCGTATCGGATTTCAGAGACCTTCTTTTCCAGCTCTGCCGAGCTGTTGGCGTACACGGAAATTCGATTGGGACGGCCGTCGGGCAGATAGCCGTCTTGGACGTAGGTCCCAAATCTTCCATCTTTCCGGCGTTTGTATTTTGCTTTTGGCATAAGTGTTCCTCCTGGTTTTTATTTATGTCTGTAATGAGCGAAAAATGGGTACAAAAAGAACAGGGTACTTGACCCTGCCCGCCGAAGGGTGTATACTGTGCTTGTAAAAGGCAAAGCCTCCTTTGGTGGGCTGTGAGCCGCCTGGTGTTGGTAGCACTGGGCGGTTTTTCTCATAGGGGCTATGCGTCCTTTATCCGTAATAAGGAGAAAATTCCAACCTCCTCTGCTATCATTTTCAATTCTTTGTATATTGTAAGTCAAAGCATTTTCTAGTATATGGTAATTTTCCGTGTGGATCCGTGTTTTATCAATAATTATATTGATTGCAGAGATACGTAGAGACGCAATCGTAAGGGTGAATTTTTTTAATATTTCTATCTTTTGATCCTTTGTCCATTGGTAGGTTCGATATGGATTTTTATTCGTCAAAAAATGCTTTGTATGCATTTCTTGACGAATAAAAATCCATATTCTTTTTTCAGTTCAGATCGAAGTGTTTTAATAGTATCATAATTATCTTGCCATGAGCTACTCGGCATATATATACTGGTAAGAATAAATGATTCACTAGAGCTAGTATTTAATCCATCATCGCCAGTTTCATCGCAATATACAATTTGAGTTTCCATAGCTTTCTCCGTTCTTTTATCGTCATTCTTGTGGTGGACGTGGCCGGTCGCTGTTGACGCAGGGGCCGGTTTTTTACTTCTGTGATAATTTTTTTGTTCTCGTTCTAGCTGCTGAATGCTTTTTTCTGGGGTAGGAAGGTCTTTTGGCATAGTTCCGCCGAGGCGTTCGATGGTGGATCGTACTTCTTTACCGACATCATAATGTGTCTGGTTGGCCTTTTCTTTTCTTGCAGGAGAAAATGTTAGAAAAAAGCGGATTAAAACTATAATTATTGTTGTGAAACGAAAGCTGTGGTAATGTATATAACAAGATCTGATAGTTTTGTAGAGGGCTCTCAAATATTTACGGAAGCGTAGGTTTGAATATGTATCGCTTTCTTTTGTTCATTATGATATTACGATGATAAGAAGATTGAAAGCATATATTTCTCAAGAGCTAAAAGGAGAGCACTACATGGAGGATTTTCGAAAACTGCAAAAAGCTATTATTGACCTTGTTTTAAAAGTGACGGATTTTAAAAAATTGGAATACATATATCGGTTTATTAAGCGGTATTTAGACTAGGGGAAATCCCCTAGTCTTTTTTTGTGAGTTTTAGAGCTAATTTTTCTAAAACTTCCCATTCTGATTCATTTAAAACGGCTAAGGCTTCAATGAGTTTCTTTTTAAAGGATTCGTCTTCTTCTTTTAAAAGGTCGGCGGAGAAATCAATGATGGTTTCGCTTCGGTTTCTTTGCCGAATCATTTCGCCGTTTCCATATCGAATCCATTCTTCGTTAACATCAAATTCACGGCATATGGAAATGACCATCTGATCCGTTACATTTCTGTTTCCATTTTCTATATTTGAGATGGCTGCTTTGGTTACGCCAAGCCTTTTTCCGAATTCTTCAAGAGTAAGACCAAGATATTTTCTTAGTTCTTTTATTCGAGTATTCATATTTTACCTCCTGAGTAGATAATAGCAAAAAAGATTAAAAAAGTCAACCAAAAAGTTTTCATAGAATACAAAAAGCGCTTGACATGGTATTCTAAGAATATTATAATGTATTCAAAGACAACAACAAAGGAGGTCATTGCGTGAACGAGAATGAAAAGAAGATCCTTAAGACAATTGATAAAGCTTTACCGAAAATGGATGCGTTTGAGAAGGGGTATTTTCTTGGGTATGCGGAATCGAAAGCTGCGGAAAAAAATAAAACAGAGGAGGAGTATTTTGTGGATGTGGAATAGGAAGGGGAGATAACAAAAGTGAATCGATGAAATAAGGAGGTGAGTTTGTAATGCAATATCCTAAGGCGGTGATGTCAATCACAGAGCTTGTAAAGATTGGTTTCGGGCGGGACGATATGAAAGCGGCTTGCCATGCGGAGGGGCAGGATTTTGCTACTCGAACTGTGGGAGGCGGAAAGTTTTTGATTGATACGGAGAAGTTTGAGCAGTGGCGGCAAAAACAGCTTCAAAAAGAGCAGGCACGGCGGAAGTATGTAAGGAGGAGACGTTATGAAGCATGAAGTAATAGGTACTCTTCTGGCCTTACTGTACGGTGCCGGTTGGCTGACGATTTTGTTGGTACTAGCTCATAAGAGTACGCCGGGAGTGTTGGCGTTAGGAGTGGTGTTTTTTATTGTCAATACGGCGATGGTGGCGCGAGGGAGGTAAATGGGATGCAGTTGATTTATGGAGAGCAAGTGGACTTGGAGAGTATGACGCTGAAGGAAATCCATGACTTGGAGCGAAAAACGGGCGTTGCGTTTATTTTTGAGGGATGCCGGCCGGTGGCGATTCGGGTGCCCTGCGATATGCCGGGAATGGTTACTTTTTTGGAATTAAAATAGGCCTGGTGCGGTAACACCAAGGCCCGATGCAAAAAGATATGCTGATATTTTTATTATAGGATAAAATCGGAGAAATTGCAATGGTAAAAGTTATTGGATATAGAAAGCGTACTTTGGAAGCCAATGCTTATCATTGGGCGCTTTGCCGTAGAATTGCAGATGCTTTGGACAGTGACAGTGACTCTGTACATTATGATTTGATGGCCAAATATGGAATAATCCTTCGGGATGATGGCGGCAGAGCCGCGATAATATCTGCCTTGCCAGAGATTGATCTTAAGCGGTGCAATATATATGCCCGCCGAGTTGGTACAGGCCATGTGGATGGCAAAGAGTTTGTTCATTATGCCATTATAAAGCCGTCCAGGGAGTATAACAGCAAAGAGATGGCTTTACTGATTAAAGGGACGGTCTTGGAGGCAAAGAAATTGGAAATAGAGACCTTGACACCAGTCGAACGGACCAAAATAGTAGAGGCGCTATATCCTACAGGCAAGAGGGGAGCGCTGGAGTAAGGGAGTTACCAGTTGAGTCTGAAGTGATAACAGTAAGTGGTTGGCGTTGATGCCAATGGATGTGTCAATGCAGTAAAATAGTAGTTGGGAGGAAAATGGATGGATTTATTGCCATATATCCCGGTTGGCCGCCGGAATGCTAGAAGTCGGTTCGAGATTGCGGACTGCGCGGGCGTAAGTGAGCGGACCGTGAGGGACGCCATTGCAGAGATTAATAAAACTGGTCGAGCAAAGGTGATTGCCGACTCGATTATAGGGGGATATTACATTCCCAAGTTTCCAGAGGATGCAGCTTATTATAAAGCGTATTTGCGTCAGGAATATCATCGAGCTGGGGAGATACTGGATAAAATTCGCGCGATGGAGGGAAGAAGTCGGAAGAAAGAGAGCATGCCTGGTCAGCTTTCTTTGTTTAAGGAGTAGAGGCATGGATGGAAATTATGTAAAATTCTATCGTGGCATTAAGGACTGGGAGTGGTATCGGAATTTGAATACCTTTAAGTTATTTTTTCATTGCATTGTGCAAGCGAATTGGCAGGAAGGAAAATTTGAGGGAGAGACGGTAGGAAGAGGTTCTTTTGTTTCGTCTTATTCAAGACTGGCGGAGGAAACGGGGCTTACATATGACGAGGTTCGGACGGCGGTAAAAAATCTTACGAAAACGAAAAACCTCACAGTCAAAAGGTATCCAAAATATAGCGTATTTACGGTGGTTTCCTACGATGATTATCAGACAATTCCCAGTCAAGCCCCAGACAAAGCACAGTTAGGACCCAGTCAAGACCCAATCGATTCCCAATTGATTCCCAGCAATAAAAGGAAGAAAGAAAAACAAGAAGGGAAGAAGGGAAGAAATATATATAGCATGGACGGGGCGTTGAATGATGCTATTTGTGATTTTATTGAATTTCGGAGGCAGATAAAAGCGCCGATGACGGAAAAGGCGGTGTCTTTGATGGTCGAAAAGTTGAATCGGCTTACGCCAAGTCATGAGGAACAGATTGAGATCTTGCATCAGTCCATCTTGAATGATTGGAAGGGAGTGTTTCCGTTGAAAAGCCTAACAGAAAAGCTGGAGAACTCTCTGCTGCAAGATAAACCTTTGAACCAGTTTCACAACTTTGACCAACGGGATACGGATTACGACGCCTTGTTGGCAGTGGAAGAAAGAAAACTGTCTGGAAGAGTATGATGGCGGCGTGACTTATAGCTTTAAGCTTTAGATACTAAAACGGGGGTAAGAAATTGAACGAGGAGAATGAAAAGAAAAAGGAGTTTTTAAAGTCCTACCAGAAAGCGAAACGTGATGTGGCGCGGCTGGAACAGCATCTGAGAGAATGGAAGCTGAATAAAATATTACCGAGCGTTATCCATGACGGGATGCCCCATGGAACCAATATCAGGGATTTATCAGATTATGCAGCCCAAGTGGACAAGATCGAACGGGAAATTATTGCATCCAAATATGAGAGGATTTATGCTTGCCAAAAAGTCCAAAGGTGTATTGAGGCAGTGGAGGATGAGCGGGAAAAAGATTTGCTTACATACCGGTATCTGGAGGGTAAAAGCTGGGAGCAGATCGCGATGGAAATGGGGTATACTTCGCGTCACATTCTTAGGCTGCATGGACGGGCGCTTGAAAATTTGAAGATGTCATAGAATGTCGTATTGGAATGTGATATATTGATACTATAAAAGCAGACGATCAAAGATGGTGGTCTGCTTTTTGCGTTTTATTCCTCCTTTTTATTTTTTGCTTTCTAAGCCGCCAAGTTTAGGCTTGGCGGTAAGAAGAAGTCGAGGATATCAACGCTGCAATCATCTATAAAGGCGCCCTTTGCGGCGCTTTTTATATTTGCCGACGGGCATAAAACGGAGAAAGGAAATAAAATGGAATTTATGAACAACCATTACGGATGCGGGCAGTTCTTTCATGCTCCGGACGACGGATGCGGAGACGCAGATGGTATCTGTAATGACGGGGCCGACAATGATGGCGGTCAGGACGGGGGAGACCCGGACGGCGGGAAATCTGACGAAAAAAATTTTTCCCAGAAGGATCTGGACGATGCTGTGAAAAAACGTCTGGCGCGGGAGCGCCGGAAATGGCAGCGCGAGGCCCAGAGGAATGGGAAGGAAGATGACGGAGACGGCAGCACCGATCAGAACGGGGAAAGCCGGGAGGAGGCAAAAGCCAGAAAAGCAGCGGAGGATAAAGTTTCCGTACTGGAAATGAAGATATCCTGTTATGAGGCAGGCGTCTCTAAAGAGGCAGTTGACGACGTGGTGGTTCTAGCTAGATCTTATATGACCGCGGATGGGGAGCTGGATAGAAACGAAGCCATTAAAAAAGTAGTGAACAAGTATCCTCAGTTTAAAAAAGGGGTAGATGCCCTTGACGAGATGGAGGATAAAAAAGAGGCTTGGGACCAGCGTCAAGCAGCAAAGGCACAAAAAAATTTATTTTGAATGAAAGGATGGATGATCAGTATGGCAGAATCTGTATTGCCGGAGAACACAATTACTCCAGAAATCAACTATGAAACCGAGGCGTATATCAATACAACGCCGAACGCGGAACAGCCCACTTGGGCAAGTTTAGCGACATTAACCAAGAATATGGCCCAGAGCTTCAACGAAGTATTATATCAGGCAAGCTATTATGCGGATAAAGGCTGGGGGAGCACAGAAGTCACGGGTGGACAGTTAACTCTGACCCTCACCGGAGATTGCAAATCAGGCGACGCTGCTTGTGACTATATTTTGAGCGAGGAAGTGCAGTACCATTTTGGAGCGGCACGCAAAACGCATCTGAAGCTAGTCAAAGGGGAAACGACGATTATCTGGCCGGTTACTCTGGCCAACATTACAGCGGCTTATGGGGAAAGTAACCAGCCGAATGGACTGACAGTAACCATTCACGGAAACGGAAAACCCGTGGTAGAAACCGCAGTGTAAGGGGAGCTTTCGAGCTCCTCTTTTATTTCAGGAGGATAAAACAATATGGCGTATCAGATGAGACAAAATAAGAGCGCAACGGAAGAGCTGGAACTGGTTGATGAAAATGGAAAAGTCGTAAGAACGATCTTGATCCAGTTGGATAGAGCAGGAATTGTCCAGGACATCAACAGGAAGGTGATCGATTTGATCCACGCCGACGCCGCGGTAAAAGCAGCGTCAGCGGCAAAAAAGGAACCGGAGCAGATGGCGGAGGCTTATAAAAATCTGGAATCGGCGGCTCTTACGATCATGCGAGTCATTTTTGGCGATGAAGACGCACAAGCAATTTTGGATTTTTACGGCGGAAATGTTTTTGAAATGATGAATGAAGTTACGCCCTTCTTGATGCAAGTCGTCATCCCTAAGATGCGCGAGATTGCAAAGGAAGCAAAAAAGAACAAAATGCGGTTGTACGACCGGAAACGTTCCTTTTTGGCGAGGTGATTTTGTGGGTCTGATCACGGATGTTTTTGATCGGCGGAACCGGATATGGTTTGGCGGCCACTGTTATCGGACGAGGCCGGCCTACGATATTGTCCTTGCCGTCCAAAAATTATATAAGGACCCGGATTTGACAGAGTTGGATAAGCTGGAACAGGCGCTCCGAATGCTGATTAAAAATCAGACGCGCGTTAGGCGTCTATCCCAGACGCAGAAGGCAGATTTGCTGACGGAGATTGTCAAACAGCAAATCGAGCTCCCTCCGCGTCCGCAGGTAGGAAAGCAACAGAAGGTGGTAGACTTTGATTTAGATGGGGAATATATCTACGCTTCTTTTTTGCAAGCCTATGGGATGGATCTCCTGGAGGAGCAGGGGCGTCTCCAATGGAAACGCTTTATCGCTTTATTCCAGGGGCTCCCGGATGGAACAAAAATCCGGGAAATCATGAAAATTCGCGGCATGGATATTCCAAGTCCTACAAAACAAAACCAAAAAGAAAGACAAAATTTGATGGAGCTGAAGGCCTATTATGCCCTTCCGGTAGAAGGCGGAGGAGGACAGAAAGGACTGAACGCTCTTTTTTCAGTATTAGAATCCCAGGCAAAGGGCAGGTGATGAAAGATGGCCGATGGGGAAATTCAATATACGGTTCGGGTCGATGACAGCAAACTGAATGGTGATTTGCAGCGAGTGGGACAGGCTGTAAAAAAATCAGCAAAGGAAACCGGCCAGGAACGCGAAAAGTTGGAGAAAAAAACCTCCGATGCAATTAAGCAGGAACAGAAATCTGTTACGGAACACCAAGAAAAGCAAAATGATGAGCGCGTAAAAGACGATAAGGAAACCGGCCAGGAACGCGAAAAAAATGAAAAAACGGTAGCCGAAAATGCAAAGAAGATCATTAAGAAGCAGCTGGAAGACACATCTGTTGGTTCCATAATAAAATGGACGGACGGCCTCTCCGGGGCAAAGGCGGCGGCGGTTGGCGTAGGCGTTGGCATAGCGGAGATTGGGATAAAGGCGGTTGGCGCTGCGGATGAAATGAAACAAGCCATGAACGGATATCTGGCCTCCACCGGAAAAGGCAAGGAAGAGACGGAACGATACCAGAAAGTTCTCGAGGAAATCTATACCAACAATTACGGAGAATCTTTTAAGGATATCGCGCAGGCGATGGCCCAGGTGGATAAACAGTTGGGGGATATGTCTGACGAAGAGCTTCAGCAGGTAACGGAATCCGCTTTTGTCCTGAAGGATGTATTTAAATATGATGTGTCCGAATCGACCCGCGCAGCTAAAGCGCTGATGGATAACTTTGGCGTATCCGGCGAAGAGGCGATGGGATTGATTGCTGTAGGCGCCCAGAACGGTTTAGATTATTCCGGCGAACTGCTCGACAGTATTAATAAGTATTCCAGTCAGTTTGCAAAAGTCGGTTTGGACGCCGACGACATGTTCAAGATATTTGAAACCGGCGCTGAAACCGGTGCGTGGAATTTGGATAAGATCGGAGACGCTGTCAAAGAAATGTCTATCCGTGTGATAGATGGGAGCGATACCACCAAAGAGGGCTTTGAGGCAATTGGTTTGGACGCGGATATTATGGCGGAAAAGTTTGCTGCCGGCGGTGATACGGCAAAGGAAGCCTTTGAACAGACCATAGAAGCGTTGGCGGAAATGGAAGACCCGTTAGAGCAAAACGCGGCAGGCGCGGCGCTATTTGGGAGTGCGTGGGAGGAACTGGGGCCGGAAGTAATTTCTCAGCTGGCGGATATCGAAGAGGGCGCTTATAATACCGGCGATGCCTTGAACCAGATGAAAGACGTCAACGGTGACGACTTGAAGGACATGATCGGGGGCCTTCAACGGAACTTGGAAATGCTGTTGATCCCGCTGGGCGAGATGTTAATGCCAATTTTGGAAAACCTGATTCAGTCGGTACTCCCAGTTTTAATGGAGCGGTTGGGTCCGCTCATGGATGCTTTTATGACGGCTATCGGCCCAATCGTATCTTTGATTTCTGAGGCAATTCAACCGCTGATTGACATTCTTGCTTTTTTGTTGGATTTTACAATCCAACCTTTAATTGAAATTATGCAAAGTCTCCCCAATATTTTTAATAACGCTTTGAATGGCGTATTGGAAAAGGCTAGGCCAATTATCGAGAATATCAAAGGTATCTTTGGCGGAATTATTGATTTTATCGAGGGTATTTTTACCGGAGACTGGGGGCGGGCCTGGGAAGGCGTTAAAAGTATTTTTTCTAATATCGTAGATGGAATCGGAAATATATGGAAAACTCCCATCAATTTTTGCATTGATGTGCTCAATGGCTTTATTCGCGGTCTGAATAAGATTCAAGTCCCGGATTGGGTTCCGGGTATTGGTGGTATGGGATTTCATATCTCGGAAATTAAGAGATTGAAAAAAGGTATGGCTTTTGTTCCGTCGGACGATTATCTGGCGTTCTTGCATTATGGAGAAAGAGTCCTGACAAAAGAAGAAAATGCAGCTTTTATGGCAGCTGGCGGTCTATCAGGATTGGAACACGGGGAGCCTTTTCATTCGGCGGCTGGAAAAGAGGCCAGGTTCGATATTTACTTACAGCTGGATGGGCGGACGGTTGCCCGTCAGACGGCCCGTTATACAGGCGAACAGCTGAGTTGGGAGGAAATATAGTGTATATCAACGGGCGAGACTTATCGCATTATCACGGTAAATTAATCCGAGAATATGTCTATGGAGGTACGCCACTGGGAAACATGTATTTTCAGGGGCGGAACAGGAGTGCCTATGTGCTGCAGTCCCAGATAATCGGACTGAAAACACTGGAATTAACGATTGTATTTACCGGACAGGATCAGCGAGAGGCCATTTTACATAAATCTGCTTTTGACGCGGCGGTTATGGGTCAGATAGAGCTCATCTTAGGCGACGGTTTTGGATATACCTGCCACTGCGACCAATTGGGGGCGGAAACGCGTGTAGGCGAGGAAATGATGGAAGCATCCTATTCCTTTTCCGGTATTCGTCATGGCGACTGGATGAAGACTTCCGGCAAGACGATTTACAATCCTGGGACGCTGCCTAAAAGCGATTGTATCTTGACTGTAACGGTGGGGGCAGACGCTTCCCTATACCCACTGGGGAGTATTACCTTCCATGACGTAGAGGCGGGAGAGAAGCTGGTGGTAGATGGTATCAACAAACGAATTTTAGTGGACGGAGTTCCCGACGCCAAGCGGGCGAGTTGGACGGAGTTTCCTTATCTGATACCGGGGAAAAACGGGATTGACTGTCGAGATACCCCTACTGTCGAGTTTTATCCCTGCTATTTGTAAAGAGGTGAGAGTATGCTGAAAATTTTAAATGGGACGCAGGCTTTCCCATTGAACACAGATGATTTTTGCATTCGTCATGTGTATTCGGGATTGGACGAGTTGGACTTTACCATTTCGGTCCATGATGAACATTATCCGGATATTTATGAGGAGGCCGTTGTGGAATATGAACAGCCCTATCTGGTCAAGGCAATCGACCGGGGCGGAGACGATGTGAGTGTAAAATGCCAGTTGGATCTGGACGAGTTAAAAGCAGACATGCACATCGGATATACCAATGGTAATGCGACGGTGTATGATACCATTTCAGGTGTCCTCCCGGCTGGATGGGCGGTAGTAGACCGAGCCTATTTTACGTTCAAGAGAACGGTAGAAAGTGAAGCAGCGACGCCTTTAGAGATTATCCAGGCCTGTGCAGATATTTATTCTGTGACATTTCAGTTTCGGCCAAAAACAAGGCAGATAGAGATCATTGACCCGAAGAGTTATGAGCCCAAAGGCGCTTTTGCTACCCAGGAATTGAATTTGCAGGAAATTAATTATAAGGGAAAAAGTTCGGGTTTTGCAACACGTCTATATGCCTACGGGAAGGACGGGCTTACTTTTGCCAGTATCAACGATGGCAAACCTTATGTGGATGATCATACCTACTCAGATAAAGTGATTTCGGCCTATTGGTCGGATGACCAGTACGAAACCAAGGAAAGTCTTCTGGAGGAAGCAAAAAGCCGTCTGAAACAGCTTGCCATTCCGGAACGTTCTTATGAGTGTTCGGTGGTGGATTTGGCGGCTACAAATCCGGAATTGTATAAATTTCAGGATTTTAATCTTTTTGAAGTGGTAACCTTGATTGACGATAAATTATATGCGTCAATTGACCATCAAGTGGTGCAGTACGAGGAGTACCCGGCACAACGAGAACGAAATGTGGTTACCTTATCCAGCGTTGCTCCCAAAATTCAAAATTCAGTAAAACAACTGAAGGAGACGATCGAAAATCCAAGGAGTGAGTTTAACAGCCGCCTGCAGAACGCCATTCAAAATGCGACGGATTGGATTACCGGGAGCAAGGGCGGATATCTTATCATACATCAGGATGAAAACGAACAGCCCTATGAAATGCTTATCATGGACACGCCGGACATCTCCACGGCTAAAGAGGTGTGGCGATGGAACCAGGGTGGACTTGGACATAGCAAGAATGGGTATGACGGACCCTATGAAACAGCCATGACGCAGGATGGGCAGATTGTTGCGGATATGATCACAGCCGGAACGCTCCAGGGGATTCAGATTATTGCGGAACGAGGGAAAATTGCCGGATGGGATATGAGTGCAAAAGCTCTGTACAAAGACTACGTTGTGGGGTCCACGGTGTACCGGGTGTCCATTCAGTCCCCTCAGAAAGCAACGGACTGGGCGTTTTCTTCCCAGATTTCCACCGATGGGGGCAAGACTTTCCAAGGGGCCTTCTATGTACGTGCAGATGGGTATGTATATGCCAATGATATCCATATTAACGGTGGGACGATCAATATCAGTACGGAATCGAATGAAATTTCAGCGATAAATATTAACTGGAATGATAATACTGCTAAGATCTACGGAAACCATATAGGCGTAAAAAATAACACGACGCAAAAAGAAGCTACTCTAACCGCATCAAGCGTTTTTGTAGGATTAGAAACATTGGTAGACAAACACCTGAGGCTCCAAGCGGGAACGTTTTCTGACAAATCGAGTTGGGTATGGTTAAATAATGGAGAGTCTGAAGTTATGATGAAAATAGATTCTGGTAGTGCGTCGGTACAGGTGAGAAACGATATGGGGATGGCAGAAATGAAAACGGAAAATGGAGTGCCATCGATACGGATGTCTAAGGACGGCGATACAGCTATGATGGATTATGATCATTTTTATAACGCTTCACTCTCATAGGAGGGATTATGTACATAACACAAATTGACATTGAATTAAGCGGTGAACGCACCCCTGCTGTGGTCTATGCTAAACAGGGGGATGTGTCCGCCCGCAGGATTGACATTGGATTTATTGATAATGGGACGGTATATCAGATACCGGATGGAGTAACGGCCCGAATTTGGATTAAAAAGCCAGACGGGACAGCAGTATACAACGACACTACCATAGCAGGCAATCGGGTGATCGCGGATTTGACCAGTCAGGCTCTAATCGCTGCCGGGGATGCCAGGGCGGAGATCGCCTTGTACCAGGGGGAGAAATTGCTGTCAACTTCTGTCTTTGTAATACGGATTGAACGCAATGTCCGGAGCGAGGATGCGGCGGAAAGCAGTAATGAGTTTGGGACGCTGAACACTCTTGTTGATCAAACCGAAGAGCTCATTGCGGATATCGAAACCAAATTGGAAAACGGGGATTTTATCGGTCCGCCTGGTCCGCAAGGAATCCAAGGCCCGCCTGGTCCACAAGGAGAACAAGGAATTCAAGGCCCACAGGGCGATCCAGGCAGTAACTTGGCAGAAGATATCGTTATGGCATCTGGAACGAGCCTTGAAACGGAAATGGGAAGTATTTCTTCCTCTATTGATCAGATAAATACTACTCTAAACGGGAAAGCCGATGAAGGCCATACGCACATATGGACGGATGTTACAAATAAGCCAAGTACGTATCCGCCGTCTAGCCATACCCATAGCTATTTACCGCTATCAGGCGGAACAATGACTGGTGGGATTATCAGGAATCTTGGAACGTCAAATGCGAGTTTGGTGACTTTGACCAATTGTTCCAAAGCAAAGCAATCAATTAGTATAGTGGCGGGTGGAACCGATAGCGACGCCGGTGTAATAATCTGGAATAATACAGAAAGTCGTTCAATTTTTGGATATGATGCAGCCCTTAACGAGATCTACGCTGCCGAACCAACGTTACGAATTGGGACAAGTAACGCCCGAATTAAAAGCTCTACTAATCAACAAATATATATTTGCGCCTCGAACGAAGCGGAATACTTTGCGTGTTTAGGTGTTTGGGAGCAAGCTTGGCGGTTCATACCTTATCGAAACGGCTCAATAACGTTGGGATCACCGAGTTACCGTTGGGGGCAGATTTATAGTACCAGTTCTTCAATTTCTACCTCTGATCGGAGAGAAAAGAAAAGTATTGAAACACTTGATCCCGATAAGATGACAATGTTCATAAATGCTCTTGATCCAGTCAGCTATAAACTAATTAACGGAGAATCCGGGCGTACCCATCACGGATTGATTGCGCAACAGGTTGAAGGGGCAATGGCTGTTGCTGGGTTGACGGATATGGACTTTGCTGGATTTATCAAATCTCCCAAATATGAAGACGTCGAAAACGAAGATGGAAGCCGCGAGTGCGTTCTAGTAGAGGGTGAATATGTATACGGCCTAAGATACGAAGAGTTTATTGCTCCGTTGATCGCGGTTGTGCAGCAGCAAGCAAAATCAATCCAGAAATTAGAGGAACGCATTGCTCAATTGGAGGCAAAGACAACTGAATAAACAGAAGGTCCCGTACCTTCTAGTGGTGTGTCTAATGGGGCTGTATTTGCTATCCGCTAATGTAACAGAACGTTGTAGAATGTACCAAGAGTTGCAGGAGGTGATCACACGGGAGTTGTAAATGATGCTGTGGCATGGGCCTTGGAAATTGCGGCTGATGACAGCCACGGATATGACCAGGGCAGCCGTGAAGGGCCGGACTATGACTGTTCGAGCTTTTTATGCTGGGCCTATTATAAGGCTGGTTTGAATACCCGGCCGGGTGGATACTCGCCGTCCACCAGTGAGATGTACGATGTATTTACGGCGGCGGGGTTTCATGATGTAACGAGCCAGGTAGATTTGTCGTCAGGCGAGGGGCTTCGGAAAGGCGACGTGTTGCTGCGTCCCGGACATCATACGGAGATGATGTGTGATGCTACGCACACGGTTGCTGCGCATGAAAACGAAGACGGAGGGATTACTGGGGGCCAGACGGGCGATCAGACCGGGGACGAGATATGTGTACAGACCTATCGTAATAAACGCTATGTCTACTGCTTGCGCTACCCTTCGGAACCGTCTTCGCCGCCGGATACGACAAAACCGGGTAGCCGGATTGAGATAATGGATGGAACATCCCGCATATGGGCGTACTGTTTCGATGGCGCGCCAGGACTTGGCATGACGCGTAACGGAGAGGAATCGTATTGGGATTTTGAAGCATTTAAGCGTCTTTGCGGCGGGTAAGAGGAGAGTATATGCAACCAGAGATTATAGTGGCTCTGTGCTCATGCGCGGGTACGTTGATCGGCAGTATTGCCGGTATTATGACAGCGAATCGATTGACAGCATATAGAATTAGTCAGTTGGAAGATAAAGTAAATAAGCACAACAACTTAATCGAGCGTATGGCAATCGTAGAACAGTCGACAAAGGCCGCGCACCATAGATTAGATGAGCTGGTAGAAGAGGTACACTATGAATAAAGGAAATATAAAGCAGTGGATGAAAGCTGCAGGCGTAAGGGCGGTTAAAACCGTAGCGCAGGCTGCTATCGCCATGATCGGCACGGCGGCGGTGGTCGGCGATGTTGATTGGGGAATGGTAGTATCGGCGGCGGTGTTGTCTGGGGTATTGTCCTTATTGACGAGTGTCGCGGGACTGCCGGAGATCAAGGCGAGATAACATGTGCGAATCTTATAAGGTAATTCAGGTGGCGAAATCCCAGATCGGTTACTTGGAGAAGTCCAGCGACAGCCAGTTGGATGATTTTACGGCCAATGCAGGCCGGGAAAATTATACCAAGTACGCCAGGGATTATAAGGGGTTTGCCGGGGAGGATTACCAGGGACAAGCCTGGTGCGATATGTTTGTGGACTGGTGCTTTGTGAAGGCTTATGGAGTGGATAACGCACGGGATTTGCTGGGTGGATTTGATGCTTATACGCCGGCATCCGCACAGTATTTTAAGGCCAGGGGCCGATGGCATACGAGCGACCCGCAGCCGGGGGATGTCATTTTTTTTGAAAACAGCCAGAGGATTAATCATACTGGTATCGTGACGGAGGTCAAAGACGGACGCGTACATACGGTAGAGGGCAATACGTCCGGTGGCGGTGATGTGGTAGCCAACGGGGGCGGCGTGTGGTCAAAAAGTTATGCGCTGGACAATAGCAAAATAGCAGGATATGGTCGTCCCGCGTATGTGCGGAAATCCGATCAGGACTATGTAACCGGTCTTTACCATGATCTATTGGGATGGGAACCGAATACCCCAGTAATGACCTATCAGCGTTGGCTGAATACATATCTGGGCGGCTACCTCAAGGAGCCATTGGAGATTGACGGAAAATGCGGGGCTAAGACACGAAAAGCCGCAGTAATGGCCATGCAGGTGTACCTGAATAAGATGTGCGGAGCCAGACTTGCGGTGGATGGCAGCTTTGGGCCAAAATCCAGAACAGCTTATGAAACCGTCCGAAGAGGACGAAAAGGGGATAATGTCTGTATTGTGCAGGGATTACTGTACGGTCACGGATACGATCCAGCTGGCTTTGACGGGAGCTGTGGCGCCGGGTGCGAGAGGGCGATCAAACAGTATCAGGCCAATACGGATAGTCTTGCGGTCGACGGACATTGCGGCAAGGCAACATTTAGGGCATTAGTGAGATAGGTAGGATTTTAACCGGCAGTGGCTCTGCCCCAGTCCAGCCGGTACTTGATTTATGGAAGGCCGTTTCTTCCGTTGGTGCAGTATATACCAGTTTTAAATCCGCCATCCGTTTTTTGATGTCCTTGTAAGAAACAAATTTTGTGGAGTTCCTGGTCAGATGGATGATACATTTTGCTTCCTGTGGAGGGAAACATATTGAAAATGTCGTCAAAACGTCGTCAAACACAACCACATCCCCCCTTAAACCCACGGAGAAACGTGGGTTTAAGGAGGCGAATCCCCTGACTCTTAATCAGGGTGTCTAGGGTGTTTTTTGGAAGTATCGTCATTGATTTTCGCGAGATCAAGACTTTGTTATTTCGGTAGCTAATAAAATCAGTCAAACGTGTTTAAAAACATTCTTCTTGTGTTTTGTTCACCGATATATTATGTTAAAGACAGCGGCCTTCCGTGGAAGTCTTTCCGCTATGGGACGTGCATGCTCTTGTCAAGTGAAGGTAGGAAAAGTAGGAGATACGGCGATGACCATTTGGATAGAAGAAATCGAGGTTCAGGTCGAAAAAAAGCCAATAAAGAACATATATCTGCGGGTAAAACCACCCTCTGGACAAGTCGTTGTCTCAGCTCCACGGACCGTATCCCATGCAGCGATCGAGGGTTTTATCCGTTCCCGGCTGCCATGGATTCGGAAAAAGAGAGCCCAGCTTGCTGCACGTTTGGAACTTTTGGAAGGAATGGATGGACAAGTTTTGGTTTGGGGAGAGCCCGTTAGGATTCAGATAAAAGAGCATCCAGGCCGGGCGGAGGTCGAATGGATAGACGGCGTCCTTACCCTTTGGGCGAGACCCGGAAGTACGGAAGAAAAAAGACGCCGCGTCCTTTGGGAGTGGTACCGGCAGACTTTACGGGAAGAGACCGCGCGGCTGCTGCCAGTCTGGGAAGAACGGATGGGACTTTTCGCCTCAGAATGGCAGATCAAAGCCATGAAAACCCGTTGGGGGACCTGTAATACGCGCACGAAAAAGATTTGGCTGAATCTGCACTTGGCGGAAAACCCAAAGGAATGCCTGGAATATGTAATTGTCCATGAACTGGCTCACCTGCAAGTCCCCAATCATAGCAAAGAATTTTGGGACTTAGTGGAAGAATTTTTGCCGGACTGGAAAACTCGTCGAAAGAAGCTGAACCAGGCGGGAGTGGAATCACCAAGATTCCCCCGGTCCTGACCGTGTTTGACCGTGCAGGCGGAAGGCGCCTTTAGTTGAAGGCGTTTTCCTGGCAATGAAAGTAATCCAGGGCAAAATCCCAAAAATCGAGAGCTGCCTCCGACATCAAAGATCGTTTCTGCCGCATTAGGCAGATGGTCCGGCTGGTACCCGCATGGTCGAGCGCATAATGCTTTAAGCCGGGAGAAAGCTTTTGCGCGTCCGGAAGGCAGGATTCCGGGATCAGCGCAACGCCCAGGCCGGCGTCTACGGCGTTCATTTTTACCAGAAAGCTGTCTGTCTGGCAGCAAGTTTTTGGGAAAAAGCCGGCGGCTTGGCAGAGCTGATAGGTGATGTCGCTGAACAGTACGTTGGATTGCAGCATCGTGACAAAGGGCGCGTCTTTAAAATCCGCCAGATTTACGGCGGAGGTTTTTTCCGGCAGTTCTTGAAACCGGGGGGATAAAATTAATATATACTTTTCTTGGAACAGTGGCTGGGAAACCCAGAACTGTTCCTTTTTTTCTTCCAAGAGCGTATCGCCGGAAGAACAAAGAATAAAGTCTGCGCTGTTGGTACGATTTAATTCTTTAGCCAGGGCAGGTTCGCAGACGATAAAATTGGTCAGCGGGTTTAAATTAGAATAATCCGCGGTGCAGGGCGTAATGATTCCCGCGTAGCAGTAACAAACAATGGTTAACGTTCCCAGTGTTTCATAGGCGGAACGTTTCATGGTCAATACGCCGGTATTTAGCATCTGCAGCGCTTGCGCCGCATAATGAGCGAACTGTTCGCCATTCTGATTCAGCTTGATATGTTTCCCTTTTCGGTCGAAAAGTTTTACTCCCAACTCTTCCTCCAGAGAAGAAATATTTTTGCTTAGCGAGGGTTGAGAAATGTTTAATAGGTCTGCCGTTTGGGAGACATGTTCATATTTTGCCAGCTGTAGAAACTGTTCTAGGTAAGTAACATTCATCCGCGTCTCTCCATTTCTTATTCCAATTTTGCTATATAGATATAAAATATCACAAATTGAAGATATTTTCCATTGCTTTATAATGATCTTAGAAATTTGAATGCGCGCGCTGGAAGGAGCTATTTTGGGAAGTATCAGTCGTTTTGGAAATATGAATCCACCGGAGGAATACATGGCCAGGCCATATCTCATGGATCGGGAGCCATTTCCAATTGCGGATCATCTGTTTTTTGTCGGAAATCTCTGGTGTTCCTCCCATCTCATCGATACGGGAGACGGGTTAATTTTACTGGACACTCCTTGCGCTTGCGGATTGCCAGGCTTGATTCGCAATATTGGGCTTTTGGGGTATCAGGTTCGGGATATCAAATATATTGTCGTTTCCCATGCCCATACGGATCACTACGGCGCGGTGGCGGCCCTTCAGCATATGTCTGGTGCGAAGACGTTTATCGGAAAAATTGATGCCAAAGATATGCGCCATCCACCGGAATATTTGATTCGGATGGGAAAGAATTTTGGACACTACAATGAGTTCTTTATTCCTGATGTGGAATTAGAAGATGGGGATGAGATTTCTTTGGGAGATACGCGGATACGATGTGTCGTTACGCCAGGTCATACAAGCGGCGTCATGTCGCATTTTTGGAAAACCCGTGCGGGAGGGAAGCTGTGGAACGTTGGGATTTATGGAGGCGCTGGCTTTTTAGCTTTATCCAGGGAGAATCTAAAAAAGAACGGACAGCCTTTGATTCTTCGGGAAGAGTTTATCCGCTCGATTGACAAGGTGTGGAATGAGAAAGTAGACATCATGTTGGGAAATCACCCCTTTCACAATGACGTTTATCAAAAACATCAGCGGGTAGAAAACGGAGAAAAAGACGCCTTTATTGATCCGGAAGAATGGCATCGCTATCTAGGGGGATTAAAGCAGGAATATAAGGATTTTCTTGAACTTTCCCCGGAAGAAGTTGCCGGCCGTTTTGGGAAAAGCAGGCTGTTGGAATATTATGGGATCCCGTAAAGGCAGTATCAGAGGAGCGTCCGGAGAAAAGATAGGCGTTTTGCAAACGCCTAAGGAGAAAAGGCAAGGAAAGGAGAGAGAAATGAAAAAGGTATTAAAAGCGATTGACGACCATGCGGAAGAATTGATCTTAGTGTTGTTGATGAGCGCGATTGTGCTGGTAATGCTGTATCAAATTATCCGCAGATACATCTTCAACGACTCCTTAAGCTGGTCGGAAGAGTTTTGCCGTTACTGTTTTATTTGGTTTATGTTTATCGGATATTCTTATTCGGTTCATCAGAAAATTGATCTGAGGATGGACGCGGTCGTCAGCCAGCTGCCGGGAAAAATTCAGCGGTTGGTGAACCTGCTTGGGGAGTTGATTTGTTTTGGCTTGACCGTTCTATTGTTCGTCAGTTCTTTTCGATCTGTACAGGCTGTGATTCGGACAGGAGAGACAAGCACAGGACTGCATCTCCCAATGTGGGTCGTGTATCTATCCATGATTATCGGGTATGGAATGGCTGTGTTTCGTTATATTCAGAGGTTGATACGGGAATTTGTGAGAAAGCAAGGAGAGGAGAAAAAACAATGACGGGAGCTCTGTTAGTTACATTTGTTGTGGGACTGATCATCGGGTTGCCTTTGGTCGCTGTTTTGATTTTGTCTTGCCTCGTGCCGGGCTTTGTAAATCCGGATTTTACGGCCAATATCCAATTTATTATGAGGGCAATTGTCGGAGGCGGGGACAATACGGGAATTTTAGCCGCTCCTTTGTTCATCTTATCGGGAATGATCATGGCGAAGGGTGGAATTTCTGAGAAAATTTTCAACGTATTTGCCTACTTTCTCGGACGGGTAAAAGGCGGATTTCCCTGTGCGGTTGTGATTACCTGCCTGTTTTATGGAGCAATCTCCGGTTCCGGTACGGCGACTTGCGCGGCAGTAGGCGCCATGACGATTCCGATTTTGCTGGAGATGGGGTATGATAAGACCTTTTCCGGGGCGCTGGTGGCAACCTCTGCCGGACTTGGAGTGATCATTCCTCCTAGCATTCCCTTTATTATGTATGGAACGGCAACCGGAGTCTCAATTGGGAATCTGTTTATCGCCGGTATTATTCCAGGATGTCTGATCGCAGGATGCCTGATGGCATATTCGGTATTTTACTGCGTGAAGAAAGGCGAGGATAAAGCGAAAATTGAAGCAAAGGTTGGAAAACTAAAGGCTGTTGGTCTGTGGCCGCTGTTAAAGGACAGCATATGGGCGCTGCTCACCCCGGTTATTTTGCTGGGGGGGATTTACAGCGGAGTCGTTACAACCACGGAAGTGGCGTGCGTATCGGTCGTTTATGCCTTGATTGTTTCGATCGGTATCTATAAAAGTGTTCAGGTAAAAGATTTGTACCGACTGATAAAAGAAGGCTGCCGCTCCATGGCGCCTCTGGCTTTGATGCTGGCTGTGGCTACCGCCTTTGGGCGAGTGCTGACTTTGCTGCAGATTCCAGCGACCCTTTCTACCTTTATTACATCAAATTTTGATTCCAAGTATACGGTCTTGATCGCAATGAATATTATTCTGCTGTTTATCGGCATGATTATGGATACAGGGCCGGCGTTGATGATTTTGGCACCTATGCTGATGCCAATGGCAAAAGCGCTGGGAATTGATTTGACGCATCTAGGGATTATCATGGTAGTCAATATGGCGGTCGGATTTGTTACGCCGCCGTTTGGTATGACACTGTTTGTAGCCAGCCCGATTTGCGGGGCGTCGCCCATGGCAATTGGAAAGAAAGCGTTACCGTTTATCGGCGTATTTTTGACCGCATTACTGCTGATTACCTTTATACCGGCAATCAGCCTGTGTTTACTGTAAAGCCTAAGACGGCATGTCAATTTATGATAAGAAGGGCGGTATCTTCCATCAAAAAGGGTATATGTTCTTGTTAATGGATGGAAGGCAGACCCTGAATATAAAAAAGGAGGAGAAATATGAAAGCAAGAAAAATTTGGACGGCAATGGCCTGTACAATGGCGTGCGTACTGACTGCGTGCGGCGGGGGGCAGTCCGGGGAGAAGTCTTCCGCAGCGGCAGACACGACTGCGGCCGTAACTACGGCGGAAGCGGCTGCCGGCAGCAGCACAGCGGAAACCACAGGGGAGGGCAGCACATCCCTGGCGGCGGCAGAGTACCTGTCTGGAGAATACGACGCTCTTCCGGAGGATGGAGAAAAGTATAACCTGTCGATTGCTTATGCCGGCGGGGAGAACACGGAAGGTCATGTGGTGATGAGCGCGTTAAAAGAGGCTCTGGAGTATTACAGCAATGGAAAGATCACGGTAGCGTTATACCCCAATGGGCAGTTGGGCAGTGATGCGGAAATGATCGCATCCTGTATCGCGGGAGATATCGATATCGTCATGCAGTGCGGTTCGACACATGCAACCTTTGTGCCGGAGACGCAGATCTTTGACACGCCGTTTCTGTTTTCCGGGGTGGATATAAAAGACGTGGAAGCAGCGACCATAGACAGTGAGTTCCGAGATCTGTACAACGCGGCCAATGAAAAGGCAGGTCTGAAATGTCTGATGTTAAAGGCAGCGGAAACCATGGATTTAACCTCCAATAAAGCAGTGTATAGTCTGGATGATTTGAAGGGATTGAAGATTCGTACCGCACAGACAGAGAGCCGCATGCTTATCTGGTCCAGTTTGGGAGCGAACCCGACTCCTCTGGCTTACAGCGAGCTCTATATGGCGTTGCAAAACGGTACGGTGGAGGCATCTGATAACATTTATTCCAACGATGTGACGGGCGGTTTTGGAGAACAGCAAAAATACATTATCCCGACCGATCATTTTCTAGTCAGCGTGGATTTGACCATGAATCTGGAAACATTCCAGGCGATGCCGGCAGAATACCAGAATATGATAACCAAAATCTGCGAGGAAATTTCGCACTATGATTATGCGTTGACGGTTGCGGATATTGACAAAAATCTTCAGACCCTAATCCAAGATTATGATATGGAAGTCTGCGAGATCAGCGATGAGTTCAGAACCAGCATGGTAGAAGCGGCAAAACCCGCGATTGAGTCGGCGAAGGAGATGGTAGGAAACGACGCTCTGTATGAGGCACTGGATAAGAGTCTGGGTCGTTAACAAGGATAAGAGGAAAGGGCTGACGTTTTTAGGCGGCCCTTTCCATTTTGGGATTTAATAGGAGGAAACAGAGATGCTTTATGGAAAAATGAATCCAAGGTTTATTTATACGCCGGAGGTTATGAAAGAAATTGCCGTATATCACAAACCGGATGGACTGGAAGTGACGGAAACAACGATTCCGGGCGTAGAAGAGGGAACTGTCATTGAGATAAAAATTTATCGGCCGGAGAGCGAGACCCCTCTTCCCATGATCATGAATATCCATGGCGGCGGCTTTGTGGCAGGAACCTATAACAATGACAATAACCGCGCCACCTATCTGGCTGTGCATGTTCCAGCGGTCGTCGTGTCTCTCAATTACCGATTGGCTCCGAAATATACCTATAAAGAAGCGATCGCTGACTGCTACCAGACTTGGAACTGGATGTATGATCATGCAGAGGAACTTGGCGGAATAAAAGAAAAGATGGGTCTCCATGGAACGAGCGCCGGCGGAAACCTCTGCGCAGGGCTGGCATTTTATATCCGGGATCACGGCGGACCGAAGATCTCGCTGAACGCATTAAATTGCGCCTGCCTGGGAATTCATACGACGCATTCCGCAGAGCAAATGCGTTTTGAGGATGTCCTGGTCAAAGGGGACGGTATGGCGGACAATGTACGCCTTTACTGCGGTGGGTTAAACGGGCAGCTTCCGTCCTATTATGCAGTGCCAAATGTGGCGCAGGATTTTTCCGGCCTTCCTCCGACATTGGTGATAGCGGCAGAATTTGACTCATTACGGGATGACAGCTGGGAATATGTACGGCATTTGCAGCTTGATGCCATTCCAGTGGAATTTTATATCATCCCCCGTTCGGCTCATGGATTTACAGCTGTTTCCTGTAAGCTGACTACTTGGGTGGAAGACGGAATGGTCATGTCTTTCCAAAGAGAATTTGGGATGGAGGAATAAAAAAACGCACCGCTAAGGACTTGCGCCCTGTCGCGGTGCGATCTTTTGCGGAATGAGATTCTTTATTCTCAATCCTTCTTTTCCAGCGGGATGGCTTCCTTGCCAGGGAGCGCTTCCCGCTTTTCTAAGATTTCCATAAATTCCTCGCCGGTGATGGTTTCCCGCTCATAGAGCACCTTTGCCAGCGCGTGCAGCTTTTGAATATTGTCTTTCAGGATTTTGGAAGCTCGGTCCTGTTCCGTGCGGACCACTTCGATGACTTTTTGGTCAATGGCTGCCGCAGTAGCTTCTGAGCAGGCCAGCGAAGCGTCGCCGCCCAGATATTGATTGTTCAGAGTTTCCAGCGCGACCATGCCAAATTCCTCGGTCATTCCGTAGCGGGTAACCATGGCCCGCGCCAGGCGGGTTGCCTGCTCAATGTCGTTGGAAGCTCCGGTGGTGATAGAATGGAAAACCAGTTCTTCCGCCACGCGCCCCCCGGTAAGGGTGGCGATTTTATTTTCCATCTCTTCCTTGGTCATCAGGAAATGGTCGCCTTCCTCCACCTGCATGGTATATCCCAGTGCACCGGAGGTGCGGGGAATGATCGTAATTTTGTGTACCGGCGCGGACGCGGTCTGCTTGGCGGCAACCAGCGCATGGCCGATCTCATGGTAGGCGACGATCAGCTTTTCTTTATTGGAAAGAACCCGGTTCTTTTTCTGATATCCGGCGATGACGACTTCTACGCTTTCTTCCAAGTCTGCTTGAGTCACAAATTTCCGGTTTTCCCGGACGGCGCGGAGCGCCGCTTCATTTACGATATTTGCCAATTCCGCGCCGGAAGCTCCGGCGGCTGCCCGTGCGATTGCGCTAAAGTCTACACGATCTCCGATGTGGATTTTCTTTGCGTGTACTTTCAAAATTTCTTCTCTGCCCTTGAGATCCGGAAGCTCCACGGGTACGCGGCGGTCAAAACGGCCGGGGCGTAAGAGGGCTGGGTCGAGGCTGTCGGGACGGTTGGTGGCGGCCAGGATCATGACGCCTTTTCTTCCGTCAAAGCCGTCCATCTCCGTAAGCAATTGGTTTAGAGTTTGTTCCCGCTCGTCGTTTCCGCCGAGATTGCCGTTTCCGCGTTTTTTGCCAATGGTATCAATTTCGTCGATAAAGACGATGCAGGGAGCTTTCTCATTGGCCTGTTGGAACAGGTCGCGGACTTTGGCGGCGCCCATACCGACAAACATTTCCACGAATTCCGAACCGGAAATCGAGAAAAACGGAACGTTGGCCTCGCCGGCGACTGCTTTGGCAAGCAAGGTTTTTCCTGTTCCAGGAGGGCCCACCAGGAGAGCGCCTTTGGGCATCGTGGCTCCAATTTCCGTATATTTCGCGGGATTGTGCAGAAAATCAACGATTTCCGTCAGGATTTCCTTTGCTTCATCCTCGCCTGCCACATCGGCAAACTTGATGCCGGTGGTAGACTGGACGTAAATTTTGGCGTTGCTTTTGCCAAAGGACATCGCGTTTCCCATGCCTCCGCCCATCTTTTTGGATAAAGATTTCCAGAAAAGCTGACCGATGAGAAGCATGAGCAAAATGGGTAAAATCCAGGTCAGCAGGATGGAAAGAAGCGGAGACATCTGTTCCACGATCTCCTTGCCAAAGGTAGCGCCCGCCTCGTAGAGACGCATGGTTAACTGCGGATCTTCCATCCTTCCGGTTTTATAGTAATTGGGCGTATCGGCATTATCGGAGAAGACAATCTCCGTTTCCGTCACCTCGACTTCCTGGATTTCTTTTTGTTCGATCATGCGCATGAAGGTCCCGTAATCCACTTCCGTAACCCGTGCGGAGGTTACATAAGGAAAGACGAAGATATTGAGAAGCATCAAGACCAGGGTAGCGATCATGAAATAGTAAAGGAGCGGCTTTTTTGTATTTTTCACTTCCTGCATAATAGAACCTCCTTTGATAAACAAACGATAACTCGTTCTTAAATAATTGTCAAGCGTTTAATATAAATATAATATTTACTTTACAGTTTTTATTGACATTTTCCCCGAATGCTTTATAATTAGGTACATAATCTTTCCCAAAAGGGAGCATACTCGATGGAAAGCCTTTAAAAGAGGATTTCAGACTTATCATACGAGGAGGAAAATGTATGGATCAGATCAAAGATAAAGAGTTGGCTTCTTTATTTTTTGACGTATTTTCGGATTTCATGCTTACATTAAAAAAATCAGCATCTTCAGAGGCAGAACTGAAGATGAATTCCCATACATTTTTTGTGCTCTTTACGTTAACTCACGAGAAGGAAAAGCCGATCACGATGACGATGTTGGCGGAAGCGCTTCAGATCTCCAAACAGCAGTTGACGAAGCTGGTCAATGATCTGGAGGGCAGAAACTATGTAGAGAGAATCCATGACCAGGTCAACCGGAGATTGGTATATATCCGGATTACCAAAGCCGGACAACGCCGAATGGACGAGTTTTCCGAGGCCGCGCTGAAACCGGTGACGGAAACGTTAAGGCTGTATAGCCGAGAAGAAAAGGAAAAGCTTGCGGAAGATTTTGCAGGGCTGACAAAGTTTTTGAAAGAAGTTCGAGGAAGAAATTTATGAGGATTTGGGGAAAAATCTGGAAAGACAATCGTTTACTGAAAGATGCGGTCATTGAAAATAATTCAGAGCAAACTAGAACCGCAAAGGTCTTAGAGGCCCTCCATGACCTTTGCATGGAGTTTGATTTAAGCGTTCCCCTTTGGCTTGACCCGAATATTAGTGAATTCCAGCGGCGGGCCAAAACACGTTTTTCGCAAGATAACTTTGTGGAGACGATCTCTTTTGATTATTTAGAGCTGCATGTGATTGAGGAGGATTGACTTTTAACCCCGATATCAATAAAACAGTGTTGATAAATATCCTGAACTTCAGCGTAAAAGGAGGCTGCCGATCAATAATGGGTTGCTTCCTTGCGGCAGCCTTTGATTCCTGATTATCTCGATTGAGGATGCGCGGTTTTTTTGAGGATGCGCAGGTTTTCCAAGTAGAAGAGGGATTTCCGGTCACAGTGCGCTTTTTATGGTTTCTGCAATTTGTGCCAGTTCTTCCTGCGACGGATTTTTCGGCGTCCAGGTAACGATTTTAGCGCCGTCGTCATAGCGCGGGATTACGTGCATATGGAAATGGAAGACGGTTTGACCCGCGGAAGCGCCGTTGTTCTGGACCAGATTAAAGCCGGAGCAGCCGAGAGCCTGTTTCATGGCGGCGCCGATTTTTGCGCCCAGCGGGAGCACTTTTGCCGCCCATGTTTCCGGCAGAGCGCAGACATCCGCGAAGTGTTCTTTTGGAAGGATCAGAGCATGGCCTTTGCTGGCCGGCCCCAAATCGAGAATGACGCGAAACTGCTCGTCCTCATAGATGGTAGCGGAGGGAATTTCTCCGTTGGCAATTTTACAAAAAATGCAGGAGTCTTCTTTCATGACGATGTCCTTTCTTTTTAAATTCTCCTTGGGAGGTTTTCCCTCATTTTACTCTGAAATCCATAATTTTTCAAGGAGAGACGGGCGCTATCGATAAAATTTAGGAATTCTTAAAGACAAAATAAGATTTTCGTGATATACTTACACTCTAATGGAACTCGAATGGAAATGGCCTTTTGGGCCCAAACACTTTAGATTGGAAATGTAATGATGAGTCGTCCCAAAAAAATGGTGTTTCAGATCGCTCTTCTTTTGGCGTTGATGGGAGTTACCTTCTATCTGCTGCTGCGGGATCGAAACATTACTATGATTTGGGCATCGGTATTGGCTGCAAAAAAAGGCTACATCCTTTTGGCGGTTGCCTCTATGCTGCTGTATATTTTCTGCGGTGGCTGGTGTATCCGGGTACTTTTGCACGGACTAGGGCAATCGATGTCAATTTGGAGGTGCTTCAAATACTCTTTCGTAGAATTCTATTTCAGCGCCCTGACTCCTTCCAGCACAGGCGGACAGCCAATGCAGCTGGTATATATGAAACAGGACGGTTACAGTATCTCAGATTCCTCGGTGATTGTGCTGGCGGTTACCGCCTTATATAAGATCGCATTTTTGATGCTTGCCTTGATTTTTTTTCTGATCAATTGGCAGATGATGGCGGAAAAGATTTTTGCGATGCGCTTTCTATTCGCTTTGGGCTTGGTTTTAAACGTAGCGTTGATTATCGGGCTCTGTTTTCTGCTTTTTTCGAAACGGTTGGTCTTCTTTTTGAGCACCGGTGTTTTGAGGCTGCTGGGGAAACTGCATTTGGTGAAGGATACGGAGCGCCATGTGTTTTCCTTGGCGAGAAAAAGCATCCAGTACCGGCGCTGTGCTGGATTTATGAAAGAACATCCCTTTGTGGTATTGCGTACCTTTTTTGTGTTGGCCTTACAGCGGCTGTCGCTTTTGATTGTCCCTTACTTGGTATACCGTTCCTTTGGTATGCGCCAATATGGGGTCACGCAGCTTCTAGCCATTCAGCTTCTGCTGGCTATGTGCGTGGAGATGCTGCCCTTGCCCGGCGCGGTCGGTATCAGTGAGAAGGCATTTCTAATTCTCTTTGGTCCGGTATTTGGCGACCGCCTGTTGACTTCGGCGGTGCTGCTTTCGCGAGGGATTTCGTTTTATTTAATGGTACTGCTTTCAGGTATTATCATCAGCGGAGTCCAACTATCCGCTATGTTTAGAAGAAAGAAAGGCCAAACGGGCCCGGATAATTTTACGAATTCAGGAGGAATGCCGAAATGATTGGCTATTATAACTATTCTGTGATCCTTACGTATGCAGGTTTGGGATCTGCAGTGCTTGGTATGATTCAGGCAATGCAGGGAAATCTTCGGGTTGCGATTCTTTGTCTGATGATCTGCGGCTTTTGCGATATGTTCGACGGAGCGATCGCGCGGACTTGTAAGCGGACGGAAGATGAGAAAACCTTTGGCATCCAGATCGATTCGCTTTGTGATTTGGTTTGTTTTGGCGTATTCCCGGCGGTAATCGGCTATGCGGTGGGGATCCGTTCCACATTCGGATATCTCTGCATGTTCCTCTATGTTCTGGCTGCACTGATCCGCCTCGGATATTTCAATGTGCAGGAGATGAACCGGGTACAAGAGGAGGGCGGAAAGCGAAAATATTATCTGGGTCTTCCGGTAACCAATGTCTCTCTGTTGATTCCGACGATGCTTCTTTTGGACATTCCAACCAAATTTTCCGTAGTGCGTTTTTATAATATCGCGCTGTTGATTTTGGGAGGCGCGTTCTTAAGCAAAATGAAAGTGAAGAAAATTTATATGCACGGCCTGATCGTGGTCGCTGCTTTTGGAACGATTGTATTTTTCTTGGTTTATAAATATGGAGATCGAATCGCATGCTTACCTTTCTCTACCACACCCCTGTAGGCCGTTGTTTTTTAAAAGTGCTGACAAAACCTGCCCTCTCGAACGTTGTGGGCAGGTTTTTGGATTTGCCGGTTTCCCGGCCGCTGATTCCCGGTTTTATCCGGAAAAACCAACTAGATCTTTCCGATTACCGGCTGGAAGATTGGCCTTGCTTTAATGATTTTTTCACCCGGCGTTTGAAGGATGGTGTTCGGCCGGTGGACCAAAATCCGGAACACCTGATCGCACCCTGCGATGGGCTTTTGACGGCGTATCCGGTGGATCGCCAAGCGGTTTTTTCCATCAAAGATTCCAGCTATACCGTGTATGATTTGCTGAGAAGCCGTGGGCTGGCGGAGGCATTTTTGGGCGGGACCTGCCTGATTTTCCGTCTAACTCCGTCCCATTATCACCGTTATTGCTACCCGGACAGCGGGAAAAAAAGTGAGAATCGTTTTCTTCCGGGAATCCTTCACACCGTGCAGCCGGTGGCGACGGAAGCCTGTCCGGTTTACCGGCAGAACAGCCGAGAATATACGGTACTGCGTACGGAACATTTTGGCGATATGGTGATGATGGAAGTGGGCGCTATGCTGGTCGGCCGCATCTGCAATGAGCATCCCGGCCGCATGCCGGTCTTGCGTGGGCAGGAGAAAGGCCGCTTTGAATTTGGCGGCTCGACGATTATTCTGCTGCTCCAAAAGGGAACGGTAGAAATCAGAGAGGATATTCTTGCGGCGACAGAGCGAAACGAAGAATTTCCGATCCGATTGGGCGAGCCGGTTGGAAGCAAGCCAAAGCGGTAAATTTATTTGCAAGGAAGAGCCTGTACTGGATAACTGGACTGGTCAATTTCTCCAAAACTGGATATTTTAAAAAGATCATTTTTCTATTATGATACCTTCAGTTGACAAGACGTGCATGTGCTTGCCAACGGAAGGTACAGCTGCTTTGGAAGTGATGCATCGTCTCTAAAGTGAGATTGCTTTGGAGGGTAGAAAAATGAAAAAAGATATGGCAAAAAGAATTAGCATTGGGGCGCTGTCCATTGCTCTCGTTTGCATTGGCACGATGGTGATTCAGATTCCCATTCCCTTGGGATACGCCCATCTGGGAAATGCGGTAATTTTGCTGGTCAGCGTATTTTTTGGTCCAATGGCAGGAACTCTTGCAGGCGGGATTGGGTCTGCCTTGGCTGATCTTTTAACCGGCTTTGTCCAGTGGGTTCCGACGACGCTTTTGACCAAATCGGTGATGGGACTTGTGATCGGTCTTTTCGCAGCGCAAAAAGGTGAGGCGCGGATGAAGGCGCCCCGTACATTTGGCGCGTCTGTGGCGGGGATTGTTGTGATGGTGTTGGGGTACTTTGCCGGAGGGGCGATTTTGGCTGGAAGCGTGGCAGCTGGAGCGGCTCAGATTCCAGGGCTTACGATGGAAGGGGTTTTTGGAATCGTTTTGTTTTACGCAGTAGGCTTTCTGTTTGAAAAGGCCCATGTTGCCCGGATTGTTCGGGAAATGTAAATGGAATTTGGCAAAGGAGGGGAGGATATGACCTCTCATAACCATCAGAAAAAAATTGCTGTTATCAATGATTTGTCCGGATTTGGCCGCTGCTCGATCGCAGTGGCCCTTCCCATTATCTCCGCGATGAAAATTCAGTGCTGTCCGGTTCCGACCTCGATTTTTTCCAATCATACCGGTTTTCCCAGTTTTTTCTTTGAAGACTATACGGATCGGATGCAGCCTTATATTGACCAGTGGAAAAAGCTGGAGCTGCAATTTGACGGCGTCTGCACCGGATTTTTAGGTTCCAAGGAGCAAATCCAGATTGTAGCTCGGTTTTTGCAGGATTTTGGCCGAGAGGATAATAGGATTCTTGTGGACCCCGTAATGGGGGATTATGGAAAGCCCTATGCTACTTACACGACGGAGATGTGTCAGGAGATGAGAAAGCTGGTTCAATTTGCCGATATCCTGACGCCGAATCTGACGGAGGCCTGCCTTTTGACCGATACGCCGTACCGGCCGGATCATTGGCGGAAAACGGAACTATTGGAATTGGCGGAAGCATTGGCCGCCAAGGGGCCGGAAAAAATTGTGATCACGGGAATTCCTCAAGGGGATTTTATTGCTAACTACTGTTATGAAAAAGGCGAGGAACCAACGATTCTCCGCACCCACCGGGTAGGAACCCAACGTTCCGGCACGGGGGATATTTTTTCGGCTATTGTAGCCGCCGACGCGGTAAACGGCGTGCTGTTTCGGGAATCGGTAAAAAAAGCCTCCAACTTTATTAAAAAATGTATCCTTCGTTCCATTGAGATGGATTTGCCCTTGACGGACGGCGTTTGTTTTGAAGAGTTTTTGACCAAGTTAAGATAGATAAGGAGAAACAAGATGACGATTTTATATGAAGTCGGAGACAGTCTTTATATTAACCTGACCAACAAATGTCCCTGCGCCTGTACGTTTTGCCTCCGGCAGACCAGAAACCATATGGAGAATTCCGGCTCTCTTTGGTTGGAACATACGCCTTCTTTGGAGGAAGTGCTGGCGGAATTTCCAAAATACGATATGACTCGTTACCGGGAGATCGTGTTTTGCGGTTTTGGAGAGCCCATGGAAGCTCTGGATGTGCTGCTTGCTGTGGCCAAGTATTGTAAGGCCCATTACAGTCAACCGATCCGAATCAATACCAATGGATTGGCCGCTCTGATTCACAAAAAACCGGTGGCGCCGCTGTTGGAAGGTCTCATTGATACGGTTTCGATTAGTTTAAATACGCCCAATAAGGACCGCTATCATGAACTGGTCCGGCCAAAATTCGGGGATATTTCCTACGATGCCATGCTGAAATTTGCGAAGGATTGTACAAAATATGTGCCTAAGGTGGTTTTGACAACGGTGGAGACCACTTTGACCAAGGAGGAGGAAGCCCAGTGCCTTGAGATTTGTAAATCTATCGGCGCGGTTTACCGGATTCGTCCTTGGGTGGACTAAATGGACATTGGCCTTGAGGTAAAATTATGAACTTGCAGCAGTTATCTTATTTCCACAAGATTGCACAATTAAAAAATTATACAAAGGCGTCCCAGGAACTGTCCGTCACCCAGTCCAACCTCAGCCATTCGATGGCAAAATTGGAGGAAGAACTAGGGGTTCCTTTGTTTGTAAAAGATGGAAGGAATATTGAGGTAACGGCCCATGGAAAAAAGTTTGACGCACATGTTTCGGTGATTCTTCAGGAACTGGAATTGGCTCAGAATGAGATTCAGCACGCGGCAAACCCAACGGAAGGAAAAATTCGTCTAGCCGTCTCTCATACGCTGCATTATCATTTTTTGCCGAATCTGATGCGGGAGTATAAAGAAATTCCAAAGTACCGGAAGGTACAGTTTCAGGTTTTGGATATGGAGGCTACGGCAATCGGAATTAAGAAGATAGAAGCCGGAGAGGTGGATCTAGGGTTTGGCGCAAAGATCGATAAGCCGGGTTATCGCTATTTTGAAGTGATGCGTGAAGAACTGACGGCGGTAGTGCCAGCGAATCATCCTTTTGCTCAGCGGGAGAATCTTACGCTGAAGGAGCTTTGTCAGGAAACGTTAATTACCTATAACAGCCAATGCGGTACTCGTATGGATTTGGAGAGGATTTTTCAGCTTTACGGCGTTTGGCCAAGGCAAATCAGTGAAGTTCAAAATGAAAAAATGATCGCCAGCATGGTAGCTGCTGGTATGGGAGTCAGCGTCATGCCTTGGATTCCAGAAATCAATGTGTATCAGGTTGCTTCCGTACCCTTGGAGCATAGTACGTTAAAACGTTCTCTTTACATGTTTTGGAGAGAAGAAGAATTTCGGCTGCCGGTGGTGGAGCAATTTCGTAAATTTGTTATGAATACAGTAAAAGCGAAGAAGAATATGTAAACGATCGGAAAGTGAAATGGTGAAAAAGGGCTGTCACCCAGCAAAAAATATTTGCTGGGCGACAGTCCTCTTTTTATGCGCGGACATAAGAACTATGTATTTTATACATAGGTAAATGTACAAATCGCATTGGTAATCCAGAGCGAGTTGCGCTAATATGAAGGCACAGGCGGGGGGAAAAGGCAGGCTTAGTTTTGTCCTCGTTCGCATGAATTTTGTCAGAAGAATAGGAGGGTTTGGATCATGAATTTACAGCGCTATGAAAATAAAGTCGCTTTGATCACCGGATGCGGAGGAATGGGGCGAGCCGTGGCATTGCGCTTACTGGAGGAAGCAGGAAGGGTAATCTTGGTGGACTATTCTCAGGAATCCTTATCAAAGCAAAAAGAAGAATTTGAGAATTTAGGGTATGGGGAAAAGGTTTTGCTGTTACAGGCGGACGTGAGAGATCTACAGGATTGCTGCGCCGTAGTTCAAGAGGGGATTGCGCATTTTGGGAAAATAGATGTTTTGATCCCTACGGCAGGTATTTTACGGCACCATCCCATCGATGAATTGACAGAAGAGGACTGGAAGGATGTAATCGACATCAATCTTACCGGAACATACCATTCGGTAAGAGCTGTGGTAAATCATATGAAGGACAGGCGTTATGGGAGAATCGTATTGATTTCTTCCGTTGGCGGAAGAACTGGGCGGCCGGGAGTCGGCGTGAATTACGCGGCGGCAAAAGGCGGCGTTGTTGGAATGACGCAGCTGTTGGGATATGAATTGGGACCCTGGAATATTACGGTCAATTGCGTGGCGCCCGGTCCGATTGGGGGACGCATGTTTGAATCGCTCCCGGAGGAAAAGCAGGCACGTTTACTGGAAGGCATTCGCCTGGGGCGTATCGGAAATTTTGACGATGTGGCGGCCGCTGTGGCATATTTAGGAAGCGACGATGCCTCCTGGACGACGGGAGAAGTGTTGGATGTAAATGGGGGTCTGCAGTATTAGAGAGGAGGGCCGATCAATGAAACATCTATATTCGCTGGTTCACCTGACGGATATTACCAGTTCGCCGCCGGAGCTTATCCACATCGCAGCGGCGGCGGGATACGATGCCGTCAGCCTGCGGACCATTCCTATGGGCCTGCCCGGAGAAATCCCCCATGATATTACGAATCGCAAATTAAGGGAAGAGACGAGAAGGGCGTGCGAAGAAACAGGAATATTCATCAATGACACGGAGAATGCACGTATTTGCGACGAAGTGGACGTGCATGGATATGAGCCCCATCTGGAAGCTGCGGCAGATTTGGGAATCCGGCATATTTTGAGCAACATCTGGACGGTGGATAAAGGGTTCTATACCGAACAGTTCGGGGAACTTTGCCGCCTGGCGGCTCAATATGGTCAGGACGTCAATGTAGAATTTGTCACATGGGCCAGTGTGGCGAATCTAAAACAGGCGGCGGAGCTGCTGCGGGATGTCGACGCGCCCAATATGGGAATCGTGGTAGATACTCTTCATTTTTATCGTTCCCGTGTGGCGCCGCAGGAGCTGGAAGATCTGCCGAAGGAATGGTTTCGGTTCATGCATCTGAGCGATACGGTGAAGGAAATCCCTGAGGATACGGAATCCTTGATTCATGTTGGGCGGGAAGAAAGGCTGTATCCCGGCGAAGGGGCCATTGGCCTGAAAGCAATTATCGAAAAGCTGCCGGAGGATATTGTACGGGGCGTAGAAGTACCCCATATAATACGGAAAACGGAGATTGGTTTTGAGGAACATGCGCGCAGAGCCCTCCAATTTACGAAAAAACATTTGGAATAAACGGGCAGGATTCTTTTAGGGCTGATGGATGCTTATCACCGCTATACGGAATAATCTTAAAACCCCCGCATACACTGTAAAAACAAGTGTCATCGGGGGTTTTCCCTTTGAAAGATTACATTGAGGAGCGAGCGGTCGCGATTGCGAACTATATTATTGAAAGTAATGCTACTGTGCGCCAGACGGCAAAAAAATTCGGGATATCTAAATCAACTGTGCACAAAGATGTCACAGAGCGTCTTCCTCTGATTAATCCTGCGCTGGCAGCCCAGGCAAGGATCGTTTTGGATGTAAATAAATCAGAACGCCACATCCGCGGCGGTTTGGCGACAAGGGAAAAATATTTGCTTCACAACGGGCGCCATTAATTCTTCTAATTTTTACTTTGGAGGAATGGGAGATTTCTTGACAAGAATTCAGGCTTTTGCTATTCTGAAAACGCAATGGAAGGCATTGCGGAGAATCTCAGAAGAGAAAAGAGGATGATATGTATTCCTATTCCTTTTTGCAATGGATACTTTTCTTTTTTATCTATTGTTTTATTGGCTGGCTCTGGGAGAGCAGTTTTGTTTCAGTGAAAGAAAAACGGTGGGTAAACCGCGGATTTCTTCATTTGCCTTTGCTTCCGCTGTATGGTTCCGGGGCATTGATCATGCTGTTTGCATCCCTGCCTTTTCGCGGAAATCTTATTTTAATCTATCTGTCTGGCGTGATTGGAGCTACCTTGCTGGAGCTTGTGGTCGGACTGGGGATGGAAGCGATTTTTAAGGTTAAATATTGGGATTACAGTGGCCAGAAGTGGAATTATAAAGGCGTGATCTGTCTGAAATCCTCTCTGTTTTGGGGAGTGCTTACGATTTTTTTGACAGAGGCGGCCCATAAGCCGTTGGAACGGCTGGTACTAGGAATGCCGTTTATACTTTTAGCAGCGCTGGATGGCGTGATTGGAACGGCTTTTGTCTATGACACGGTCATTTCCGTGAAGGCGGCTTTGGATTTTGCCAAGGTGCTGTCTTCCCTTGAAAAGGCGAAGGCTGAGTTGGAAATACAATTGCAGGATGCCTATGAACAGTTAGGAGAACGCATGGATGATGCGGCCCAGGCCATCCATGAGCGATTGGATCTGCTCCGTCAGAGTATGGAGGAGAAAGCGGAGGACCGGACGGAAGCTTTCGAGCAGAAACTGGACGAATGGTGGTCTGCCAGGGGCGTGGAACGAAAGCGTCGGGAAGAGAATCCTGGTTTTCAAAATGTACGGGAAAAAGCAAAGATTGTACATCATCAAATGGAAGAACTATTCCAGCGTGCTCATGAAGCTTCATCGGGCATGCTGAAGAGAAATCCGACGGTTTCTTCAAAGCGTTATCACGACAGCATTGTTATGCTGAAAAAGCAGGCGGCGTCTCGGCGGGAAATGCTTCGGATGCAAAGGAAAAAAGAGAAGGAAGAAAAAGAAAAGTAAAACGCGCCATCCATATAGTGGAAGGCATAGAAAAGGGAACGAAACCAGTCCACAAACGGAACTGGCTCCATTCCCTTTTCTCATATCCTAACCGGTAAAACGGTAATATTTTGGGGGGATTGACGGTGGGAACGGGGAATCCCACCGTCAACGAGCATAAAAAAGCTTTTTCACCACAAAAGTGGTATAAAGGAAGTATAAAACGAAGATATGAATAAATTATGAACGCCTTAAGAAAAATGTAAGATTTTTACAAATTCTGTCGCAAAAGAACAATACCCTCCATGAACAAGGACAAGTATATCTCCGTCAATGGAAGATATTTACGGCATAAAATCTGGAAAAGTAAAATTTTTTGTTATGGTATAGAGGAGGAAGCTTCGAGGAAGGATAGTCTTGGTATAAAGGAAGGATTATTTTTAATCTTAAGAGAAAAACCATTTGAAAAAGGCGGCAATTTGTATATAATAGAAACGAAACCCTAATAAAGGAGGTATTCGGAATATGCTTTCCATGGACATCGGAATTGATTTGGGAACAGCCAGCATTCTGGTCTATATAAAAGGAAAAGGAATTGTATTAAAGGAGCCCTCGGTGGTGGCTTTTGACCGGGACACCAACGAGATCAAAGAGATCGGTGAAGAGGCTAGAAAGATGATCGGCCGTACGCCGGGAAATATTGTGGCGATTCGCCCGCTGCGTCAGGGCGTAATTTCGGATTATGCAATTACCGAGAAGATGTTAAAGTATTTTATAAAAAAGGCAATGGGAAAGAAAACCCTGAGAAAGCCGAGAATCAGCGTTTGTATTCCCAGCGGAGCCACGGAAGTGGAGAAAAAAGCCGTGGAGGACGCCACCTATCAGGCAGGCGCACGGGAAGTCAGCATCATTGAAGAACCGGTAGCCGCGGCGATTGGCGCGGGCATCGATATTTCCAAGGCTTGCGGAAATATGATCGTGGACATCGGCGGCGGTACGTCCGATATCGCTGTGATTTCTCTGGGCGGCACGGTCGTCAGCACTTCGGTGAAAGTGGCGGGAGATGACTTTGACGAGGCCATTGTCCGTTACATGAGAAAGAAACATAACCTTCTGATTGGTGAGAGGACAGCCGAGGAGATCAAGATCAATATCGGCTGTGCGTATCCGCGTCCAGAGATGTTGACCATGGATGTCCGCGGCAGAAACCTGGTGACCGGCTTGCCGAAGACCATGACGATTACCTCCGATGAGATGATGGAAGCATTAAAAGAGCCGGCCATGAAGATCGTGGAATCCGTCCACAATGTGCTGGAGCGCACGCCACCGGAACTGGCGGCGGATGTATATGAGCGGGGAATCGTGATGACCGGCGGCGGAAGTCTGCTCGGCGGATTGGACGAGCTAATCGAGGAGAAAACCGGCATCAATACGATGATCGCGGAAGAGGCCATGAACGTCGTGGCCATCGGTACCGGTAAATTTATCGAATTCATTCATGAGGGCAAGTCGGACATCAATCGAAAGTAATGCGGCTTGTGCCGGTACACGGAGGCATGAATGGATACGGTTAAAGGATATGTGGAGCACATCGTTTACCGAAATAAGGAAAACGGCTACACGGTTCTGGAGCTGGCGACAGATTCTGATACCTATACCCTAGTAGGCATACTTCCCCATGTAAGTGAAGGCGAGCCCCTGGAAGCAGAAGGGGCGTTTATTAGCCATCCCCTATATGGGGAACAGTTTTCTGTAGAGCGGTATCAAGTGACAGCTCCGGAGGATGTCATTTCTATTGAGCGCTATCTGGGTTCCGGTGCGGTAAAAGGCATCGGCCCTCAGTTGGCGGCGCGCATCGTAAAAAAATTTAAGGCGGACACGCTCCGTATCATCGACGAAGAACCGGAACGCCTGGCGGAGGTAAAGGGTATCAGCGAAAATGGAGCCCGCCAGATCGCGGTCCAGGTAGCGGAAAAGCGGGAGCTGCGTCAGGCCATGCTTTTTCTTCAGCAGTACGGAATATCCCTGAATTTGGCAGTGAAAATCTATGAAAAATATGGTCCCAGTCTTTACAGCCTGGTCCAGACCAACCCCTATCAGATCGCGGACGACATCCCTGGCGTCGGCTTTAAAATTGCGGATGAAATTGCGAGAAAGGCGGGAATTCATACGGATTCGGACTTCCGCATCCGCAGTGGGATTTACTATACATTGATGCGGGCGGTATCCTCCGGGCATGTCTATCTGCCTCAGGAGGAATTGCTCCGGGAAGCGGCTTTGCTGTTGGATGTGCCGGAAGGCGCCATGGAAAAGCATATCATGGATTTGGTGCTGGACAAGCGTCTGGTGATAAAAGAAAAGAATGGGGAGCCGGTGGCCTACACCGCCATGTATTATTACATGGAGATGAATACGGCCAAGATGTTAAAGGACCTGGACGTGGAGTATGAGACGGATGCTAAAGGGTTAGAGGCCTTTCTGGAACGGTTGGAGTCAGAGGATGGCATTGCGCTGGACGGTCTTCAGAAGGAAGCGGTACAGGTGGCGGTTCGGGGCGGCGTGACGGTCATTACCGGCGGCCCTGGAACGGGAAAGACCACGACCATCAACGCGATTCTTCGGTACTTTGAGCAGGAGGAACAGCAAATCCAGCTGGCGGCTCCCACGGGAAGAGCCGCTAAGCGGATGACGGAGGCCACCGGCTTTGAAGCCAGGACCATTCATCGGATGCTGGAATTTTCCGGGATGCCGGGAGGGGAGGATTCAGACGCTTCGGTCCGCTTTGAGCGGAACGAATCCAATCCGCTGGACGCCGATGTGGTGGTAATCGATGAGATGTCGATGGTGGATATTCATTTGTTTTACTCCCTGTTAAAGGCCGTGCAGGTGGGAACCCGTCTGATCCTGGTGGGAGATGCCAGTCAGCTTCCCTCCGTTGGGCCGGGAAATGTACTGCGGGATATCATTGAGTCCGAGAGCTTTCATGTAGTGCAGCTGACGAGGATTTTCCGGCAGGAGGAAGCCAGCGATATTGTATTAAACGCCCACCGGATTCACGACGGGGACTGGATTGACGCGGATAAGAGAAGCCAGGATTTTTTGTTTGTAAAGCGAAATGAAGCCAATAAGGTGGTCAATGCGGTGATTGGCCTCGTGCGGGATAAATTGCCGGGGTATGTTCATTCCAAGCCCTTTGACATTCAGGTGCTAACGCCGATGCGAAAAGGCGTGCTGGGCGTAGAAAACCTGAACAGCGTGCTTCAACATTTTCTAAATCCGCCCGATGCAGGGAAAAAGGAAAAACAGTTTCCTCAGGGGATTTTCCGGGAAGGCGATAAAGTGATGCAAATCCGGAACAACTATCAGGTGGAATGGGAAACCAGGAATTCCTACGGGATTCCCAGAGAAAAAGGGACTGGCGTTTTCAACGGGGATATGGGAACGATTCGGGAGATCAATTTATTTTCCGAAGAGCTGCTCATTGAATTTGACGAGGGGCGATTGGTGACCTATAGCTTTAAGCAGGCAGACGAACTGGAACTGGCCTATGCGGTAACGGTACATAAGGCTCAGGGAAGCGAATATCCAGCTGTGGTGGTCCCGGTTTTGACCGGGCCGAGGATGCTGATGAACCGAAATTTGATCTATACGGCGGTGACGAGAGCCCGGTCCTGCGTCTGCATCGTTGGATTGCCGGAGGCTTTTCAGGCTATGGTAGACAATGCGGAAGAACAGAAGAGGTACTCCGGATTGGCGGACTGTATCCGGGAGGTGGAGGATTGGAAGCTCGAAGAAGCCGGTTTTTAGATGTGCTGTATCCCAGGCGTTGTCCAGCTTGCGGGGATATCGTCCGGCCCAAAGGAGAGTTGATCTGTCCGGAGTGCCGGGAGCGGTTTTCTTATGTGGCAGAGCCAACGTGCTTGCGCTGCGGGAAGGAAATTTTGGAGCCGGAGATGGAATATTGCTATGACTGCACGGCGCATACACGCTCTTTTGACGGCGGCGTGGCTTTGCTCAATTACGACCAAAGGGCAAAGGAGTCCATCCAGGGGTTTAAGTACGGCGGCCGTCCGGAATACGCGGATTTCTACAGCGCGGAGCTGATGCGGCGATATGGGAAGAGACTGCGCCGTTGGCGGATTCAGGCCATTTTTCCTGTCCCTGTTCATAGGAGCAGAGAACGGACGCGGGGGTATAACCAGGCAGAAGTATTGGCGGAACGAATAGGAGAACTGCTGGATATTCCAGTCTGGAAAGGCGTGCTGGTCCGAAAAAAGAAGACCATGGCGCAAAAGGAGTTAAATGCGGAGGCCAGGCAGCGAAATCTGGAACAGGCCATGGAGATCGAGGGAGATCTAAGAGGCCTGAAAAGAATTCTCTTGGTGGACGATATCTATACGACAGGCAGTACGGCGGAAGCCTGCACGAAGGTATTGAAGCGGGAGGGAGTAGAAAGAGTATATCTGGCCTGTGTCTGCATTGGAAAGAATTAGTGTTTGGCAGATGCGTAAGATTCAAGTGTCAGAATCAAGCGGCGGAAGGGAGACAACAATGATTATTTTACACGTTCGTTACCAGTTGAACGGCATGACTCGCGAGGAATTTTTTGATGTTGTGAAGGCGGCTCAAATAGGAGAAGGCTCTCGGAGAGACGAGGGAAACATCGAGTATTCCTATTACTTGCCGGTGGATACGGAAGATGAAGTGCTGTTGGTTGAGATTTGGAAGGACGAAGCGGCCCTGGCCGCCCATCAGCAAAGCGAACACGTAAAAGCGTGGCGGGAAGTGAAGAGCAAGTATCCGGTAGAGAGCAAAATCGTCAAGTATCAGGCGGAAGAAATTTAAGACACTGGAAAAGAGCGATTGTCTTGCTGGATATTTTCGCTGGGCAATCGCTCTTTATGATAGAACGTGCAGCCTTACCATTTTTTATCGCAAGGCGCCTCCTTATTTATGGGATTTCTTTTTTCTGCTCTTGTAATCTGCCTGGATTTGAGCGCTCCAATTTGCGGCAAGCGGTTGATTGGCCCTGACGGCGCGCACGGTCTCTGCAATGGTATCGAAGACGACGGTGGTACCATGGCTGTCCGCATGATAATCCACAGCTCGATCTGCGCCGATGCCAAAATTTTGAGCGGTTTCCACAGAATCAATATTGGCGCCAATGAAAAGGAATTCCCATCCGTATTTTTCTTTTTGCTGTTCCACCATCTTCTTGACTTCGTCGCTGGTGTAAAGGCGGCTTGCATTTTCAAGACCGTCTGTGGTGATCACAAACAGCGTATGTTCCGGCACGTCCTCCGGGCGGGCATATTTGTGAATGTTCCCGATATGGTGAATGGCGCATCCCATTGCGTCGATCAGCGCGGTGCATCCCCGCACGGTATAATCCTTGTCGGTCATTTTTGAAATCTTAGTCAGTGGAACCCGGTCATGCAGCACCTGGCTGGTATGATCAAAAAGAATGGTAGAGACAAAACAGGCGCCATCCTGTTTTCTTTGCTTTTCGATCAGCGCGTTAAAGCCGCCGATGGTATCGCTTTCAAGGCCTGCCATGGAACCGCTTCGATCCAAAAGGAATACGAGTTCCGTTGTGTTATTTTTCATCGGAAACCTCCTCTAATCATGTAATGGATAAATCCATTATAATCCTTTCTCCGGCCGGTTGGTCGCTTGGCAGGCGACAATTGACGCGATACCGGAAGCGGAAAGGAGTGAGAAAGTTTCAGTTGTCAATAGGAGCCGATCCCTAAGCTTTTTTAGCCTAAAAGCGGCTGATCAAAGGCAAACAGCGCTTCATTAATTTCAAAAATATTGTAATTTCCCTTTTTGATAAAAAATTCAATGATAATATCAAACTTATTGCTGTGGGAGAGGGCATAGCCCGCCTTCATAAGCATATCTTTGGTTTCGTCCAAAGACAGTTCCAGGGCGATCGCAAAGGCAATTGCCGTTATTTTGCTTGGTCTGTAGTTTACATCGCTGCGGATCTTGGAAAAGAGTTTCCGATCGATGTTGGCTTTTTTATAACACTCCGCATCGGTCATGCCTTTTTCGTCAATTTTACGCAGAAGCATCTGGGAAAAGCTCTCGTCTATCTGACGGATGGCCTCTTCCAAATTTTGGGTCGCCTGCGGCAGTGCGGAGGAAAACGCCGCGCTTCTGGCAACAAAATGTGTTTCCACATAAAATTCGTCGATATATTCCCTGATATCGCGGACAAGCTTTTTGCTGATCTGAAAACAGTCTTTATCGTATACGACCAAATACACCAGCATGTCATAAGTGAACAAAAACTTGCTGATCTCATGAATGGCCACCTGCAGCGCTTGGTCTTTCGGATAGCCGTACGCGCCGGTAGAGATCAGAGGAAAAGCAATGGATTCGCAGCCATATTCTTGGGCAAGGCGCAGGGATTTTCGGTAGCAGGACGCCAACAGTTCTTTTTTCCCTAATATCCCGCTCAGCCACCGAGGTCCAACCGTGTGGATGATGTATTTGCATGGGAGCCGGTAGCCTTTTGTAATCTTCGCCTCTCCAACGCGGCAGCCGCCAAGAGCGGCGCATTCTTTTTGTAATTCAGGACCCGCCGCCCTGTGTATGGCGCCGTCGACGCCACCGCCTCCTTGAAGGGTTGGATTAGCGGCATTGACAATGGCGTCACAGCGCATGTTTATAATGTCATTTCGGACAATCTGTATCGGCATAATTTCCTCGCTGCAATTCTGGTAAATTTTGTTTAAAAGTTTAAAATACTTCCTTTTGATATTTCTCCTTGTAAAATCTCAATCAAATGATTTCGGATGAGGTAGACGCCCCCGTAGGCGATGCTCAAATCCGCCAATTCCGAACAAAAGATATTTGGCCGGTCTCCCGGATAAAAGGGAGAATTGTTATAGACATAGGTCTGAATCCGGTTTAGCTGCGTTTCATTGATCAAAGAGGCGATCAAGCCGCTGATACAGATGGTTTTCGGGTGATACGCATTGACGATATTGGAGATCCCGATGGACAGATAGTCGGCAAATTCGTGAACTGCGGAAATGACTTCCGGATCATTTTTTCGAAAACGTTGGAGAATTTTGTCGAATCCCTCTTTGGTATACTCTTTTTCCGGTTCCAGCTTGTGGAACAATGCTTTGGGGGAAGCATACTGCACCAGGCATCCGCGTTTTCCGCATTCACATTTTCTGCCGTTGAAATTGATGGTCGTGTGGGCAAAACGGGTACTGATAATCGGGTTGGTAGCGTTGCCGTATTGACCCAGGTAAATGCCGACTGCCATTCCCACGGAGCCATAAATGCTGGCGAGAATTTCGGACTTATCAATGTTGTAATAGTAAAGATTTCCCATCGTGGCCGCATTTCGGAAGCCTTGGGTAAACAGCGGATATCCTTTCGTAGCTTTCAGCAGCTGCGGAACGGATTCCGGGGATGCCCAGGGCTCTGTGTGTCCGGAGGAACTAATAATGATACCTTGTATCGGATCAAAAAGACCGCGGTGGGCCAGCGCGATTCCGATAATGCCTAGAGGATAATCAGCGTAGCGGGTTTCAATTTCTGTTATCTTTTCTTCCAGCAGTTCAAAAAAAAGTTTGGACTGGGAATTTCCACAGGGCAAAAGGTGCTCTTCTAACTGATTCGCATTTAGATCGGTAACTAAAAGTCTCCCATAGACGGACTCCTGAAATACGCCGATGAGAATGCCGGCTTTTTCATTAACCTGAATCAGAATCGGAGGCCGTCCTCTTTTGCTTTGCCCGGTTCCTGTCTCTACGATCACCTTTTTTTCCAGCAAATAATCGGCACAGTTGGATACGGTCACAACCGTTAAATCGCAAAGCTGTGTGATCTGAGCCCTAGAAATCGGTTGATTTTCCAAGATGAGGGAAAAAACGGTATGAAGATTTGCCGTTTTGATTTGTTCCATGCTATTTGGGGGGGTTTTTGGTTTCATATACCGTCTCCTAAATCAATCAGGCCAAATGAGAAGTTACGCCTAGTATTGCATTGCCTAAATATCAATGAATTTTGTATTAGTATACGACGGATTTCTTTAAAAATCAAGCAAGATTGGTGGATAATAATATAAGAGGGTTAAATAAATAGGACAAAAAAGAGACAAAAACTTATGAATTTAAATAAAATATCCGCAAGATAAAAAAAGTATTGACAAATATTAAGTAAAAAGGTATTATTAAAAAGGATTAAATAAAAAGGGTTTAATAAATTGGCGCCGAAAGCCCTTTCAGAAAACGGGAAAATCCTTCAAAAGAGTAGACACAGGAAAGAGGAGGAAAGAAAATGAAATTTCTACTCACCGTATTGATTGCTGCGATCGGTGGCTTTGCGGCGAAAAAGGCCCGATTGCCAGCGCCCGGTCTGGTAGGAGGAATGGTCTTTGTGGCCCTTTGGAATATTTTCACGGGAAACGGATATTTCCCCAGGGATCTAAGATTTTACGTCCGGGTGGCCGCTGGTATTTATGTAGGAACCGGAATCAAAATTCGGGATGTGGTCGCTTTGAAAGAGGTAAAAGGCGGGGTACTGGTTGCATTAATTGGAATGCTTTTTTCCAGTATTTTGGCGGGAACTTTGATCAGTAACGTGACGGAGTTGGATTTTGCCACCGCTTTTTTGGCCACGGCGCCAGGCGGGACCCAGGAGATGACGTTAATTGCGGCGGATGTGGGAGGAGATCCTTCAAAAGTTGCGTTAATGCAGGTGATTCGAGTATTTTTTGCCATTTCGTTTTTGCCCACGTTGATTCGAATCATCTGTGAAAAGAAAGCAGGGAAACAGGAAGACGGAAAAGCGGCTCTTTCATCTAGCGTCTCTAAGGAGAATCCCAAAGGTATTTCCGTCTGGTGGAATTATCTTTTGGTGATTGCGGCAGGCCTTTTGCTCGGAAGACTATTTGATTCTCTTAGCGTTCCTTCCGGAAGTATGATTGGGGCTATGGTGGCCACTGTATTGCTCTCCGCTGTACATATCGAACCCTATATTCCCCGAAGCTGTATCTTTGGCATTCAGGTTTTTTCCGGGGCTTATATTGGTTCCACAATTGTACGGGAGCAGATTTTAGATCTTTGGAAAATTGCGATCCCGGTTCTCATCATGGTACTGGCGCTTTCCCTTGTAAATGTAGTCTTAGGGCTGCTGATGGCAAAAGTTTCGTCGGTAGATATTCAGACGGCAATGTATGCCTGCGCGCCAGGGGGCTTGAGCGATATGGTAATCATTGCCAATGATATGGGAGCGGATTCCGCGAAAGTTACGGCGCTGCATGTCCTGCGGATTATGATGGTGGTATCGATTTATCCGACGGCGGTAACGGTGCTGTCTCGATATTTATAAAAAGGCAAGGAGGATGAAAACATGGCATTGTTGGAAGCCCGGACAGAAGGTGGGATGGTCCGGGGGACGTATGGGGGAAACCAGGCGGTCAGCGTCTTTAAAGGTGTCCCCTACGCAGCTCCACCATTAGGAGATCTGCGTTTTCGAGAACCGCAGCCGGTAAAACCTTGGGAGGGCGTGCGGGAAGCTTATGCGTTTCGCCCTCTTGCCTGGCAAAAGCAGATGGCGCAGGGCAGCTTTTACCAGAAAGAATTTTACCCAAATCAATATCCCATGGACGAGGACTGCTTGTATCTGAATATCTGGACTCCGGCGGAGAAGGAAGGAGAAGATCTCCCGGTCGTTCTCTATATTCACGGAGGCGGATTCCAGCAGGGAAGTCCTTATGGAATGATGTTCGATGGAGAAGCCTACGGCAAGCGGGGAATCATTTTTATCACGGCAGCCTTTCGCTTGAATGTGTTTGGATTCCTGGCCCACGAGGAATTGTTAGCAGAATCCGAGCACGGTACCACGGGAAATTATGGCTTTTTGGACATTATAGCGGCAATCCAGTGGATTCGCCGGAATATCCGCGCCTTTGGCGGCGATCCAAACCGTATTACCATTGAGGGGCAGTCAGCGGGAGGCCGGGCTGTTTACATGCTGGGCACAACTCCTTTAACCAAAGGACTCTTTCAGCAGGCAATAATTCAGAGCGGCGGGGGGTTAAGCGTAAAGCAGGGGACCCATTTCTTCACCTTAAAGGACGCGCTGCAAAGAGGGAAAGAATGGATGGACTGGGCAGGGCTTTCCTCCATCGAGGAAGTGAGGAAACTTCCGGCGGAGCAGCTCTTTGAGCTTCAAGCAAAGGCACAGGCTTATTTTAAAGATCGTTGTCCCTTCCGCCCAACCTTAGACGGCTATGTGTTTTCTGATCTTCCCAATCAGTTGGTTTTGCAGGGAAAGATGCACGATATCCAGATCCTGATCGGATGCACCGCCCAGGAATGGGATCCTCCTCGACACCCGTTTACGGAAGATACGGAAGAATTTCGAAGGCAGGCGGAAGAGCTTTATGGCGTTCACGCGGATGCTTTTTGGGAAGCGGCCCATGCAGACTCCAAGGAGCAAATGGTACAGACGCAAAAAAGAGCCTTTGGAGAACAGGATTTGGCAGGGTGTTTTGCGCTGGCGGAGTGGCAGTTGGAGCTGGGACGCAGGCCGGTATACCAGTACTTTTTCACTCAGGTGCCGCCGGGAAGCGCGCCGGGGATCGGGACGTATCATTCTGCGGAACATGCGTATGTGTTCCAGACGCTGTCCAGGTCTTGGCGCCCTTATACCGGAGAAGATTATGATGTCTCGCTGATGATGTGCGAGTATTGGAGCAATTTCATTAAGACCGGAACGCCAAACGGCGAGGGATTAAAAGAGTGGACGCCATATACAAAGGAAAGTCCCAAGGGAATGAAGCTTTGCCGGAACAATGAAATGATAGAGATTCCCAAAAATGAGATGGTGCAGTTTGAGATTGATTTCATTTTAGGAAGACTGGCGCATCAGTAGAGAACGGATGCAGCGAAAGAAAGGAGACGGTTAAATTTGCTAAGGTATATCGGAAAACGAATATTGATGATGATTCCTGTTCTACTCGGCGTGACGCTTCTAGTTTTTCTGTTGCTGCAGCTGGCGCCGGGAGACCCTGCCCAAATTATTTTGGGAGAGGATGCCACAAAAGAGGAAATCGCGGCCTTGCGGGAAGAGATGGGGTTGAATGATTCTGTGCTGGTCCAATTTGGACGCTATGTCGTAAAACTGGTCACAAAAGGAGATATGGGAAATTCCTACCGCAGCGGGAAACCGGTGCTGGAATCCATCCTGGAGCGCTATCCTACTACGATCACATTGGCCATTTTTGGAACATTGATTATGTTGATCGTGGGAATTCCCATAGGAATTATATCCGCGGTGAAACAATATTCCTGGATGGACAATATCTCTGTGGCTATTGGAATGATTGGGGTGTCGATGCCAACATTCTGGCTGGGCTTGATGCTGATCTTGATTTTCTCTGTTCAGCTTCGAATTTTACCGGCTTCCGGCTTTTACGGTCCCTCTTACTGGATTCTTCCGGCAGCTACCATCGGCTTCCATGCGGCGGCGTCTTTGATGAGAACGACCCGTTCCAGCATGCTGGAATGTATCCGTCAAGACTATGTCCGCACGGCTAGAGCCAAGGGGCAGAGGGAGATCGTTGTGACCGTTCACCATGTTCTCCGCAACGCGATGATCCCGATCATCACAGTGGCGGGAATGCAGTTCGGCGTTTCTCTGGGAGGCGCCATGGTAATCGAGACCATATTTGCCATCCCTGGTCTGGGAAAATTCGTGATTGAGGCGATCAACGCCAGAGATTACCCCATCGTACAGGGAGGCGTATTGATGATTGCTTTATCCTACAGCGTGGTGAACCTTCTCGTCGATCTGCTGTATGCCGCGGTAGACCCTAGAATTAAGTCTCAGTTTGGCGGAAAGCATAAAGCGAAGAAAATAAAGAGGGAGGACAAAGCCGGTGAGTAAAAACAAAAAAGCGGATAAAAAGAAGAGCAACTGGTCCGATATCTGGAAACGTTTAAAACGGAATCGGATGGCCATGTTGGGTCTGGTTTTGATTATTATCTTAATTTTGTCAGCGGCCTTGGCGCCGATTATCGCGCCCTACGGCTTTGATGATCAGGATGTAAGCCGAGCGTTTTTAGGACCTTCCTTGAGCCATTTATTTGGAACGGATAACCTGGGAAGAGATGTGTTCAGCCGAATCTTGTACGGAGGCCGGATTTCCCTGACCATGGGCTTGATCTCGGTTTCCCTGGCTTCTGTGGTCGGTATTTTCCTGGGGGCCGTAGCCGGTTACTATGGAGGGAAAATCGACGACGTCATCATGAGGATTTTGGACGTCTTGATGGCAATGCCGAATATCCTGCTGGCTATCGCCATCGCGGCGGCTTTAGGGCCGGGATTGGTCAACTGTATGGTTGCCGTTGGAATTTCCACGATTCCTCGTTTTGCCCGTGTAGTCAGAGGCCCGATTCTGGCGATTCGGAATCAAGAATACATAGAAGCGGCCACGGCGGTAAATGCCAGCGATGGACGCATCATTTTCCGCCACGTCCTTCCCAATGTTCTAGCGCCGATCATCGTCCAATCTACCCTCTACATTGCCAATGCCGTTATGGCGGCGTCAAGCCTGAGCTTTCTGGGAATGGGCGTTCAGCCGCCCTCTCCGGAATGGGGCGCGATGCTTTCGGCAGGGCGGCAATATATCCGGGAATACTGGCATATTGTAACGTTCCCTGGAATTGCGATTATGTTGACGGTGTTTTCTCTGAATGTGCTGGGTGACGGTTTAAGAGACGCCTTGGATCCCAGACTGAAAAATTAGGGGGATGACAGGATGAAACAGGACAACATTTTAGAGTTAAAACATTTGACGATACAGTACAAAACGGAAGACGGCGTCTGCCGCGCGGTCAACGGCGTGGACCTGCAGCTAAAAAGAGGCGAAACCCTAGGACTGGTAGGCGAGACCGGGGCGGGGAAGACGACGATTGCATTGGGAATCATGCGTCTGGTTCCGGATCCGCCGGGAGAGATTACATCCGGAGAGATTTTGCTGGACGGAGAAGACATCTTAAAGGTAAGCGACGCGGCTATGCGCAAAATCCGCGGACAAAAGGTATCGATGATTTTCCAGGACCCGATGACGGCTCTAAATCCCATTGATACCGTGGGAGAGCAGATCACGGAAGTGGTGCGGCTGCACAACAAAAAGCTGTCGAGGGCCCAGGCGGTTCAAAAAGCCTGCGATACTCTGGAAATGGTTGGTATTCCAGCGGAACGGTACGGAGAATACCCCCACCAGTTTTCCGGAGGAATGAAGCAGAGGATTGTGATTGCCATCGCCTTGGCGTGTTCTCCGGAGCTTTTGATTGCAGATGAGCCGACCACGGCTCTGGACGTGACGATTCAGGCGCAGGTACTGGATTTAATGAATGAGTTGAAGGAAAAGATTCATACTTCCATGCTGCTGATCACTCATGATTTGGGCGTGGTTGCGGAGATGTGCGAACAAGTTGCCATCATCTATGCTGGCCAGGTGGTAGAGATGGGAAAGGCCGAGGAGATTTACGATCATACCGGCCATCCTTATACGATCGGTCTGTTTGGCTCGCTGCCCGGAGTAGCGGGGGACGCCAAACGTTTGACACCCATCGCCGGCTTGATGCCAGACCCAGCGAATTTACCGCCAGGCTGCAAGTTTGCGCCGCGCTGTAACCGGTGCATGGAGCGTTGCAAGACGGAAGAACCGCCGTTGATTTCTATAGGAGAAAACCATCAGGTTCGGTGTTTTCTTTTCGATAAGGCAGGAAGGGAGGGAAAATAATGGCGCCATTATTGGAAGTGCGTGATTTAAAAAAGTATTTTCCGACAAAAAAAGGGATGCTCCATGCAGTGGACGGCGTAAGTTTTTCCCTGGAACAAGGAAAAACATTGGGCGTAGTAGGAGAATCCGGATGTGGGAAATCCACCTTGGGAAGAGTTGTACTTCACCTGCTTGAAAATACCGACGGAATGATCCGGTATAAAGGACGGGATATTACGCGGGTATCGAAAAAGGAATTGATTGCACTTCGAAAAGAAATGCAGATTATTTTTCAAGACCCGTACGCCTCTCTGGACCCGCGGATGACCATTGCCCAGATTATCGCGGAGCCTATGCAGATCGATAAGGAGCAGGAAAAAAGCAAGATTGACGAACGGGTTTATGAATTGATGGATACCGTTGGATTGGCCAGGCGTCTCTATAACAGCTATCCTCATGAGCTGGACGGCGGACGCCGACAGAGAATCGGGATTGCGCGGGCGTTAGCCCTGAACCCGCAGTTTATCGTGTGCGACGAGCCGGTCTCTGCCTTGGACGTATCCATTCAGGCTCAGATCTTAAACTTGATGCTGGATCTGCAGGAGCAGCTGGGCTTGACCTATATCTTTATTACTCATGATCTGTCGGTTGTGCGGTATATTTCGGATTCCATTTTGGTGATGTATCTCGGCCAGGTGGTGGAACACTGTCCGTCAAAAGAATTGTTTGATTTTCCGATGCACCCTTATACAAAAGCGCTGCTTTCCGCGGTTCCAGTGGCGGATGTACATCATAAAAAGGAAAGGATTCTTTTGAAAGGGGAATTGACTTCGCCGATCAATCCGAAGCCAGGATGCCGCTTTGCGGCCCGCTGTATCTATGCGAAGGATATTTGCCATCAAGAGGAACCAAAGCTTCAGGAGGTGCGGGATTCCCATCAGGTAGCTTGTCATTTTGTACGTGAAATCAATCAAAACATATAAAAGGAGGTAAAGTATGAAAAAAAGTCTTAGGTTAGCGGCAGTTTTTTTGTCGGCGGTGATGCTTGTTTCCGGTTGTGGAGGAGACGCGAAGGAGACCGCGGGGACGGGAGGCGCTGCGGAAAAGGGAAGCGTGGCGGGAGAGACCGGAGGCGAAAGCTCCAAGGATACTCTGATCATATCCCGCAGTACCGATCCTGGCTCCATGCAGCCCTACGATGCAACGGGAACAGCGGAGGGGTATGTTCAGGATACGTTTCTTGAGACCTTCTTCTTTTATAATGAAGAAGGCGTATCAGAGCCAAAGCTGGCGGAGAGCCTGGAATATTCCGAAGATGGAATGGAAATGCGGATTAAAATCCGTGAGGGCGTAAAATTCCATAACGGCGATGTGATGGATATGGAGGACGTTCTTTATTCTTTCCAGGTGCTAAAGAATTCATCTCAAGGCAACGCCGTTAACTATCTGGATTTCGATCATATTGAGGCCATCGATGAGGTTACGCTCCGCGTTCCTCTCTTAAAGCAGGTGGCGTATGCGGCGGATGGCCTAACCCGACTGTACATTTTCAACAAAGACTATATGGAAGAAACTGGAGACCGGGTATCGACGGAAATGATCGGGACTGGACCCTATGTGTTAAAAGAATACGTTTCCGGCGACAGCGTTACCGTGGAAAAGTTTGACGAATATTGGGGAACTCCGGTAAAACTATCCCGTATTATCTTCCGGTTTATCCCGGAAAAATCCGTAGCGATGATTGAGCTGGATACGGATGGAATTGATTTTGCCCTTTCTTGTCTGGCCAGCGATATCAATAAGGCCAAGGAAGATCCGGAGGGCAAGATCGCGATCTATGAGTCGCCGGCTTTGCGGTACAATGCGATTAACTTTAACTGTGCGTCGGAGCCCTTAAACAACAAACTGGTGCGTCAGGCTCTGAACTACGCGGTAGATAAAGAGGCCATCATCAAAGGCGCTTACGAAGGTCAAGGAACCGTAGCGACCTCCATGGTTCCGGGAGGAACCTGGGGACACAGCAAGAAGCTGGATGAGACGCCGCTTTATGAGTACAATCCAGAAAAGGCAAAAGAACTTCTGGCAGAAGCGGGATATGGGGACGGTTTTACGCTGAAAGCGGTCATCGACAGTACGACTAGTTCCGTGGCGGAGCAGCTGTCCAATATGTTTCTGGCTGTTGGCGTGACAGTGGAAATCCAGCAATACGACCAGACTACAGCGCTGGATATCCTCCGCAATTCTCTGGACTGGAATATTTCGATCCGTCAGTACGGAATCGAGGGAGATCCGGGAGCTGGGTTGATGATTCAGACCCATCCAAACAATAGCCATGAAGGCCAGGCAAACATTGCGAAGACCTATGACATTCAGGAAGCATGGGATTATTCGGAAAAACTGGAAGCTGCGGTCACGCTGATGGACGACGCCGAGCGGGAAGCCGCTTACGGGGAGCTTCAGGAAATCTATATGGAAAACGCCTTTGTGCTTCCTCTGCGGAATCTGGCGGATGTGTATCTGTATCAGTCAAATCTGAAAGGATTTGTAAAATCTGGAAACCGTCCGATCTTTAACTGGTGTTATTTTGAATAAGAGCTAAAGTCTAAGGCTGCTGCCAGCCTTGAATCTTGCGGATTCATGGTTTTGCAGCAGCCTTTCTCTTTTTGAGAATAACGTGGTTTTGTTAGTAGAAAGCAACTGCAAATTAGGAAGATAGGAGGGAATAAAAATGGCCATGTTACAGGCAAAGACAGAAAATGGATGGGTGGAAGGCGTGATGGCCGGATGCCAGCAGATCAGTATTTTTAAAGGGATTCCATTCGCGGCTCCGCCAGTGGGAGATCTCCGCTTTCGGGCGCCCCAGCCGGCAGAGGATTGGGAGGGCGTCCGCCCGGCAAAGCTATTTGGAAATGCGCCGATGCAAGATTATTTGCCGGATGGGAATTTTCATCGGAAAGAGTTTTATCCGGTCCGGCTGCCCATGGGTGAGGATTGTCTGTATCTAAATATATGGACGCCTGCCAAGGAGCCGGGAGAAAAATTGCCGGTGGCCTTTTGGGTATTTGGCGGCGGTTTTATACGCGGATATGCCCACGGCCAGCAGTACGATGGGGAAGCGTTGGCAAAGCAGGGAATCGTATATGTATCCGCTAACTACCGGAGCAATGGATTTGGATTTATGCAGCATCCGGCGCTGACCGAGGAAGACCCGGTGGGAGCGGGAAATTATGGAATGCTGGATATCATTGCGGCGCTGAAATGGGTAAGACGGAATATCGACGCCTTTGGCGGAGATCCGGAGATGATTACAGTATTCGGCCAATCGGCGGGAGGAACTGCCTGTCAGATTCTTACGTGCAGCGAGATGACGAGAGGGGACATCCGCCGTGCGGTTCTTCAAAGCGGAGGCGGGCTGGGCGACAATCCAAAGGTGTGGCCGCTGCCGCTAAAGACGGCGGAAGCCTTTGGGGAGGCTTTCTTTTCCTATGCCAAGCTTCGATCTTTAGAAGAGGCCAGAGCGCTCCCTGCGGAAACGATGAATTCTCTTCTGATTTCTTTTTTCCGGGAGACGAAGGGAAAGATGCGGTTTAAGCCCTGTATCGACGGATATGTGTTGAGGGATTTGCCGCATCAAATCCAACTTTCCGGTGGGCATCACGATATTGATTATATGATTGGCTGTACGAAGGACGAAACGCCGGCGGACCCGGAGTGCAAGCATCCGCTGACAGAAGAGTTTCAGAAAGAGATGGAAGATTCCTTTGGTCCTAAGGCAAGAGGGATGGCAGAACGCCTTCAAGTCCGGACGGAGGAGGACGCGAAAGAATTTTTGCGCCGGTGCCGGGCAAACTATAAGAGAGCCGCTGTGATTGCTTTCTGTGAGGCGCAGCTGGCCTTGGGAAGAAGGCCGGCTTACGGCTATGTTTTTGATCAGGTTCCGGCAAAGAGCGAGATTGGCTCCTTCCATTCGGCGGAGCATATGTACGTGTTTAAAATTTTAGAGCGCAGCTGGCGGCCCTATACAGGGGAAGATTACGATATTTCGATCCGGGCCAATTCTTACTGGGGGAATTTTATTAAGAATGGTTGTCCTGGCGGGGAAAATGGGCAGGAGTGGAAGGCCTATACCAGAGAAACTCCGCAGGTGATGGGCTTTTCCCATGGGGGAGGCATGAGAGAGCCGGAACGAAATGAAATGATTGACTTTTTATTGGAGTATTATCGGGAAAAAAGGTAGCCGCTTTGCTCCTTTTTGTGGTATGCTTTTTATGGAATCGGAGAAAGGAGCGCCGGAACATGGACTTTTTACAAATGAGGTATTGCCTGGAAGCGGCGAAATATAAGAATTTTACCAGGGCGGCGGAACAATGCTATGTGTCCCAGTCAGTCATTTCGGTTCAGATCGGAAAATTAGAGTCGGAACTGGGCATTCGGATTTTCAGCCGCACCCAAAAAGGCGTAGCGGTCACAAAAGAGGGAGAGATTTTTCTAGAATATGCCAGACAGATGCTGGCGTTAGAAGAGCGAATGAAGAAATCGTTCCGCGTTTTTCAAAATAGCAGCGAGGGGAGTATCTCCATCGGCCTGGCCCAGTGCAGCGCTCTTTATATGCTGACGGATCTGGTTTCTGCCTATCAAAAAAAATTCCCGGATGTGGAGTTGAGCATTCAGGAAGGGGACAGCAGTCAGCTGAAAGAGATGATCCGAAATGGCGTTTTAGACGCGGCATTCCTCTCGGATATGCTGCTTCCGGATGATCTTAGAACCTATGAACTGCTTCAAGATGAAGTGGTTTTGGTGGTGGGAAAAGAACATCCGCTGGCTGGTAGAGAATCTGTTCGGCTGGAGGAATTGCGGGGACACGTACTACTGTTTTCCGAGAACTCATCCATTTTAAAGTCCCTGCAATCCACCCAGCCTGCTTTAGATGCGGCCAAGCGGGGGGAGGAATTCTTTCGCACGAGGATTACGAAAAATACCCATATCCTGACCAATATCAGCCTGGTAGCCAACGGTCTGGTGGCTACTTTAGTCACGAGGAACAGCGCGGGAAAATATGGAGGCAAGGGTGTGCATGTAGCGAAGTTAGAGCCGTCCTTATCCCGTTATGTGTACCTGGCGGTTTCCGAGGAATCCGCTAAGGTGCCTGTGGTCGACAATTTTATCCAGTTTGTCTTGGACAGTCCTCACCGCATGGTCGGAGGAAATCAGGAAAATAAGGGGAAGTAGGGAAAGTCTTAAAATAGCGCAATGATAATGGAATCTTTCATTGCAGTCTGATTGATCTGCCGCTCAAAAAGATGGAACTGTTTTAATGGCAATAAAAAATAGATCGAACATCGGTTAGAAATAACCGATGTTTTTTTCGTCTGTGGATCGTATCATTGCATTTCGCGATTGCGGGATGCGGAATCGTAATTGGACATCAATAGAAGCCAATGTTAAAATATGAATAAATTAAGAGATTGTACAAAAAATGATGTACAATTTCAAGGTTTTATTTATGCGTAGGCAATGCACAAAGTGGACATACAAGGGTGTCCATTGGGCTTGTATCTTTTTAGGTGATAAGGAGGCATCATAAGAATGGGAGAAAAAAAGGCAAAACAGGCAATCATCATCAATCCCTGGACGGACTCAGAAAAAGTCTGGGTTGGTTCCGCGGAGACCGATACTCTGAGAAAAAATTTCCGGATTATTAAGCCGGACCGTATCGGAAAACATCTGGACATGGGGTCTAAGTATTTTGTAGCAGGCGTTACAGTGAATCCTCCCATGTCTGTCAGCACCCCGCATATTCATCCGACCAGCGAGGAGTGCAGCTACACGATTTCGGGCATGGAACTGACCAATATCGGAGAAGGCGGCGAGTTCATCGGGACCACAGGCCCTGGTGATTTTAAGTTCATTCCGAAAAACACGTATCACGGAGGCGCAGGCGCCAGAGGCGGCAATGAAAATGCAGATCCTGGACTGACGGTTTCCCATAAGATTTGGTGGTATTCGGCAGGCGGACAGCTTCCGACGGTAGACGGCATGACCAATGTATCGGGGGATAAGCCGGAAGATTCCGCGGCAAATGCGCCGGAGAAAAATAAGAAATAGGAGGGAAGATTTGATGGACGAGACAAGAAGACTGATGTGCATTCATCCAATGAAAAAGGACGAGCATTATTTATACACATTTCCGGGAAAGAAGACGAAACTTTGGCGTGTGGTTGACCATGACATGCACGGTTCTGAGTTTTTCCGGATCGGTATCATTCATTTAGCTCCCGGCGAGGGTCACGGTTCCACCCATGTCCATGAGAATGCGGAGCAGTTTAACTATATCGTAAAAGGAGAAGGCGTGCTTCTCGGCGAAGGTGGGAAGGAAGTTGGACGTTTCCGCAAAGGCCATGTCATCTTTGTGCCGGAAGGCGTTCCTCACGGCTTTGTCAATGATTCGGAGGAGACCCTGGAAATGGTTTATGTCTGCTCCAAGGATGCGGTTCTGCCGGTAGTGGATGAGATGGAACCGACAGTGGAAGAATAGGGAGGAACGCGATGATCCAGGTTACAGTGGATACGGTACTGGCTCCGACCATCGGCTATCCGATGCGTCAGTCCTTATCAGCAAAGCTTTCCAATGTGATGTATGAACGGATGGGGCTGGACATTCTCCGTTTTCCCATCGAGCTTGCGGACGCTTCCCGCTTGGGTGATGTGATCCATGGACTGCGTTACATGAATGTAAAGTCCATCGGGATCACCAAACCCTTTAAAGTGCAGGTGATCCAGTATTGCGACGAGCTGGATGACTTTGCCCGGAAGATGGGAGCAGTCAATCATGTGCATATCATCGATGGAAAACTAGTCGGTTTTAGCAGGGATGGGGAAGGGTTTCTGTATTCCCTACAGAGAACCGGCTGTAAGATTTCTGAATCCGTATTTTTCTGCTTTGGAGCCGGCGGCGCAGGACGCGCCATCTGTGGTGCGTTGGCCAACGAAGGCGCAAAGAAGATTTATATTACCGATTTAATTGGAAAATATGCGGAAGAGTTAGCAGAGAATATTAACCATGCGTTTGCCCCGGTGGCGGAAGCTGTGGACTTTTCCGACGTGGCCCGCGTACAGAAGCTGGCCCATGAAGCGGATGTAGTGATGAATGTCACGGGATTGGGGATGGCGCCGCATCTGTCGGAGACGCCGTTAGACCGTTCGGTTTTTCGGGAAGGGCAGATTGCCTTTGACGCAGTGTACAATCCAGCGGAAACCCGTTTCCTGCGGGAAGCAAAAGAATCCGGCTGCCAAATTTTGAGCGGAAAGGGAATGCTGATTCGTTTGCAGATGCTGGGAGCGGAACGGCGTTCTGGAAGAAAAGTAACCAATTACGAAGAGTGGGAGCAGGTGTTTGACAGCCTTTTGGCGGAAGAACAGGCGAAGCAGGAAGGAGCGGGCGTCCGGTGAAGAAAATTTTAATGCTGCATGGCGTAAACGCGAATATGTTCCAGTTTCGGAATCCAGAATTCTATGGCTCTGTGACGTTGGATCAGGTGAATGCCAGAATGCAGGAAGAGGCAAAAGAACTGGGAGTTTCCCTGGAATGCTTCCAATCCAACCATGCGGGCGATCTGGTGGACAAGCTGCATCAGGCATTCTTTGATCAGACTGACGCGGTGATTATCAATCCTGGCGGATTTACCAACTGTGATTGTGGAATTAAGGAAGCATTGGCGCTTTTGCGTGTGCCGGTGATCGAAGTTCATATGGCAAATCTTTTCCGCAAAAAGAATGGAAGCCCTCAAGGCACTACGACTCAAGTAGCTACGGCAGTGTTGATGGGAATGCAGATCGATACGTATCCGTTGGCTCTTCGGGCGGCGGTCATGTTGGCCGACGGAAAAGATGGTAAATAGCAAACAGTAAATATCTATAAAACATATCGAAAAGTAGATACGATACTAGGCCGAAAAGGCTTGGCAATATGGAAGGGAGGAAAAGAAATGAAAAAGAACATCGCGGTAATGATGAGCTTGCTTTTGACAGCCAGTTTATTGGGGGGCTGCGGCAACTCTGGAAGCGGAACAACGGCTGCCCCTACGGAGGCGGGAACGAAAGCTGCGGTAGAAAGCACAGCGGCAGAAGTAAAGACGGAGCCTGCTGGAAACGGCGGTGCTAACAGCTATCCGGAACGTGATTTGAAGGCTATGATCGGTTACGGCGCCGGCGGAGCAACGGATATGGCAGTTCGTCCTCTATTTACGGCGGCAGAGAAGCTTTTGGGTTCCAGTATTGTCGTAGAAAATACGGCGGGAGCTTCCGGTTCCACTTCTTGGCTGGCGGCCTGCGAGGCGGCTCCAGACGGATATACGTTGTGTATCGGCGCGGAGACACCGGCCTTGTACGATGCCTATGATCTGATTCAGTATACCTACGACGATGTCATTCCGATTATGGTAGTATCGGAGGCAGTCCAGACCATCACGGTGGCGGCGGATAGCCCTTACCAGACCGTAAAGGATTTGTTCCAAGCGGATATCGACAATCCGGGAAGCGTATTGAAAGTTGCTTCCGGTAAGGTTGGTATCAACGGAACGCTGTCTGCGATCTGGAAAACGGCCGCTGGCTTTGATCCCGGCACCTATACTTCCGATGGAGCGTCTTCTTCTATCGTAACGGTTCTGGGTGGTTTTGCTGATTTCTGCGTATCCTCCACTGCCGCGGTTCAGAGCTACAAAGACAGCGGAGATGTGCGCGTTCTTTGCACCAACAGCGTGGAGCGTTATTGGGACGATGTGCCGGCTATCGTAGAAGATTATCCGGAGATGGAGAAATACCTGCCTCTTGGCGCATTTTACACGATCTGCGTTCCGGCGGATACCGATCCGGAAGTGGTTGCCTACCTGACGGATGTGTTCACGCAGGCATATAATTCGGATGAATTCCAGCAGTCCTTAAAGGATCAGGGTCTCTCTGGCCTTGGATTAACCGGCGAGGAGGCAAAGAAATTCCTGGATGAGTGGAGACACAAAGCATTGTTGGCTTTAACGGAAAGCGGCGTTGTGGAGAAAACCATGAAGGATTTGGGATATGATGAATAAAACAAATGCAGGAAATGAAACGAAATATCAGGAAAAAATGACGGAGGCTCCCGGAAGGGAGCCTGCCGCTCTAAAAAAGGCAGAACAAAAGCCGGGAACCCGCATGGTCTCGCTGCTTTTTATCGTTGTTGCGGCAGTGTTTTTCTGGGAGTCAATCGGGATTTACCAGGATGATCCGTCTCTTTCCGGCTCCAGTACCTTCCCTTTGATTGTTTCCGGTTTTCTTTTGATCCTAGGGGTCGCGGATTTGATTCAAAATATCCGAAAAGGGTCGGCGACTACTGGGATGGGCATCGGAGAAAAGTGCAAAAGTATTGTTCAGTATTTGCTTCCTAAGAATGCGCTGGTATTTTTGCTGATGACAGTGGTCTACTATGTGATGCTGGAATTTGGCGTTGGTTTTGTGATTTCCTCGTTGATTTTTCTCCTGGCAGCCATGTGTTATCTGATTCCGAAGAATTTTGTGAAAAATCTAATCTATACAGGAGTCTGCATTGGGGCTTTGTATCTGATTTTTAAAGTGCTGTTTAAAGTCTTTTTACCGTAGGGAGGAATATGTCAATGAGTACAATTTTAGGCTATCTAGCGGTTCCCTTTACGAGCCCTGGAATTCTTTTGGCACTGGCGCTCGGAACTTGCGCCGGCGTCTACGTGGGGGCAATCCCTGGCCTGACAGGAACCATGGCGATTTCCTTGCTGATCTCTGTAACCTACGGTTGGGATATGAGCATTGCGATCGCCGCGATGATCGGTATTTACATCGGCGCGGTTTACGGCGGTTCCCGTTCCGCTATTTTGTTAAACATTCCGGGCGCACCTGCTGCGGTAGCAACGGTATTTGATGGTTATCCGCTGGCAAAGAAAGGGTTGGCCGCCAGGGCGATCGGCGTGTCGACAACCCAAAGTGTGGTCGGCGGCTTGATCGGAAGCGTGTTTCTTTTGGTTTTGACGCCGGCAATCTCAAAACTGGCGGTAAACTTTGGCCCTCTGGACTATTTCCTGCTGGGCTTTATGGGAATGCTGATGGTCGGAGCCCTGGGAAATACGACCATCACAAAGGGATTGATGGCGGCCTGCTTTGGTATTTTGATCGGGCGGATTGGCCTGGATTCCATCAGCGGCATCACCCGTTTCACCTTTGGCTCGACAAAATTGATGGCCGGAGTTCCCAATGTAGTTGCGATGATCGGTCTTTACGGCTTTGCGGAGGCTCTTATACAGGTTGGGAAGGGAAAACAGGAAGTCATTCGGCAGGATGTGGATAAGATCATACCGGAGTTTGGCCTGGTGAAAAAGCATTTCTGGCTGACGCTGCGCTGTTCGATTATCGGGACCGTAATCGGCGCGCTGCCGGGAGCAGGCGGTTCCATTGCCGCTTTCCTTTCTTATGACCATGCCAAACAGACGACAAAGAACCCGGAAGTTCCTTTTGGAGAGGGAGCCATCGAAGGCGTGATCGCTCCGGAATCCGCCAATAATGCGGCGGTAGGCGGCGCGTTAATCCCGATGCTGACGCTGGGAGTGCCTGGTGACGGCGTGACGGCGGTACTCTTGGGAGCGCTTACCATGCACGGGTTGAATCCCGGACCGACGCTGCTTTCCACCAATGAGAACTTTTTCTATTTGATTGTTTCTCTGAGCTTTATTGGCAATATCTTTTTACTGTTTTTTGGCTTGACGGGAATTAAGATCTTTGCGAAATTTGTAGAGATTCCTGGAGGAAGGTTGTTCCCCATCATTGTGATTTTGACGGTGGTCGGAGCGTTTTCCACCAATAACCTGTTGACCCACGTAGGCTTTATGATGTTCTTCGGAATCGTAGGATATATTTTGAAAAAGTACGGTTATCCGGCGTCTCCGATGGTTTTAGGTATTGTTTTAGGAAATCTTTTGGAGAAGAACCTTCGGAATGCTTTGATCGTATATCGGGGCGTAGGCGGCTGCGTCAAGGCGATCTTTACCAGACCCATCACCTTGATTTTGTTTTTGATCATCGTATTTACGATTCTCTTGAAGCAGAAATGGTTCTTAAACGGAGTGGCTTCGGTGAAGAAGAAGCTGCGGGGAACACGAGGGTAAAAGCGGTTCCAGTAGACGGATTTTGGAAAAAAAGTGAGATCGATTGGCTATTCTTCATCCAAATGAAGTTCATCACGGATCGAAAAATAGTGGGTTTTACTTAATTCCAGATGGTTTGCAATCAAACGGCAGGCGGTCTCTTCCTCATTTTTTAGAATCGCCTTTACCAAAGATTGATGATATTGGAACGTAGAGTCGATAAAAAGTACTTGCTGTCCGCTATCTGCGGAGATCCGTCGGGGAGACATATCCCAAAGCTGCTGCAAATAGGTGGAAAGCCTAGGGCTCCCACAGTGAGAACCAATATAGTTTTGAAGACGGTTTGTGTATTGGCTGAGGGCGGGGACATCTTGACGTTCATAAGCATTCTGCTCGCCCACTAAAAATTCTTGTAAAACGCTGGAGTCTTCCAGCGTTTTACATATATAAGAAACTGCTTTTTGTTCAAACAAAGTGCGGATAAAAAAGTAATCTTCAAAAAAGGCGCGGGTAATATTTTTAACAAAAAATCCCCGGTTTGGAATATGTTCTACCAGGCCTTCCTTTAAAAGGATATAGATTGCTTCTCGTACCGGCATCCGTGATACGCCAAGCTGTGTGGCAATGGTATTTTGAACCAGTTCTTGGCCGGGGTGGAAGGTTCCGGAATAGATTCCTTTCCGGAGAATTTGCGCGATTCTCTCTCGGTTCGTTAACGGCTTTGCCAAGTCCTTCATCTGCCGTATCCTCTCTTTCTATCGGTAATTCTTATCCTATCAAAAAGTAAAACAGAAGTCCAGAAATCCAGGGAAGAATTTCTTGAAGAGAGATTCTTCCTTTTGTCAGTTGACAAATCTGCGGGAGGGTGTTATAGTACGAATATAAAATATCCAATATCCAATATCCGAAGTAAAGACTTAAATCGAGAGCACTATACTTTGGGTTAGAGGATGAGAGAGGAGAGACGATGGAGATGAAAAAAAGTTACCCGTTAAAAGCAGATTCTCCGCTGGTGCAGAAAATTCTCGTGTTTTTGCCCATCGGCATCTTGACCATGTCCATGATTGCCATGAACAACTCGATGAAAAATCTGCTGAATTTCCGGCTGGAGGAAGTGAACATGCCGGGCATTTATGCCATCATGACAACGCTTCTTAGCCTGAGCACCACCATAGCCGGCCCCATTGGAGGAAAACTTTCGGATGTACTGGGGAGAAAAAAGACTGCTTTGATTGGCGTTGGTCTGTACGCGATTGCGACATTTCTCTTAGGTACCGTTCCCAATGTGGCGGTCATGCTGGCTGCTTATGTAGTGTTAGGCTTGGCCTTTGGCACGGTGAATCCTTTGTCCAGCTCTATGGTGGCGGATGTGATGGATAAGGATGATGTGCCAGCTTTTATCGGCTATGCCCAAGGGCTGATGTCTTTTGGTTCCATTATTATCCCCTATTTTTCCGGCTGGCTGTCGGGGATGTTTGCCGCGGGTACGGCGATCAATAGCTTGCTGATCTTCTCGATTCTTAGCTGGGTGGCGATATTGGCTCTTTACCCGGACATGAAAACCGCCGAGGGAGAGAAGAAGCACGATCGTTTTGACTGGGCCGGCCTGGCGCTGATGTTTTTCTTTGTCGCCCCTCTGTCCATTGGGTTGACCTTGGGTGGGAAGCAGATTCCCTGGCTTTCTATCTGGTCGCTGCTGCTTTATCTCTGCGCAGTTATATGCCTGTGTCTGTTTGTCCGTCGGATGAAAACAGCGGAGAACGCTCTTATTAATATAAAGATGTTTTCCATTAAAGGATTTATCCCGGTAATCTTGATCGTTATGTTGTCCAACCCGACCGTAACCCTTATTGGTTCTTATTTAATCAAATATGCCCAGGGAGTGCTTGGCTTTACGGCGGCCCAGACGGGCGCATGGAGTGTACGCCGTTTTGTGCCGGTGATTTTATCCCCGCTGATCGGATATTGGCTGTCCAAAAGTCTCAATAAAAACAAGAATTATAAGATTGCTTTGGTCGTAGGCGGGTTTGTGGAAATTCTGTCGGTGGCGCTGCTGTTTTTATGCCTAAAGGAAGGAACGCCGGGCTGGCTGATTCTGTTGTCCCTTTGCCTGTTCCAGGGGGGAGCTGCTTTTGAGAATAGTCCAACAAAAGCTCTGGTTGCCAGCTCTATGCCGATCGATATGAGAGGGTCTGGCCTTGCGATTCAAAACTATTCTGCCACTTGTGTAGCTACCATCTATACAGCGGTCGCCGGAGTGCTGTACAACTCTCTTGACTTTACCACAGCGATGGTATGGATGATTGGAATCGCGCTGGTTTGCCTGTGCCTGCGGCAGATCATTGCTTTCACCAAGCTAAATGATTTAAATTTGTAAGAAGGAGTGGTTTCGATGTTACCAGATATGCAATGGGACGGAATGCAGTTTCCGTCCAGTATTCCGGAGGAGCAGGGGATTTTCTCCCGCTCCTTCCTTAATTTCTTTGCGGATATTCAAAAGGAAGGGATTGAACTTCATAGTTTTCATGTGATTCGCCATAATCACATGATTGTAAGATGCGTGGCAAAGCCGTTTACGGAGGACAGCCCTCACCGCATTTATTCCTCGGCCAAGGGAATCCAGTGTCTGGCGGTCCTTTTCCTCGTTCAGGAGGGGAAGCTGCGGCTGGAAGATAAGGTGGTGGAGATTTTTGCAGACGAGCTGCCGGAGGAAATGGATCCTCGGATGAAGAGTATGACGGTAAGGGATCTTTTGACCATGTCCAACGGCCATCCGCGCACAGGCTTTTACGAGATGAGGAACACGGATAATTGGATTCAGGCCTTTTTGGGCCAGCCTCTGCTGCGGCAGCCAGGAGTGAAATTCGAGTATAATAATGCGCCGCCTCATTTGGTTTGCTGTATTCCGCGGGTTTTGGCAGGTCAAAATATGTTAGAATACTTAAGACCCCGCTTTTTTGAACCGCTGGGGATCGAAGATCTATGCGAGACCTGCCTGGATCCGGCTCACCCGGAGGATTTGGAACCAACCACCCAATGCCTGTCTCCCTTGGATTTTGTGAAATTTGCTCAGTTTTTCTTGCAGCATGGTTCCTGGAACGGCGTGCAGCTGCTGCGTGCAGATCTCTGTGATTTGGTCGGAAAACGGTATTTTCCGTCCCAAGATTTTTATCCGGATCAACCTTGCAACCAATACGGCTTTGGTTTGTTTTGCTATGGATGCAGTTTCGGCGGGTATCGTTTTAGCGGCGGGTATGGCCAGCAGGCGATTGTGATTCCGGAATTGGATATGGCATGTGAATATATGGCCAATGAAAACCAGGATAACGCGCAAAAGATCATCGATCTATTTGAACGGCATATTGTCTGCGGCTGCCATGAGGCGCCGGTAAAAGCGGTGGAAGAGGACGTGAGAGATCTTCAGGACCTGACAAAGCGGTACAGTCTAGCGCCAGCGGGAAGCGTCCGTTCGCCCCGACAGGAAGAATGGGATGGGAAAACCGTGGTATTTGACGAGAATCCACAGGGGATTGAGTGCGTGACGTTTTCCTTAGGCAAAGAGGTTGCGGTGGAGGTGATCCGCAATGGAAAGCGGGTGTCCTGTGTCTGCGGTATGGATGGAGAATGGAAAGAAAATACGGATTTTCCTCTTCTTCCTGCGGCCAGTTCTCTCAGCGCGGTCATCAAGGGCTATGAGCCGGCAAAGATTTTAGGATATGGGCCGAACCAGCCGTGGCTGCTGTCCGCAGCATGGACAGGGGAACAGGTACTTCAAATCAATGCCCGGAGAATGGATTTGATGTGTATGGTGACGCAGAGCTTTACTTTTGCAGAAAAATCCGTTTCTGTTCGGATTCATCATCATTTTTTGCCGGGGAATCAGACGAAGAATCCAGATGTTATTTTGACGGGTCCTTATGCAAAAGCTTAAACCGCGCTTCGGTTTCCCGGTATTTTAGGTAGTTTTCCTTCGCTACGTCGAGGTGGCGGCTGGTTCGCTCGATGGCATCTTCGACATCTCCCTGTATCAGCGCTTGAATCAATTGGCAATGATACTGGTAAGTGGCCTTTACAAACAGCGTTCTAGCCTCGTCATCCCGGGAATAATGGCGGGGCGACGCCTCCAAGAGCTGCAGCAGATAGGATTCCAGCAGGGGGCTTTGGCAGGCATGATACAGGTATTCCTCCAGACGCTTGCTGCAGGCGCTGAGACGAGGGATATCCTGCGCCTCATAAGCAGCCTGCTCTTCCTCCATATATTGGGAAAGAAGTTCCGGATCGACGCCTGTCTGACAGGCATAGCGAATCGCCAGGCCCTCCAGCCATTTACGGGTATCATAGTAATCGTCCAGGAAATCCACAGAGAGTTCCTTGACATATGCGCCTTTTTTGGGGATATAGTCGATCAGCCCTTCTCCGGCCAAAAGCTGAAGGGCTTCACGGACCGGGGTACGGGAAATGCCCAGCTCGCCGGCTAAGTGATCCGGATTTAATTCGGATCCTGGCGGAAAGGCCCCGGAAAAGATGTTCCGGCGCAGTTCTGCCAGGACCTGATTCCGGGCAGGTTCATTTTTGATCGGTTCTAACATAAGCATACCCTCGCGTTCATTGGTCTACAGCTATTATAGTAGATGAAAGGAAAAGAGGCAAGAAAGAAATCTGTGTAAGAATGCTGTCGGAAGCGAACGGCAGTGTTCTTGTACAAAGAGAAGGAGTGGGTAAACATGGGAGCGGCAGAACGAGGCTTGATCATATTTGCCATCTGCATTTTTCTTTTTTTGACAGAGTGGATTCCGATGGCGACGGCCGCCATTCTTGGCTGCATATGGATGGTGTTGTTTCAGGTGGCGGAGTTCTCAGAGGTATTTGGACAGTTTTCTTCCAGTTCCGTGATACTGGTGGTTTCCATGATGATTTTGGGAGACGCCATGTTCCGAACCGGAGTGGCTGGAAAAGTAGGAGCGGTGATCTTTCGGTTTTCCGGAGGATCCGAACGGCGCCTCTTACTGCTTTCCGTCTGCCTGGCGGCCGTTGTATCAGCTTTTTTGTCCAATGTGGCCACTTTGGCCATGTTTATGGCCGTGTTTGGCAATATTCAAAGAGAAAATGAGCGTATGGATTTGCGGAATTTAATGCTTCCGGTCAGTATGGCCTGTGTGGTAGGAGGCGCGGCTACCCTGGTTGGTTCGGCTCCGCAGATGACGGCGCAGAATTTGCTGCTGGAGGCGACTGGGCGCGGCTTTCGTTTTTTTGACTTTAGCTTTGTCGGAATCGCACTTGTTCTTGTTTTGGTTGTTTACGTGACGGGAGTTGGTTATCCCCTTGGAAAGAAAATCTGGGGAGGTAGCGAGGCGCCGGAACCGGCATGGGAAACAAAAGGCGCAGAAGGGCCTGCCGGATGTGGAAGACAGATCGTGATGCTGGCAATCTTCGGGGCTGTGGTGATACTTTTTCTGTGGGAACCGGTTCCACTTCCGATCATCGGAGCGGGAGGCGCGGTTTGCTGCATTCTTTTTCGGTGTACGACCCAGAAAGAGGCGATTGAGGCGGTAGGGTGGAGCAGCGTCTTGAAATTAGCCGGATGCCTGGGGCTTATGCAGGCGGTCCGGCTAAGCGGCGGCGGCCAGCAATTGGCCGAGTGGATTTTCGCTTTGATCGGAGATGAATTTTCTCCATGGTTTCTCTTTGTCTGCGCAGTCGTTCTCACCCAGCTGCTCAGTGAATTTTTGACCAATGGGACCGCCCTTGTCATCGTGCTGCCGGTGGTGCTATCGATCTGCGAAGCAAAAGGCTTTGGGCCGTACCCCTTTGCGATGGGAATCACCTTAGCTTCTTCCATCGCGCTTTGTACGCCTTTGTCCAATACGCCCTTGACCATGGTCGGCGTCTATGGATACCGTTTTCGCGATTACGTGAGGTACAGTCTGGGACTGGATATTCTGTTAGGGATAACAAATATTCTTCTGGTGCCGGTGTTTTTTCCCTTTGAATAAAGGGTTTCCAATTTTTGTAAGCCTGAAAGATCAATTTCCTCCTTAAGAGGCGTTGATGACCAAGCTGGGCGTGAGCAGATAATAAGCTTCTCAATTTTTTTTAAAACCGCTTGCAATTGCCCGCGAAGTGTGCTACTCTATAGCCAGAGATTGAGAGAACGAGAAGAGATAGTAACTATATAGCGACTGAGAGTTTGAGGAAAGTGAGTGTATATTCGCTTTCCTTTTTTTATTCTACAGGAAATTCCGATGGAATTTCCTGTAGAATAAAAAACGCTCCGCTTTCGTTTGAAAGGAGAAAGGAATGAATATTGTAACTTACAGCGGATTTGCTTATTTGCTGACGATTGCCTTGTCCTATCTGGTAATTGGGATCATTGTGGCAACGGATTGGATGTTCCGGAAGCGGAATAAGAAAAAGGAGGAAAAGTAGCATGGATTTTTTGTCACAGCTTTTTCCGGGAATCGGAACATTTTTTCAGGAGGATCTTACCATTGCGGCGGCGCGCCTGATCCTGATTGTACTTGGCTTTGTTTTGGCCTATCTGGGCTTTACCCGTAAGCTGGAACCTCTCATCATGATTCCCATGGGAATCGGTATGATTGCCGTTAATGCAGGGCAAATGTTTCTGGAAGGCGGCGGGATTGGAACTTTGTTTTTGGATCCCTTAGTCGGCGACGCTGCTGGTATCATGGATGCGATTCAAGTTAACTTTTTGCAGCCAATTTATAATCTGACATTCAGCAACGGACTGATTGCCTGCTTGGTATTTATGGGAATTGGCGCTAGGAGCGAGATTAGTTTTCTGCTGGCCAGGCCTTGGACCTGCATTACAATCGCGCTGTTTGCGGAACTTGGCAGCTTTGTGGCACTGATTTTGGGGGTGTCGGTCTTTCATCTGGATGCTGGCCAGGCGGCAGCTATCGCAACGATCGGAGGCGCGGACGGGCCGATGGTGCTTTTTACGTCCCTGATGTTGTCGCCGGAAATTTTCGTGCCGATTTCGATTATTGCCTATTTGTATTTAAGCTTAACTTACGGCGGCTATCCGTATCTGATCCGTTTGATCGTCCCGAAGAAGTATCGGGGAATTGATGTGGAAGTATATCCGCCGGATGTACCGCAAAAGACCAAATTTATTTTTATTATCATTACCTGCGGCGTATTATGTCTGCTCCTGCCGATGGCTTCTCCCTTGATTTTTTCTTTCTTTGTCGGCGTGGCGATTAAAGAAGCGGAAGTGCTTCCTTATCAGAAAATGCTGGAAAATGGAATCACCTATATGTCCACCTTTTTCCTGGGGTTATTGTTGGGAACGCTCTGCGAGGCGTCTACCATCCTAAATCCGGTGGTAATCGTCATTCTGGCGCTGGGTATTTTAGCGCTGGCGGTCTCAGGAATTGGCGGCCTTTTGGGCGGCTGGCTGTTTTACAAAATAAAGAAGGGTGATTTTAACCCGGTGATTGGCATTGCCGGAGTTTCCTGTGTGCCTACGACTGCAAAATTAGCCCAGCATGCGGCGGAGGAAGAAAATCCATTCGCGATGATTTTGCCGGTAGCCATGGGCGCCAATATCTGTGGTGTGATTACAAGCGCGATTGTGGCCGGCGTATTTGTATCGACAATTTCTTTGATACAATAAAAGAACAAGAAAGAATTTGGCAGAGAAAAATTCTCTGCCTGCGGCGCGGCAGGAAACGGACTTGAAGGAAGAGGAAAGCCGTGGTATGATTTCCGCATACAGGATTGTTTGAGAGAAGGAGAGGAATCGAATGAACCGTTCAGAGTATGAGAGCAATTACTGGGAGGGAATCGGATACCGCGCTATGAGACTGGCATTGACACGAACCCTAGCGGAAGAAGAAGCTGTGAAAGCAGACTTTGGAAAAGAAGGGTGGAAATTGGTGGTGACGGAAGTGGGAGGAAAATCCAGCAGAGACTTCCAGGAAAAAATAAACCGAGCCGTGGTAGGCGCCAGTCTGAACAGCGCGGTGATTGAGAAGCTTCCCCATGAGATGCATGCGTTGCTTCATGCCTGCGAGGAGGCAAAACGGGGCGTGTTTATCAATGTGGCCTCCGATACCGATCTGGCTTTGAAGGTCGCGATTATCCGAAAGCAGCACTGGCTGGCAGTGGCGATGTTCGGTGAATCCGCGATTCACCCGATGTCCAGCCACGAACGCTGCGGGCTTGGCGTGATGAATGTCTAAATAGATAGCGGGGAGGAGCTTCCCTGGAAGATGAAAATTGTATATGGATGAGAGTATGAGGATAGTTCCCGCACAAGGGGATACTATCCTCTTTTTATTCAATAGGAAATTTCATTGAAACTTCCTATCGAATAAAAAGCGCCCTGCTAGGGGCATAAATGCAAAGGAAAGGAGTTTTAACCGATGGAATGGTGTCGTCAAAAAGAAGATAGAAAGCGACGGTTGGAGCAGGGAGACCGCTACCGGACAGAGGGAAAGCTGGTAGCGGCCAGACAGACCGGAAAGCTGCTGGAGGCGGTTCTTCGGCCGGGGGATCGAGTCTGTCTGGAGGGAAATAATCAAAAGCAGGCGGACTTTTTGGCCGAAATGCTGTGCCGGGTAGACCGGGAAAAAGTACATGATCTTCATCTGGTTCAGTCCGCGGTAGCGATGAACAGTCATATTCAGCTGCTGGAGAAAGGAATTGCAAAAAAGATTGATTTTTCTTACTCTGGCCCTCAGGCGGCAAAGCTGGCGGAATTGGTTCAAAATGGGAAATTGGAATTGGGATCCATTCATACGTATTTGGAGCTATTTGGCCGATATTTTATGGATTTGGTTCCGCGGGTGGCCCTGGTGGCGGCGGTGGAAGCGGACCGCGAAGGAAATCTTTACACTGGTTTTAATACGGAGGATACGCCGGTAGTAACGGAGGCTACCCACTTTAAACAGGGAATCGTAATCGCTCAGGTGAACCGGGTGGTGGACCGGCTGCCGCGGGTGGATATTCCCGGCGATTGGGTTGACTACGTGGTGGAAGCGCCCCGGCCGTTCTATGTGGAACCATTATTTACCAGAGATCCTGCGCTGATCACGGAAGCCCAGATTTTGCGAGCGATGATGGCGATCAAAGGGATCTATGCAGAATATGGCGTGCAGCGGCTGAACCATGGAATCGGTTTTGATACGGCGGCCATTGAGCTGTTGCTGCCTACCTATGGGGAACAGCTGGGACTGAAAGGAAAGGTTTGTTCTTATTTTGCGCTCAATCCTCATCCGACCCTAATTCCGGCGATTGAATCCGGATGGGTGAAGAGTATCCACTGCTTTGGCGGGGAGCTGGGGATGGAAGAATACATCGAAAACCGGCCGGATATTTTCTTTGTCGGTCCGGACGGCACGCTGCGCTCAAACCGTGCGATGAGCCAGGCAGCCGGACATTACGCCTGTGATATGTTCATCGGGAGCACCTTGCAGATCGACGAGGAGGGGAATAGCTCCACCGCTACGGCCAGCCGTATCGCAGGCTTTGGCGGCGCTCCGAATATGGGATGCGATGCCAGAGGGCGGCGCCATGGAAGCGACGCGTGGCTGAAGTGTGGGCAGGAAGATGGGATGCGGGCGCAGTCCCTGGGGCATATGCCGCGGGGACGCCGCCTGGTCGTTCAGATGCAGGATACTTTCCGGGAAAAGATGGTTCCCGGCTTTGTGGAAGAGCTGGACGCTTGGAAACTGCAAAAAGCGGCGAATCTCCCCATTCCACCGGTCATGATTTATGGAGACGACCTGACCCATATCGTCACAGAGACGGGGATCGCCTATCTTCACCGCTGTACTAGTATCGAAGAGCGGACCGCCGCAATCCGTGCGGTGGCGGGATATACGCCGGTAGGGCGAAAGGCAGACGGAAAAAAGACAAAGGAACTTCGTCAGAGAGGTATCGTGAAAACGCCGGAAGATTTGGGGATCGACCGGACGATGGCTAACCGGAGTTTATTGGCGGCAAAGAGCGTTCGCGAGCTGGTAGAGTGGTCAAAAAACCTATATCATCCGCCGGCTCGGTTTAAAACGTGGTAGAGGAGGGCGATATGACATTACAGACATTAACGTATACCTTTTTCGGGAGAAAAGGAAACACCATCGCCAAGGAATGGAGTCATACCGGCGTGGTAGGCTCTGGAGATTTGGAAATTCTGATGGAGCAAAAATCGATGGAAGGCGCGGTAGACGTACAGGTGAGCACACCGGTTCATGGTTTTGAGTATATTTGGGAAATGGTGCTGCAAAATTTTGTGGAAGAAAATGCGCTGGGAGACCTGTCCATTTCAATCAACGACAACAATGCGACCCCTTTTATCGTGTCGCTTCGTCTGACACAGGCGCTGAAAGAAGCGGGAGGAATTCTTTCTGGAGATGAAAAAGGGGACGCCGAAGGAAAACAGGGGAAGGAGGGACAGGAGTCATGAATAACCAGAGCTTTTTTTCGGCTACCGCCAGACAGCGTGCGACCGGCCTGGTGGATGCTGGAACATTCCGGGAATTCGCGGGCCCCAGAGATCGACTGACAAGCCCGCATCTTCCGATTTTAGGAGAAGCGGTAGCTTTTGACGACGGCGTAGTGACCGGCGTCGGAAGGATTGGCAGGCATCCGGTTTTTGTGATTTCCCAGGAAGGCCGTTTTATCGGAGGCGCAGTCGGGGAGATTGGCGGCGCGAAAATGGTTGGAATTTTCCAGCTGGCGCTGGCCGAGTATGAAGACTGGAAAAATTATGGTGAAAAAGAGGTCTGCCGTCCGGCTGTGCTCCTTTCCTTTGAGACCGGAGGCGTGCGCCTTCATGAAGCGAACGCAGGGCTGCTGGCTCATGCGGAGGTGATGGATCAAATCCAGCGTTGCCGGGGGAAGATACCGGTATTAGCGATCATTGGAAGCAAAGTGGGATGCTTCGGCGGGATGGGATTTGTCGCCGCGGCGACGGACGCTGTGATTATGAGTCCGGAAGGCCGGCTGGGGCTGACTGGTCCGGAAGTAATCGAACAGGAAATCGGAAAAGAGGAGTTTGACGCCTCTGACAAATCTTTGATTTCCAGGACGACCGGAGGAAAGCATAAATATCTGATGGGCGACTGCAACGTATTGGTTCCCGATTCGATGAAAGCTTTCCGGGAAGCGGTTTCAGAAATTTTGAAAAAGCCTTACGATGAAATTGCCCGCTATCGCAGGATTGGTTCCGAAGCTTTCGTGGAAGAACAATTGGAATTGGCGGAATGGCTGGCGGATATCGCTCCCTCCGATTCCATGGACGTGTGGAAAGCGTTTGGAAACAGAAAAGCAGAGGAACTGCCGGATATGGAGGTAGAAGAGTTTTTGAACCAGGCGGTTCCAAGAAGGAGGGCAAAGCAGTGACAGAGACGTTGATTGGAAAAGGCAGGGAGGCAATCGAATGGCTGCTGGATTCCGATAGTTTTCAGGAAAATCAGGCGGCGGAAAGAACTTTCCCGGAAAATTTTGGACCTGGAGCCGTAGTAGGGAACGGGCGTCTCGACGGGCAGGAGGTGGTAGTCCTGGCCAACGACGCGCAGGCAATGAATGAAAAATTTCCTGTCGTTTATTTCGGGGTAATCGGCCTGGAAGAAGCGTATAAAATGGCTCTTGCCGTTTATGCCGTTCTGAAAGCCGATCGGCAAAAACCCACGGACGAAAAACGCCCGCTTTTGCTGATTGTAGATACGCCCGGAAATGCGCCTGGAAAATTAGAAGAAATCGCTGGTATGAATAAAGCTACAGGCGCCTATCAGCTGGCGTTGGCGGAAGCTAGAATGGCGGGTCATCCGGTGATTGCCGTTGTGATCGGGCGGGCCATCAGCGGCGCCTTTCTTTGCCATGGATTACAGGCGGATCGAATTCTCGCGATGAAGCCGGAGTTTGGTACGATGATTCATGTCATGCCGGTCAGCAGTATCTCCCGAATTACAAAGCTGGATATCGAGCAGCTGGAAGAACTGTCAAAGACAAACCCGGTTTTTGCGGCAGGAGCAGATTTCTTTTACCGCCTGGGAGGCGTGGAGGAAATCTTAGATTCTGTAGAAGACATTCGCCCTTCGGTGAGCCGTCAGATCAAAGCGTTGAGGAAGGAAAAGGAACAGGGGAAGACGGGCCCTTTAGGGCGAGCCATCCTTGGCGAAGAGCGGGGTGGGCGTGTTTGGCGGTCCCGGGTGATTCGGAAAATGGAGGAGGAGTTTGCGGATTTCGCAGACGATTACCGCCCATGGAGAGCGGACGCCGATGGGAAGTAAAGAAGATTCGGAAAGAAACGCGGGGAACGCAGCAGAAGCCTTTTCTTTATTGGAAAAGATGGAGAGAATTTACCGGACAGCCCCTGATTTTTCTGAGATGGAGCGGCGTAGTCTAAAGGACAAAGGGATGAATGGACCGACGGCTGCTCATGTCCGCGAGGAAGTACATGTGCCGAAAAATTATGCGTATTTCACGTTTACCACAGGAACCAGCGCGTTCCAGACGCCCGTGGGCGTAGTGCCGGAGGAACTGCCGGGGAGAGCTTTGGTGTCAAAAGAGGTGTTTCGGCGTCTTGGTATCTTCGAGGGAGCAAGAATTTTGGTAACCTATGCTCCCCTTGTCGCGGTGTTTTCTCCCCAAGGGCTAAGGAGCGCAGGGGTTCAGCCTTTATTTTTAGAACGATCGAGCCGGGAAAGCCTCATTCTTGATTGGTGTCGAAAAAACGCGGAGGTTACGATCGGAGAATCTTCATTTCTGCGGGCGGCATTAGAGGACGCCCTACGGTTGGGACTTGGTAGTTTGCTGCCGGAGAGGATGATTCTTCTTGCTGCCGGGACGCCCTTAGATCCAGCGCTGCCGGGAGTTTTGAGGGAGTTTCACGGCTGGGAGGTTCATGACCTTTACGGCTGTCAGGAGTTTGGCTGGCTGGCTTTAGACGGCGTTTTTCTGCGGCGGGATATCCGTTTGGTCTCTCACCCGGAGGAACCGGAGGTGGTCTATCCGGTGGTTGGCGGCCTGGCCGTTGGAGATGGATTTCAAAAGGGGCGGCATTGTCTGAATCGGGAGGGAGCGCTGGCGACTCATGCCCGGATAGAGAGCGGGCGAACTTGGGAGACAGAAATTTTGTCTTGTCCGGTGGAACATATTTTGACGGCGCGCCGGGCGGCGAAGAGTATCCTGCGTATGAAAAGCCGAATTGTCCGGGTTTCGGAAATCTTTATTCCCGGAGAACAAACACGGCTGAAGCTGATCCCGGATGGCAGGCAGTCGGACGGCGTTTTTCTGGAGGGGCCGGAAGCGACGGGGCTTCTGGACTCGCTTTTAGAAGCCCAAAAGCAATATCAAAAAAATCCAAAGAGGGATGGAACATGGATCAAGCGCTGAGCAAGGTAAATCGGCACGATTTTGTATATGCAGACTTGAGCGGACGGCTGTATGCCTTCGGTTATAGTAAAGGGGAGTGTCCAAAAACCTGGCTGCCCCATTTAGAAGAATTGATATTAGAACGTCCGGCGGGAAGTCCGGTACCCGCGATTGTACGCCGTCAGGAAAAACCGGAAGAAGGGAATTTGCAGGTGGGATTCTCTTCTTGGCTTTTTCATCAAGGAAGCCGCTTCCGCGTCCCCACCGCGCTTCCCCTTACCACGGTGGAACGGGTTCTTACGCCCTATGAGATCTTGAAAATGGAAGCGCGGTGGCCAGCCGCTTTGACAAGCGTGCTGGCGGAAGTAAGAAAGCAGGAAGAGCGATATCAGGTTGCGGTTGGTTTGACAGGGGCGGCCGCTATGGAACTTTTAACAAGAAAGCCGTATCTGCATGAAGGGTCCGATGTGGATTTGATTGTAGATCAAAAGGAGAACGGCGATTTGGAAGGATTTTTTTCGGCGTGCGTTTTTCTTTCCAGGCAGTTTGATCGTCCATTGGATTTGGAGCTTCAGCTTCCGGACATCGGGGGCGTGAAGCTGGCAGAGTGGCTGTCCGATCAGAAGACTGTCTTGGTGAAGGGATTTCAGCGAGCGGAAATCCGGCTAAAAGCGGAGCTGAAAGAAAATAGAAAATAGGAAAAGAAAGGAACAAAAAATGGAAATCAAAACAAGAGTACCTGGAGTCATTACGGAAGTGAAGGTAAAAGAAGGGGAGCATGTGGAGGTAAAGACTCCGGTCGCGACCATCGAAGCGATGAAAATGTTTCAGCCGGTACTTTCCCCGGTGGCGGGAACCGTGGCTGAGATACTGGTAGAGGAAGACCAGCGGGTAAAAGGCGGAGAAGTACTGATGGTGATTGAGGAGTAAAGAAGCAAAGAGGGAGGGGATCTATACGCGGGTCGCCCTCCCTTTTGACACCCGAATCTTAACCGGAAATTCTTTGTTCAGGCGAGCCCTACAACAGATCCTGGCTGACCTTTTTCAGCTCTTCCCGGATCGCAATGTGCTGCGGACAGGCTTCCTCACATTTTCCGCATTCAATACATTCATTGGCACGTTTCAGGCCATGGCCGCCGACCAGCCAGTTTTCCTGCCCTACGGCGCGTTCCTTATCATGATATAAAGTAAGATAGTTCATCGCGGTGAAAGAACCGGAGATACCGATCTGCATCGGACAGACTTTGGCGCAGTAATTGCAGGAGGTGCAGGGAATCAACGGAATCCGGCTTAATTCTTCCTGCGCTTTTTTCAGCGTTTCTTTTTGTTCGGCGGTAAGCCCGGTGAAGTCTTTCATATAAGACAAGTTATCTTTCATCTGTTCGACATTGCTCATGCCGGATAATACGGTGATGACACCGGGAAGATCCGCGGCAAAGCGAACGGCCCAGGAGGCTACGGAGGATTCTGGTTCCGCGTCCTTTAAAATTTTTGTGACAGATTCCGGCGGCGTTGCCAACATCCCCCCTTTGACGGGCTCCATGATGATGACAGGCTTTTCGTGCTTTCTGGCTACTTCGTAGCAGCGTCTTGCCTGGATGGCCGGGTTTTCCCAGTCCGCGTAATTAATTTGAAGCTGGACAAATTCCATCTCCGGATGTGCCGTCAAGATTTCCTCCAATTCTTCCGGCGTGGAATGGAAGGAAAAGCCAACGTGTTTGATGAGACCGGCCTTTTTCTTTTCCTGCACCCAATTCCACATATCAAAATCGTCAAAATAGTGGGAGCGTGCCTCTCCCAGATTATGGAGCAGATAAAAGTCAAAGTAGCCGGCTCCTGTCTGTTTCAGCGAAGTATCAAACTGGGCATAGGCTTCTTCCTTTGTTTTACAGTTAATCCAGGCCGCATTTTTCGTGGCAAGCTGGAAGCGTTCTCTTGGATAACGCTCTACCAGGGCCTGGCGGATCGCGTCCTCAGAGCCTGCATAGGCCCATGCTGTATCAAAATAGGTAAAACCCGCATCTAAAAATAGGTCTACCATTTCTTTGGTCTGTTCGATATCGATGACATCGTTTTCTTTCGGCAGACGCATCAGTCCAAAACCCAGTTTTTTCACGTCGTCTCCTAAATAACTCATATGTTGCCTCCTCGCTTTTTTATGATGATGACGCCGTCGGACGTCACGTTGGTGTTTTCTTGTTATGGCTCGATCTGCCCGGCGAATTCCAGATAGTGATCGGGGTGACAGCCATAAAAGTTTTCAAATGTCTTTACAAAATGGTAAGTAGTCTTGTAGGCCAGCCTCCGGGCGATTTCCTGGGAAGGCATATTTTGATTCAAAATATAGGTGCGGGCCTCGCGCATCCGGCAGTAAATGAGATAGTGGATCGGGGACGTATGGTACGTTTTTAGAAAAATCCGGGAAATGTGGGATGGACTTAAATTAAATTCCCGGGAAAGATCTTCCAACGCAACGGGCTGATCCACGTGGTTTTGAAGGTAGCGCAAAATATCGTTGGCATAAACCGGCGTATAGGTCGAGACGCTTCGTCCGGAACGCTGAAACTCGTCGGTCGTTATCTGTAGGATAGAAAGAGAAATCGTTTGGATGGTTTCGTCAATTTTGCCATCGGTATCGCTGGAAAGGGAAAGAATGGTATCCATCAGCTTCTGAATCAACGGAACTTTTTCCGGACTGATTACCGTAGCGGTGCCCAGGGCTTCCAGCTGCCTTTGGATAGGAGAACAGGAGGCACGGAAGCGGATCACATAGTATTCCATCTCCTGGTTTTCACTGGCTTTTCCATAACAGTGGGCCACTTTCGGCGGAATAATGGTAATCGAACTTTCCACAAGCGAAAGAACGGTTCCAGGAAGATTTAAGATACCGGAACCGTGCATGATGAAGGAAATTTCATATTCATCTTCATGAATGTGTGGATACTGTATCCAGGGAAGGGGCCTTTGCAGATGGCCTACCTGCGTGATGTGCATGAACGGCGTCTGGCAAAATGGGCTGTTTTCCATCCCTGGTTTCTCGTAGATATACATAAGGAAAACTCCTTCCAAAGCAGAAGGGGAAATACGGATAAGCGATTCATTCTTTTGGTATCGTACCATAAAATCTTTTTGTTGGCAAGAGAATATATGTTCTAAAAAATGTGATAATATTTTTGCGATATGTGATAAGAATTTTGCAATATACCCGGTAAAACGGCGGATAAGCAAGAAAAATGCAAAAATGAGGGAGGATTTTAGAGTGAGATGAGAGCATGATTTTTGCAAAATATGATATGCTTAAAAAAATAATACAGAGGGGAGCAGAGAGGAAAATGCGGATAAGAAAAAAAGTAGATCATCATGAAATGCAATATGATTTTTAGGGATAGAAGGGGGTGTAAGGATGAAAAAAACAATTCGTTGGCTGGACGAACATTTTGAAGAGATGCTGATGGTAATTCTCTTGGCGGTCATTACCTGCGTCATCATGCTTCAGGTTATCATGCGTTATTTTTTCCGCAGCGCTATGGCTTGGCCGGAGGAGTTGAGCCGGTACTGTTTTGTGTGGTCCGGATTACTGAGCGCCAGTTATTGTGTTCGGAAAAACAATGCGATTAATCTGGATATTTTAACGTCTATTCTTCCCAAAGGTATTGCAACGGTTTTGGATTATCTGGCCAAATTTTTGCTGTTGGGAACCTATGGATTTTTTTTCTATCAATCCATTTTTTTGGTACAGGCGACGGTAGCGTCAAAAACGCTTAGTACGGCGCTTCGTCTTCCTCTTCAGTATGTGTATGCCAGCTGTCTGGTTGGGTTCGGACTCGGAACCATTCGCCAGGTTCAGAATATTATTTTGACCATAAAGCATGGTCCGGAAGCAAAAAAGAACCGCGGTGAGTTGGAGACAGAAGAGGAGGTAGGATAAGCATGATTGGTATTGTATTCGCCATGTTTTTTGTTTTAATTTTTCTGGGGGTTCCGTTAGCGGCCTGCACGGCGCTGCCGTCTATTTTTCCTTACGCAATGGATCCTACGTTTACCGGAAACTATCAGTTTGTGCTGCGAGCCGTGGTCAGTGCGTTGGATTCCACGTCGCTGATTGCCATTCCTTTGTTTATGCTTTCCGGCTCTATCATGGCCAGAGGTGGACTTTCCAAGCGGCTCTTTGATGTGTTTGCCTATTTTATCGGAGAGGCAACCGCTGGAATCCCTTGTGCGGTGGTAATCACCTGTTTGTTCTACGGAGCAATCTCTGGTTCCGGTCCGGCCACAGTAGCGGCGGTAGGGACCATGTGCATTCCGATTTTAACAAAACTTGGATATGATAAGATCTTTTCTACCGCTTTGGTGGCGACAGCCGGCGGTCTGGGGGTGATTATTCCGCCCAGTATCCCGTTTATTGTCTATGGCGTAGCCTGTGGCGTTTCGGTAGGAGACCTGTTCCTTGCCGGAATTATTCCTGGTATCTTAGTCGCTTTCCTTCTCATGCTGTACGCATATATCTATTGCAAACGGAAAGGGGAAGATAAGGAAAAGATCCGTGCGAATCATCAAGAGCTGAAAAGAAAAGGATGTCTTGGCGTTTTAAAAGAAGGCTTCTGGGCATTGCTGACGCCGGTCATTATCCTGGGAGGAATTTACAGCGGCATTGTTACGCCGACGGAAGCCGCCTGCGTGTCCATTTTTTATGCTATTTTTGTCTGCCTGGCGTTTTATAAGAGCGTAAAAATAAAGGAGCTTCCCGCATTTTTTGCAGGGGCAGTAAAAAGCTACGCGCCTATGTGCCTGCTGCTTGGATTTGGTGGTGCTTTTGGAAAAATTCTGCATCTGCTCCGTGCACCGGAAATTATCTCGGAATTTTTGACGTCTGCCATTGACAGCAAGATCGTATTTTTACTGCTGATTAATATTGTGTTCCTGTTTTTGGGCATGGTGGGAGAGACCACTTCCGGGATTGTTATCATGGGGCCGGTGATTTTAACGGCGGCTGAGAGTTTTGGCGTCAGCCCGATTCATTTCGGTGTGATTTTGATCATTAACCTGGCGATCGGATTGGTCAGCCCGCCGATCGGTGTCAATCTTTTTGTGGCAGCGCCCTTGGTCGGAGAATCCCCGATGCGGATTGCCAAAGCAGCAGTGCCATTGATGCTTTTTTTCCTGGCGGCATTACTGCTTGTGACATTTATTCCGCAGCTGTCCTTGATGTTCTTATAGGAATTCCTGCTTCTTACATACGTTCAAAAGGCAAGAATGCAGAAATTATAAATGGTGAATGGAGGAAGAAAATGAAAAACGGAAAAAGAATGATGGCTGCCCTCCTGGCGGCAATGATGGCCCTGTCCGCAGTTGGCTGCGGTGGAGACAGTGAAACCACAGCGGCCGCCAAAACGACCGCGCCGGCGGAATCTGCGACAGCTGCGGCAGATACCACTGCGGCGGCCACAGACGGGAGTGAGACGGCATCCCAGAGCCAAGGTCAGAGTGCAGGTACGATGGACCTGGCGAAGGCCGCAAAAGGGGAGTTAACCGCGGCAGAACTGGGAGTGGAAGTGACCAGCACGGATTCGGTAAAACTGGTATGGGCCCACAATGGTTCTTCCCAGTCTGCCAGCTCGAAGGGCTATGCTTACCTGGAAAAGCTGATCGAAGAGGGGAGCAATGGAAACATCCAGGTGGAGGTTTACCCGGACAGCACTCTCGGTACGGCTACAGAAATCAATCAGAACTTGAAAGCAAACACGATTCAGATCGGCTGTGGAAATGTTGGCGGCCTGGTGGACGATACATTGGCTTATTTTGATATGAATGGGGCAATGACCAGCCGGGAGGATGCGCTAAAGCTGACAGCAAGCGGAACCGAAGTTCGCCAGTATACAGAAAATGCTTTTAACAACCTTGGCTTTGAGCTATTGATGCTGACGCCCTATGGTTTCCGCGTAACCAGCTCCAACAAAGCGCTGAATACGTTTGACGATTTGTCTGGACTGGACATCCGTATAACGGAAAATAACGTACAGATGGCTTTCTGGAAAGCGTGCGGGGCCAATCCGACTCCTCTGGCCTTCAATGACCTTTACGTTTCCTTACAGCAAGGTTTGGTAAACGCACAGGAGAACCCTTATAATACGATTGTAACCAATAAGTTTTATGAGGTGCAGGAGTATGTGACAGAGACAAATCATCAGATGTTTGTAGCGGGAATCTGGATGAATAAAGCTTGCTATGACGGGCTGCCGGATGATTATAAAGCGTTGATTAAAGCGGCGTCGGCAGCAACGGAAGCTTATTTGTATCAGACAGGCGTAGACGAAGAGGAAACGGCGAAGGCCGCTCTGACGGATGCAGGAATTACATTGATTTCATGGACCGAGGAAGATTATGCCAAGGTTTTGGAAGCAGGAAAGAGCTGCTGGGATTTGATTCGGGAATTGGCGGGCGACGAGCCGGTTGAACTGGTGATGAAGTCCCTGGGGATCCAGTAAGACGTAAAAATAGAGAGTAAAGGAAGCTGCTGCAAATGGAGAAATTAAACTCTGCAGCAGCTTCCTATATAATAGGAGGTTTCATGTTTCATGGAAGAGATCATTGTTGCCGCTTCCTGCGGAAGTATACGTGGAAATAAGACGGAGGGCGGCTATCAGTTCCTGGGGATTCCTTACGGCAAAGTGGCCCGTTTTCGGGCGCCGGAGCCCGTGAGCTGGCGGGGGGTGAAGGATTGCCGGAACTATGGTCCGAAAGCTCTTCAGCCCAATTATCTTGGCGTAAAACCGGAGGGCGTACCGCTTTTGGTGCAAGGCTCGGAGGATTGTTTGAATTTAAATGTGTGGACAAAAAGTATAGATCGTGAAGCAAGGCTTCCGGTGGTGGTTTATGTTCACGGCGGCGCTTTTCAGATCGGGAGTAATGCGGTACCTGGGCGGTCAGGGGATCGATTTATGGAGGACGAGGCGATGGTCTTTGTGTCTGTGAATTATCGACTGGGCGTACTGGGATTTCTCCAATTGGGAGAGGAATATGAAGAGACATACGCGCCGTCCGGAAACAATGGAATGAAAGACCTCTTGTTAGCAATTCGGTGGGTGCGGGAGAATATTCGGGATTTTGGTGGGGAACCGTCGTCCATTACTTTTTTAGGGATCTCGGCTGGAGCCAAGGCGATCGCTTCTTTAATTACACTGCCGGAAGTACAGGCAGTTTGTCATCGGATGGTACTGGAAAGCGGAGCCATGCAGGCTTTTCGCAGTAAAAAGACAGCGGATGAAATCTATCGCCGCTATTTGGACTATCTGCCGAAGGGTGTGTATTTGCCGGAAGTTTCCGGCGCAGAGCTGATTCGGGCGCAGGCGGCGTTTTGCGGCAGAGAGGGATCGACTTGCTTTTTTGGTCCGGTATTGGATGAGGAATTCTTTTCTTCCCAGTGGAAAAACGATTGGCGGCAGGGCCTTCGATGGAGCGGGAAGGCAATCATCGGATGCGGAAAGAGGGAATTGGTGCCGCTTACGGAAAAGCCAGCCTTCGCAGCTCATAGGGAGCAGATTTTACAGGATTTATTTGGCGACAATAGCCCGGTAGCCTGGGAGAAATATCGGGAGTTAAAGAGACAGGGAAAGAAAGACGCGCAAGCATGGGGAACCGTGCTGTCGGACTTTATGTATCGGTCTTACAGCGATGGCTTGGCGAGACAGCTGGAGCAGGAAAGAAACCAGGTTTGGTGCTATTCTTTTGAATATCCACCAGCTTTCCACGGGATGGGGTTCCACTTTTTGATGGATCAATGGAATTTACCGGTATTTGGCGTACAGGAAGAGCAAATGGAAGAAGTAAGGTCTTTGGCAGCACTCTTTCGGTCAGCGATTCGAAAATTTATTCTTTCCGGAGATCCAGGGACAGAGCGTTTGCAATGGCCGCAGTATGAGGGAAAAAATAAAATGATTTTTGATGCTATCCCTCATATGGAGAGCCGTCGGCACGATACGTTAGAGGGATTTCCGAAACAAGTTTTTTGTTTGGAGAAAAAGCATGCGGTATCGACATAAAAAAGCAATCAACTACTTGACGGGCAAGCATTCTTGTGGTATATTTACAGAACACGTCGGAAGATTTAGGTCTTTTTTTTGTGTATAAAAAAGACAAAAACCAATAGAACAATCCCAGTGGAGGTAAAAGAGATGCGCGTAAAGATCACCTTGGCATGCACCGAGTGCAAGCAGAGAAATTATGACATGATGAAGGAAAAGAAAAACCATCCGGAGAGAATGGAAACCAAGAAATATTGTAAGTTCTGCAAGACTCATACGATGCACAAAGAAACGAAATAAATTGTCGTTTAATAACCGTCAGATGGAATAAGTCGTATATATAAGAAAGGTTTGGGCCTATGGGAGAGAATACGAACGAAGCGGCTCCGAAAGAAAAATCGGAAAAAAAGGAAAAGAAAAACCACTTCAAAAATTGTAAGGCAGAATTTAAGAAGATTGTCTGGCCGGATAAAAAGAAAGCGGGAAAGCAGACATTTGCCGTCATCCTTTCCGGCGTATTCCTGGGTGTCCTGATTGCCATTCTGGATACGGTGATTAAATTTGGTCTTGGCTTTATTTTATAAGGGCAAAGGGTGATTGTATGGCAGAAGCAAACTGGTACGTTGTGCATACCTATTCCGGATATGAGAATAAGGTAAAGGCAGACTTAGAAAAGACCATAGAGAACCGGAAGCTTCACGACGAGATTTTGGAAGTGGCTGTGCCGATGCAGGATGTGGTAGAGCTGAAAAACGGAGTGAAGAAAACGGTCCAGAAAAAGATGTTTCCTGGATATGTTCTTATTAATATGGTCATGAACGACGATACCTGGTATGTCGTTCGCAACACCCGCGGTGTGACTGGTTTTGTAGGGCCGGGCAGTAAGCCGGTTCCGCTGTCGCCGGATGAGATGTACCATATGGGTATTGCAAACAACGATCTGGTGATTGATTTCGAGTTGGGCGACACGGTTACCGTGATGTCCGGAATCTGGGAAGGCACCGTTGGCGTCATCAAAGCGATCAATGAAGGGAAACAAAGCGTTACCATTCATGTCGATATGTTCGGCCGGGAAACCCCGGTGGAACTGAGCTTCGAAGAAGTTCGCAAACTTTAAACACATCCGTTTTGCGGATGAAGTGTGGGAGGGGGCTCCGCCCCGTCAAACACCACCATCGGCCCATGGGCTGAAGAAAATAGGAGGAAAGCCAAATGGCAAAGAAAGTAACTGGTTACATCAAATTACAGATCCCTGCTGGCAAGGCAACCCCGGCGCCGCCGGTTGGTCCCGCTTTGGGTCAGCACGGCGTGAACATCGTACAGTTCACCAAGGAATTCAACGCGAGAACCGCAGATCAGGGCGATCTGATCATCCCGGTTGTGATCACGGTTTATGCGGACAGAAGCTTTAGCTTCGTCACCAAAACCCCGCCTGCAGCCGTTTTGTTGAAGAAGGCTTGCAAGATCAAATCTGGCTCCGGCGTCCCGAACCGCACGAAGGTAGCTACGATCAAGAGATCGGAAGTTCAGAAGATTGCGGAACTGAAGATGCCTGACCTCAATGCCGCTTCTATCGAGGCAGCTACCAGCATGATTGCCGGTACGGCCAGAAGCATGGGCATTGTAGTAGAAGACTGATAGGAGGGGACGCAGATGAAAAGAGGAAAGAAATATGTAGAAGCTGCGAAAGCCATCGACCGTGCCACTCAGTACGATACCGCAGAGGCGATTGCGTTGGTAAAGAAGACAGCAACTGCAAAATTTGATGAGACTGTTGAAGTTCATATTCGTACAGGCTGCGACGGCCGTCATGCCGATCAGCAGGTTCGTGGCGCTGTTGTACTGCCTCATGGAACCGGTAAAACCGTTCGCGTTTTGGTATTTGCCAAGGGCGTAAAGGCAGATGAAGCACAGGCTGCCGGAGCAGATTATGTTGGAGCAGAAGAACTGATTCCGAAGATTCAGAACGAAGGATGGCTGGATTTTGACGTTGTTGTGGCGACGCCTGATATGATGGGCGTGGTTGGACGTCTGGGCCGTGTTTTGGGACCGAAGGGCTTAATGCCCAACCCGAAGGCTGGTACGGTTACGGTAGACGTGACCAAGGCGATCAACGATATCAAAGCTGGTAAGATTGAGTACCGTCTGGATAAGACCAATATCATTCACGTTCCGGTTGGAAAGGTTTCCTTTACCGAGGAGCAGCTGGCAGATAACTTCAACGCTCTGATGGGCGCGATCATGAAGGCGAAACCCGCGGCTGTAAAGGGCGCTTATCTGAAGAGCGTGACCATGAGCTCTACCATGGGCCCTGGCGTTCGCATGAATGCGACGAAGTTGATGAACGCATAAGTTTTCATTGACAGCCACAGGAAACTGTGCTATCGTATTTTACGGAAGATTTCAAGGAAATTTTCCATAGAATAAATTTAAAAGGAATGACCACTGCCGAAGACAGCAGGTGCCGTAAGGCGTAAGGAGCGATCCGCCTGCCGAGGAAAGGAAATTCGCATAAGCGTATTACCGCCCTTCTGTCTTTGGATGGAAGGGCGTTTTTGGATATGATTCAAAAGCAATCCTTTTCGACAGAGGTACTCCCGTGCGGCTCGCCGCACAAACCGCGGTTTGCCGCGGCAATCTATAAGGAGGTAACCGAAAACATGGCAAAAGTAGAATTAAAACAGCCGATCGTTCAGGAGATTTCCGAGATGTTGGAGGGTGCTCAGTCTGCTGTCCTTGTGAATTACAGAGGAATTACGGTAGACATGGATACCCAGCTTCGGAAAGAGCTGAGAGAAGCTGGCATCACTTACAAGGTGTACAAGAACACTCTGGTGAAGCTGGCAGTCAAAGGCACTCCTTTTGAAGAGCTGACCAAGGATCTGGAAGGTCCAACTGCGATTGCGGTTTCTAAGACCGATGCCACTGCTCCGGCCAGAATTGTTGCCAAGTACGTGAAGTTGGTGGAGCCCTTCACCATGAAGTCTGGTGTTGTGGAAGGAAACTACTACGATGAGAAGGGAATTACCGCTATTGCGTCTGTTCCCAGCAGAGAGGAACTGCTGTCCAAGCTGCTTGGAAGCCTGCAGTCTCCGATTGCAAACTTTGCCCGCGTTATGCAGCAGATTGCTGAGAAGGACGCTCCGGCAGAGGCTTAACTGAAATAAAACCATTCAAAAATCTTATTGGAGGAAAAGAAAATGGCAAAACTGACGATTGAAGAGATCATTGCAGCTGTAGAAGAGCTGACTGTATTAGAGCTGAACGAGCTGGTAAAGGCTTGCGAGGAGAAATTTGGCGTATCCGCTGCTGCTGGTGTTGTAGTTGCTGCTGCTGGCGGCGCTGCTGAGGCTGCTGAGGAGAAGGATTCCTTCGACGTAGAGCTGACCGAGGTTGGCCCGAACAAGGTTAAGGTAATCAAGGTTGTGCGTGAGCTGACCGGCCTGGGCCTGAAGGAAGCGAAGGAAGTTGTAGACGGCGCTCCGAAGGTATTCAAGAACGAAGTTTCCAAGGAAGAGGCAGAAGCTGCCAAGGAAGCTCTGGAGAAAGAGGGAGCAAAGGTTACTCTCAAATAATCACAAGGGTGATAAAGCCCCGGAAAGCACGTGGATATGTGCTTTCCGGGGCTTTTTTCTTCTGCTTTTCATTTTGAGGAAATCTTCCCTTACCCCAAGGAAAAAACGATTATTTTTGATTGGAGAGATAGCGGAACAGATAATAGATTAGTTCTGCCGGAGTCGGTTTATCCGAGAGACGGTGTCCGACAATCTTTTTCAATTGTTCCAGATCTCCGTGGTCCCAGCAATCATCCGCAGCCCTGGCAACGTTACGAGCAACATTTCCTGTGCTGGTGTGAAATTTTTGCGCGACCTGTTGATAGAGAATCTGGATTACCTTTCGATTGGGAAAAGAATTTAATTCCAGACACAATTCAACAGCGCATAAAAGATATTGATAACCTAGCATAGTGGGATGACCGGAAATGGATTGAATAATAAGTTCGATACTGGATGTGTTCATGAAAGAATCCTCCTATGTGATACTACAAGAATCATGGAGGATTTTGGCGGAAAAAGGAAATATATAGACGAAAATGGACACAAAAAGCAACAATATAAATGCAAATGTTACGCGGAGAAAACAAATGTAAAGAAACTGTTGCCTCGTTTTAGCAAAAGAATGGATAGAATTAAGGCGTCTATTTTATAAAAAGAGTGTTGCAACAGGCCTATTTCTCTTGCTATACTGTAAAAAATGAAACATGGAAAAGGGAGGAGTCTATGCCGGATTATACCGTTACGTTTGTAAAAGAAGAAATATGTGTTGCTGTAGAGAGTGGGACGACTTTATTAGAGGCGGAAATCCAGGCAGGAATCCGTCCGGACGCGCCTTGCGGCGGTCAGGGAAAGTGTGGGAAATGTTTGGTAAAGTTGTTGGATGCCAACGGTGTAGAACAGGTCGTAAAGGCTTGCTGTACAACAGTAAAAGAAGATATCTGTGTAGAGACTTTTGATCAAAAAACGGCGCTGCGGATTTTGACAAAGGGAACGGGAAATCCGATTTCTTTTTCACCTTCTGTCCGCAAAAAGCAGGTTTGGCTCCCTCCTAGAAAGCAGCAGAATCAGTTGACAGAGTGGGAACGGTTACAGGATGCTTTGAAGGAGCCGGTTATGCCGGAGTTACATCAAGTGAGATTACTATCTCAAATGGAGACAGGGGACGGCTGCTCTTTGACGGTAGTTCACCGTGGGCTGCGGGTTCTAGATTTGTATGTTTCCGAGCAAGAAGAGAGGCGGATGCTCGGAGCGGCATTTGATATCGGAACAACTACGATTGCGGGATATCTGCTCAATCTAGAGACGGGAGAAGAACTGGCTAATGCTAGTGCGATCAATCCGCAGGTCTCCTTTGGCGCAGATGTGATTCAGCGTGCGAATTATGCGTTGACAGATGGGAAAGCGTTAACCGAGTGCGTACAGAGAGAGGTCAACGTGCTTCTAGGTCAGCTTTGTAAGCAGGCGGGGAGTTCCAGAAAGGATGTTTATCAAATTAGTGTGGTGGGAAATTCCTGTATGCATCATTTATTCTTGGGCTTTTCACCGAATTCGATGGTTCATGCTCCTTATCAGCCGGCTGTCCGGGACGGGCTGGCGCTGCCTGCATCTGCCTGCGGTTTGGACGCGGCTGAGAACGCGGAAGTATTTTTATTGCCTTTGATTGCCGGATTTGTGGGGGCAGATACCGTGGGATGCTTACTTTCCACTGGAATGGGATCACAAGAGCCGCTAACCTTGCTGATCGACATTGGCACCAATGGGGAATTAGTCTTAGGAAATCGGGAAAGAAGAATCGCTTGTTCCACAGCCGCGGGACCTGCCTTGGAAGGTGCAAAAATTTCTTATGGAATGCGCGGCGCAAAGGGCGCCATTGAGCATGTAGAGGTACGGGAGGGGCAATTGCATTGCCAGGTGATCGGCGGCGGAAAGGCCCAGGGGATTTGCGGGTCTGGATTGATTGACGGGATTGCCGCCTTGTTGGAATTGGGCGTTATGGACGAAAGCGGAAGGCTTTGCGGAAACGATCGGGTGGATGGCGTGGAGGTATATTGGCTGATTCGCCCGGAGGAAGGACAGCCGGGAGTTTTCTTAAGCCAAAAGGATATACGGGAAGTGCAGCTGGCAAAAGCGGCCATTGCGGCTGGGATTCGCCTGATGATGGAGACCTTAAAGGTTACGTTTGAACAGATCAAACGGGTTTACCTGGCGGGAGCTTTTGGAACTTACTTGAATCCGGACAGCGCCTGTGCGATCGGATTAATTCCTTCGGAGTTGAGAGAAAAATTGATTCCCGTTGGAAATGCGGCGGGAGAAGGTGCAAAGCGAATTCTTTTGGAGGAGGCGGCATGGGAGGAAGCGGAGCGCGTTGCCCGTGGAACAGAGTTCTTGGAATTGGCATCCTTGCCACAGTTCCAGGATACCTTTGTGGATGAGTTGGAGTTTCCGGAAAAGGAGCGGTTATGATGACGATGGACAGGTTGGAAAAGATGGGTAAAGAAGTAGGATTTACCCATGTAGGCTCCCTTGAGATAAAGACTTTAAAGCTGCTTCCAGAAGTGCGTCAAATGTGCGAGAGCAATTCCTGCCGGATGTATGGAAAGAATTGGAGCTGTCCGCCGGGATGCGGGAGTTTGGAAGCGTGCCAAGAGAAAATTTCGACTTATTCAACAGGGATTCTCGTACAGACCATGGGACGGCTGGAAGACGAGATGGACGGAGAAGGAATGATGGAAATCGAGGCCAGGCATAAGGCAAATTTCCTGCGGATGTATGATGAGCTGAGAGCCGAAGGGTGTGATGTGTTGGCCATTGGCGCGGGCTGCTGCACGCAATGTAAAATCTGTACCTATCCGGATGCGCCGTGCCGGTTTCCGGAGAAAAGTTTTGCGTCTATGGAAGCGTATGGGATGCTTGTGACGGAAGTGTGCCGGGAGAATGGGATGAAATATTATTACGGGCCGGCCACCATTGCTTATACCAGTTGCTTTTTGTTTCGGTAGACACTTTTTTCGGATTTCGGTATCCAAAGACCTCAACCTCAAAACGTGCTGGAACCCCCAAAAGGGAAAAACAAACAGGACCCTTGCGGGCCCTGTTTGAAAAAGGGAAGGAAAAATATGAAAAAAAGCAATCAATCAATCGCCAGTACGCTAATTTAATTTCTCAGATATTTTTCTGATTTTCTTTTGATGGTTTTAGTATACCCAGGGAACGTGAAGAAATTATGTTACCTGCGTGAAATATTTGTTAAAAAAATAAAGACAAAATGTGAATAAGCAAGCTTACCAGCGTCCAAATGGGCCAAATGGAAAAAGAGGCTTGCGGGGAGGCCTAGGTCCGATCGGAGGCCGCGGACCAAAGGGCGGACGCGGTGGGAACGGTGGAGGCGGAGGCGTAGGGCGGCATTTGTTCCCACAGGGACCTGGAGGAGGTCCAGGCGGTCCCGGAGGAGGCCCAGGCGGTCCTGGAGGAGGTCCAGGCGGTCCCGGAGGAGGTCCAGGCGGTCCTGGAGGAGGTCCAGGCGGTCCCGGAGGAGGTCCGGGCGGTCCTGGAGGAGGTCCGGGCGGTCCCGGAGGTCTGGGTGGTCCTACCGGGCGCGGCGGCCAGGGTGGATGATATCCAGGAAAAGGAAATGACATGATGAAATCTCCTTTTTTTCATAGTCTATGCGGCAGCCGGAGAAAGGTACCGTGGACGGAGAAAATTTTACAATCAGGGATTATCATCTTCTGTCTCTACAGGAAGTTTTTTCTCTATTCGGTATAAAAGCACGGCTAAAATAGATAAAAGAAGCAGAAGCGCCAACTGAAGGAAACTTTGCGCTGTGAAAGAAGACTGAAGGATCAATGCAATCAGATTCGTTACAAAGCTGATAGGAAACAAAATACAGGCCACAAAGGCAAGTTTCCGGAGTCGGCCGTATTGCTGATCGTATTGGATTCTCTCCATCTTATCTGGGTGAAATGGACAAAAAATAGCTTCCAGCAGGAAGAACAAAAGCAGGATAAAGCAAGCGCCGAAGGGTAAGGCGGCATAGATCGTGTAAAGAGATAAGGTGGGGAGAAAACCGGCGGCAAGCTGAATTCCCAGTAGGGCCAGTGCAAACAAAAGCTGCGTTAGCCAAAATTTCCGGTATGCTTTTGTTTCCAGTGAAATCCGGTACCATTTACCTGCATAGTGATAGGTTTTCTTGCCATTTCGAATTCCTCTTAACTCATAGTCTTCTTGGTATTGTTTCCTCATGACATCTCCGTTCTGCCGCGGAAGCGGCAATTTTTTATCTTTTCACGAATGATTCCTGTCAATTGTGTCATATTTGGCGAGAAAAATCAATAGGCGAAGCGAAACTCGTGAAAGTTTCGAAAAGGAAGAGGCGCCTTGTATTTTCGCGAAAATTTTTGTATACTGGCATAGGGTCCGAAGCCCAGGGAGGTAAAACATGAAACGAATTGTGCGGATGGTTCTTTGTTTGATCGTCTTTGTTCCGTATTGGTTTGTCCGTCTGATGATTTACGCTTACACGAATGTAGGAACGGAGGAATCCCGCTATCGCTTTTTAAAGCATATTTTGACGAAGGCAAACCGGGCAGGACGTGTGAAAGTCGTTTGTTCCGGCGTAGAGCATCTTCCGGAACAGATGGGGTATATGATTTATCCCAATCACCAGGGACTCTACGATACGCTGGCATTTTTTGAGACCGACCCTCATCCCTTTGTGCCGGTGATGAAGAAGGAAGTTACGAACACCTTTATGTTAAAACAGGCCCGGATGATATTGCATGGCATTACCATTGACCGGGACGATGTAAAGAGTGCGATGCGCACCATTCACGCCATTGCGGAAGAGGTAAAGAAAGGCCGGAATTATCTGATCTTTAGCGAGGGGACCCGCAGCCGCAAACAAAATCAGACCTTAGAATTTAAGGGCGGCAGTTTTAAGGCGGCTTATTATGCCAAATGTCCGATTGTCCCGGTTGCTTTAGTGGATTGCTACAAGGCGTTTGATACCAACTCGGCGGAGCCGATTACCATCCAGATTCACTATCTGCCGCCGATTCCTTATGAAGAGTATAAAGACAAAAAGACCATGGAGGTGGCCTCCATGGTCCGTGGAATCATCGATGCGAAGATTGCGGAGGTGACAGGCGAAGCGCATTAATCGCTTGTTCTATCTTCCGCTGCGGCTTGCGCCGCCGCTTCTTCATACATTCTTTGAATCTCACCCTGAACCAGATGGCTCAGGGTCTTTTTTTCTTCTTTGCTCAGGGAGGACACATCGATGGGCTCCCCAAATTGAATCGTAATCTTCGTTTTCCGGATCGCGGGGCGGTGATTCTCATAGATGTCGTCTGTCCGAAAAAAAGATACGGGTACGATGGGACAGCCTGATTTTTCCGCTATCTTAAAGCTGCCTTCCTTAAAAGGAAGCATGGTTTCTCCGTGGTTTCGGGTACCCTCCGGACAAATCCAGATGGAAATGCCCGATTTGACGTAGGAGATCGCTTCCAGGATTGTTTTTAGGCCCGCTTTTAGGTTGTCCCGATCTAGAAACAGGCAGTACAGATTCTTCATCCATTGGCTTAGGAGCGGAATCTTTTCCATCTCTTTTTTAGCGATAAATCCGGTCAGACCGGGAACCAGCGTATAGCCGCTGACAATATCAAAGTAGCTGCGGTGATTGCTGACGTAGAGAACAGCGGTGTCCTTAGGAATTCGATCGCGGCCAATGACATTCATCTTCACGCCGGATGCTTTTAAGATAATCCGGAACATCGTTTGAATGATGTGCAGGCTGCTGGTATCTTTCCGCGTCTTGTTCAGTTTTCCAATCACCCATTCCACACCCAATAAGATCAAGCCCACGGTTGTAAGGAACAGGATGACCAGTGTGGCGACAAGCAAAAAACGTAACATGAGTTCCTCCGGTTAGTTTAGGTTGTCCAAAAGCTGAATCTTTAGGTTGTAAAGTTTTTGAGACAGGTCCACATAAACTTTGTGAGGGTTAATAAAGCGGCGGGTTTCATCCCACAGCGTGTCCAATTCCTTTTTGCAGTATTCCTGGATCTCCAAAACGCTGGGCGACTGATAGACGCAGAGTCCCTTCTTATAGACAGGTACCAGGATTTCCTTCATTGTATAAGTCCCAGCCTTTAAAAGCGTTTTTTTCCAGATATAGGTTGGGTCAAAGATCATCAAATCTTTGTCCTCCGGGAACGTTTCGCCTGCGAGGGCAATCAAGTCGCCAATGATCTTTCCTGTATCCTTTTTATAAATGCGGTAGATAATTTTATTTCCAGGGTTCGTGATCTTCTCATTGTTTTCCGAACGTTTAAGTTTTGGAATAAATTCCCCGGTTTCTTCGTCCAGAATGGCAGCCAATTTGTAGACGCCGCCAAAGGAAGGGCAATCCTTGGAGGTGATCATGTTGGTGCCTACGCCCCAAGAGGTAATCAGAGCGCCTTGCTCTTTCAGGCTTTGGATCAGATACTCGTCTAGATCACAGGAAGCGGAGATGACTGCGTCGGGGAAACCTGCCGCATCTAGCATCTTTCTAGCCTCTTTGGAGAGATAAGCCAAGTCACCGCTGTCTAAGCGAATTCCGTAAAGGCCGAATTCAATGCCAGCTTCCCGCATCTCCTGGAAGACCTGGATGGCATGGGGAACGCCGCTTTGCAGGGTGTTGTAGGTATCAACCAGCAGGATGCAAGCCTTCGGGTAAAGTTTGGCATAATTCCGGAAAGCCGTTAGCTCGTCGGGGAAGCTCATGATCCAGCTGTGAGCGTGAGTACCTTTCACCGGAACGTCAAACATCTGCCCTGCCAGCACGTTACTGGTACCGCAGCAGCCGCCGATAATAGCTGCCCTGGCGCCGTAAGTACCGGCGTCCGGACCCTGGGCCCGACGGAGTCCAAATTCCATGATGCCGTCGCCTTCTGCCGCCCAGCAAACGCGGGAAGCCTTGGTGGCGATCAGGCTTTGATGGTTGATCAGATTTAAGAGCGTGGTCTCGATCAGCTGCGCTTCCATGATAGGGGCGACCACCTTGACCAGCGGTTCATAAGGGAATACCACGCTTCCCTCTGGAATGGCATAGATGTCTCCAGAGAAGTGAAAACCGCGGAGATATTCTAGGAATTCCTCGGAAAAGATTCCAAGGGAGCGCAAATAAGTAATATCGTCGTAGGTAAATTGGAGATGCTGAATGTAATCGATCAATTGCTCCAGACCTGCCGCAATGGCATAGCCGCTGCCACTGGGATTTTTCCGATAAAACATATCAAAGACAACGACTTCGCGCGTGCCTTCGTTAAAATAACCCTGCATCATCGTCAGCTCATATAAATCCGTCATCAGGGTCAGGTTTCGGTTCTTCATGAAAGCCTCCTAATTGCTGTATTGGCGGACGCCTAAAAGGAAAGGCCCGTCGGAATTTTGCTCATTCCACGTGATTATAGCATAGAAGGTTCGGTTTTCCAAGAGAAAACTTACTCTTTCTGCAAGATCGATGTTTGAGCGATTATTCTTTTCTTTTTGTAGCTATGAAAAAATTTAAAAATGCTTGAAGGAGTTTTTGAAAGATGATACTATGGAATCAGTCAGGAGGCGTGGTGTGTATGCTCTTGGTAATTGAAAGTAGTGTATTAGATATAGCAATCAATCGGATGATTGGAAAGGAGATTCGAAGATGTTGGAACAGAAAGATTTGGAAATGATTGCTGAAATTGTGGCAAAGGTAGTAGAGCCTGTAAAGAAAGATGTAAAAGAGATTCAGTTGACACTGGAAAATGAAACAAACCGTAATATAAAAATTGTTGCAGAAGGCCACCTTGATTTGAGTCGAAAATTGGATGAGGCATTGAAGATCGAGAGGCAGGAGGAAAAGTCTTGACATTTTCGTGCAGAAACTTTATAATAAGGAACACAAATGAAAGAAAAACGTAGAGGAAGAGAGTACGCGAAATGCGAACGCCACAGCGAGCCGGGAAGGATGAGAGCCGGCGCCAGTAGGTTTTGCGGAAAATCACTTCGGAGTTTCTGACCGAAAGCCGGATGGCCGGTAGGCTCAGACGGGTTCTCCCGTTATTGAGAGCACATATCCCCGGATGGGTGTATGCAGCAAATAGGTGGTATAACGAATGGTCTTCGTCCTGTTTGGGATGGGGGCTCTTTTTTCTTTCATAAGCGAAAAGGAGGAGATCAACACATGTATCAGAAAGTATCCACGGATATGAATTTTGTGGAACGGGAAAAGAAAGTGGAAAAGTTCTGGGAAGAAAATCATATCTTCCAGAAGAGCATGGAGATCCGGGAAGGAAATCCGGAATATATGTTTTACGACGGCCCGCCTACGGCCAATGGAAAGCCTCATATTGGACACGTATTAACCCGCGTGATCAAAGATATGATCCCGCGCTACCGCACGATGAAAGGGTACAATGTGCCGAGAAAGGCCGGCTGGGATACCCACGGCCTTCCAGTAGAGCTGGAAGTGGAGAAAGAGTTGGGTCTGGATGGCAAGGAGCAGATCGAGCAATATGGCTTGGAACCTTTCATCAAGAAATGTAAGGAAAGCGTTTGGAAATACAAGGGCATGTGGGAGGAATTTTCCAATAAGGTAGGATTCTGGGCCGACATGGATAACCCTTACGTGACCTATCACAATGATTTCATCGAGTCCGAATGGTGGGCCTTAAAGCAGATCTGGGATAAGGGCCTGCTTTACAAAGGCTTTAAGATCGTGCCTTATTGCCCTCGCTGCGGGACGCCGCTTTCCAGCCATGAGGTGGCTCAGGGATACAAACAGGTGAAAGAGCGTTCGGCGATTGTCCGTTTTCGGGCAGTGGGCGAGGACGCCTATTTCTTGGCTTGGACGACGACGCCGTGGACGCTGCCCAGCAATACGGCGCTTTGTGTCAATCCAACGGAACAGTATGTAAAGGTAAAAGCGGCGGACGGTTATATCTATTATATGGCGGAAGCCTTGTTGGACGCGGTTTTGGGAGAACTTTCCCAGAACGGGGAGCCTGCCTATGAGGTGCTGGAGCGATATGCCGGAAAAGATCTGGAATATAAAGAATACGTCCCGCTTTTTGCCGTGGCAGGGAAGGTTGCGGAGCAGCAGCATAAAAAGGCGCATTTTGTTACCTGCGACAGTTATGTAACGATGAATGATGGTACGGGTATCGTTCACATTGCGCCTGCCTTTGGTGAGGATGACGCCAGAGTGGGCCGGGATTATGATTTGCCGTTTATCCAGCTGGTAGATGGCAAGGGAAATATGACGGAGAATACGCCTTATGCCGGCTTGTTTGTAAAAGATGCGGACGGGAAGATTCTGGTTGATCTGGATCAGCAGGGCTTGCTGTTTGGTGCGCCGAAATTTGAGCATGACTATCCGTTTTGCTGGCGCTGTGACACGCCTTTGATTTATTATGCACGCGAATCCTGGTTCGTCCGGATGACCGCGGTGAAGGAAGACTTGATCCGCAATAATAACACCATCAATTGGATTCCGGAGAGCATCGGCAAGGGCCGCTTTGGCGATTGGCTGGAAAATGTTCAGGATTGGGGTATCAGCCGGAACCGCTATTGGGGAACGCCTCTTAACATCTGGGAGTGCGAGTGCGGACATCAGCATTCTATCGGCAGCATCGAAGAGCTGAAGAGCCTGTCGAAGAATTGCCCGGATGACATCGAGCTGCACCGCCCCTATATCGACGCGGTGACGATTCCCTGTCCGAAGTGTGGGAAGGAGATGCACCGGGTACCGGAGGTCATCGACTGCTGGTTTGATTCCGGAGCGATGCCTTTTGCCCAATATCATTATCCTTTTGAAAATCAGGAGACGTTCAAGAAGAACTTCCCGGCAGCCTTTATCAGCGAGGCGGTAGATCAGACCCGCGGCTGGTTCTATTCTCTGCTTGCGATCTCCACATTGGTCTTCAATGAGGCGCCTTATAAGAACGTTATCGTTCTGGGCCATGTGCAGGATGAAAATGGGCAGAAGATGAGTAAGTCCAAGGGCAATGCGGTAGATCCGATGGAGGCCTTGGAGCAGTATGGCGCCGATGCGGTCCGCTGGTATTTCTATATCAACAGCGCGCCCTGGCTGCCGAACCGGTTCCATGGAAAGGCGGTTACCGAAGGCCAGAGGAAATTTATGGGTACCCTCTGGAATACCTATGCCTTCTTTGTTTTATATGCGAATATCGATGATTTTGACGCAACCAAATATACGCTGGAATATGATAAGTTGTGTGCGATGGATAAGTGGCTGCTGTCGAAGCTGAATACACTGACAGAGACGGTGGACGGTTACCTGAACAATTACCAGATCCCGGAAAGCGCTAGAGCGCTTCAAAGCTTTGTGGACGACATGAGTAACTGGTATGTGCGCCGCAGCCGGGAACGTTTTTGGGCTAAGGGTATGGAGCAGGATAAGATCAATGCCTATATGACCTTGTACACGGCCCTGGTAACTGTGGCGAAGCTGGCCGCTCCGCTGGTACCGTTTATCACGGAAGATATGTACCAGAATCTGGTACGCAGCATTGATCCGAGCGCGCCGGAGAGCATTCACCTGTGCGATTATCCGGAAGTAAACAAAGCGTGGATTGACAAGGAGTTGGAAGCGGGGATGGATGAAGTGTTAAAGATCGTCGTCCTGGGCCGCGCCTGCCGGAATCTTTCCAATATTAAGAATCGTCAGCCCATGGCGCGGATGTTTGTGAAAGCGCCGTTCGCACTGGATTCCTTCTATGCGGATATCATTCGAGATGAATTGAATGTAAAAGATGTGAAATTTACCGACGATGTGCGGGAGTTCACCTCCTATAGCTTTAAGCCGCAGATGCGGACGTTGGGCCCGAAATATGGCAAGCAGTTGAACGAAATCCGCACGCTTCTCTCGGAGATCGACGGCAATGCGGCCATGGATCAGCTGAATGAAACTGGCGAATTACGATTGGAGCTTGCGGAAGGCAAAGCGATTCTCACGAAGGAAGATCTTCTGATCGATTCGGCGCAGATGGAAGGATTCGTATCGGAAGCTGCCGGTGAAGTGACGGTCGTTATGGATACCACGTTGACTCCGGAATTGCTGGAAGAAGGCTTTATCCGCGAGATTATCAGCAAGGTGCAGACCATGCGTAAGGAGGCGGGATTTGAAGTGATGGATCACATTCGGATCTCCGTCGCGGAAAATGCAAAGATCGAAAACCTGCTGAAAGTTCACGGGGAAGAAGTGAAACCGGAAGTTTTAGCGGAAGAGTTGGTATTTAACGAGAAAATTGGTTATAGTAAAGAATGGAGTATTAACGGCGAGATGGTAACTCTCGGCGTGGAACGAGTGGGATAAAACTGAGATTATAGCAGTCGGAAAGGCTGTCTCAGATGAGCGGATCATCAGAGACGGCTTTTTCCGTCTGAAAAGGAAATCGAGCGTTGGAGGAATTATGAATCGATATCAATTTGACAAGGACGTGTTTCGCAGGCGAGTGATTGAGCTGGTAAAGCTAAGCTCAAAAGTAACGATTGAAAAAGCCAGCCCGGAACAAATCTATCTGGCGGTAGGATACGCGGTCAGAGAACAGATCATTGACGCCTGGATCGACACAAAGCGGTTGGCAGACGAGCAAGGCTGTAAAACGATTTACTATTTATCCATGGAATTTTTGATGGGCCGCGCCTTGGGGAATAATATCATAAACATCCAGGCTCAAAAAGAAATCAAGGAGATTTTGGAAGAGTTTGGCGTCAATCTCAACCTGATTGAAGATCAAGAGCGGGACTGGGCCCTGGGAAACGGCGGTCTGGGAAGGCTTGCCGCCTGCTTTTTAGATTCCCTGGCGACCCTTGGATATCCGGCCTATGGCTGTGGAATCCGATATAAATATGGAATGTTTAAACAGCAGATCGAAAATGGGTTCCAAAAGGAAGTGCCGGATCATTGGCTACGCCTACGGAATCCTTTTGAGGTTCGCCGGGAAGAGTATAAAAAAGAAATTCGGTTTGGCGGTTATACCCGCTGCGAGACCGGGCCTAATGGGGAACCTCACTATGTGCAGGAAGGATGCCAGTCTGTCCTGGCTGTACCCTATGATTTGCCGGTGATCGGCTACGGAAACGGCGTGGTCAATACACTGCGGATTTGGAGCGCGGAGCCGGTGGAGGATCTGGAACTAAACGCTTTCAATCAGGGCGATTATCAGCGGGCTGCGGAGCAGGAGAATCTGGCGGAGACCATCTGCAAGGTATTATACCCCTGCGATGAACATTATGCGGGAAAAGAGCTGCGTTTAAAGCAGCAGTATTTCTTTGTGTCAGCTACTGTACAGCAAGTGGTGCAAAAGTATAAGGAATCTGGCGGAGATATCCATCGTTTGTCCGAACGGGTTTGTTTCCAGATGAATGATACTCATCCGGCGGTTACGGTGGCGGAGTTGATGCGAATTCTTTTAGACGAAGAATATCTGGGCTGGGACGACGCCTGGGCCATTACCACAAAAACCTGCGCCTATACGAATCATACGATCATGGCGGAAGCCTTAGAAAAGTGGCCCATTGATCTGTTTTCCCGGCTGCTGCCGCGCATTTACCAGATTGTGGATGAGATCAACCGCCGTTTTGTGGATTCGATCCGCGCGAAGTATCCAAACCAGCCTGAGAAGGTAAAGTCTATGGCTGTGCTCTACGACGGCCAGGTACGGATGGCCAATTTGGCCATTGTCGGCAGTTTTTCCGTCAATGGAGTGGCGCGGCTGCATACAGAAATTTTAAAGTCCCGGGAGCTCAGGGATTTTTACGAGATGATGCCCTGGAAATTCAACAATAAGACCAATGGGATTACGCAGCGGCGGTTTCTTCTTCACGGAAATCCTCTGCTGGCGGATTGGATTACCCGAAAGATTGGCGACGGGTGGATCACAGATCTTTCCCAGATTAAACGGTTGGCGCCTTTTGCCGAGGACCCAGCTTGCAGAGAGGAATTTCGTCAGATTAAATACCAGAACAAGCTGCGCCTGGCGGAATATATCAAAGAAAACAATGGCATTGACGTGGATCCCGGTTCGATCTTTGACGTTCAGGTAAAGCGGCTTCACGAATATAAGCGTCAGCTTTTGAATATCCTCCATGTCATGTATTTGTACAATGAGCTGCGTGAAAATCCGGAGCTTGCGGTGACGCCGCGCACCTTTATCTTTGGCGCAAAGGCTGCGGCAGGTTATCAGATTGCGAAACTGACCATTAAGCTGATTAATGCGGTAGCGCAGGTGGTGAATAACGATGCGTCGATCCATGGAAAAATAAAAGTCGTTTTCATTGAAGATTACCGGGTGTCCAATGCGGAAATTATCTTTGCGGCCAGCGATGTCAGCGAGCAGATTTCCACAGCCAGTAAGGAAGCCAGCGGGACGGGAAACATGAAATTTATGCTAAACGGCGCCTTGACTCTGGGTACCATGGATGGCGCCAACGTGGAGATTGTAGAGGAAGTAGGAGAAGAGAATGCGTTTTTATTCGGTCTTTCGGCTGCAGAGGTTATCCGCTATGAAAAGGAGGGCGGCTATGATCCTATGGAGATTTTCCGTCAGGATGCGGGCATTCGCCAGGTGCTGATGCAGTTAATCAATGGATTTTATTCTCCGGAAAATCCGGAGCTGTTCCGGCCGCTCTACAATTCGCTGCTCAATACAAAAAATACGGCTAAGGCGGATACCTACTTTATTTTAAAAGATTTTCGATCCTATGAGGCGGCTCAAAAACGTGTGGAGGCGGCGTACCGAAACTCGGATTGGTGGAACCGGGCCGCGATTTTAAATGTGGCGTGTTCCGGAAAATTTTCTTCTGACCGTACCATTCAGGAGTATGTAGATGAGATCTGGCATCTAAAAAAGCTGAAAGGAAATGAATAACATTTCCGTAACATGTCAACACTATCCCTATCAACTGATGAACCAGAAGTAAAGATAGGGGTGACGATGTGAATAAATTCAAAAGATTTTTTAGTGGACGTTTGTTTTATTCTCTGGCAGTAGGAATTCTGGCAGTCGGCATTGCCGCTACGGGCGCAATGTTGATTGGCAAAGGTTCCGAGGAAAGCCCGGAAAGCCAGTACCTTCCGATGGATGAGTCTCCGGAGCAGGTGGTGTATGGCACAACGGAGGCGGTGGGCGAACTGCCTTCACCTTCGGTGAAGCAGACCGAGACGCCTCAGGTAAAACCGGAGCGCCCGGTAGCCGCTCGTCCGACGGAGACGGAGCCTATGACCACAGAACCTGTTACGGAGAAACCATCTGAGACAGAATCGACCGAAGCGGAAGTTGCCGCGCCAGTATTTTCCGAGGAGGATTCTCTGAAATGGCCCATTGAAGGCGAAGTCCTGCGTGAGTTTAGTATGGATACTACGGTATTCTATCCGACCTTGGAATCTTACCGGGTAAGCCCTGCCATTTTGATTCAGGGAGCGCCGGACATGGAGGTTGCCGCTGCGTCTGCCGGCGTGGTAAAAGAGATTAACAACAACGAGGAAATCGGAAACTATATCGTCCTTGATATGGGCGGCGGATATGAGGCTACCTATGGACAGCTGAAGACCGTCCATGTTTCTACCGGAGATACAGTGGCTGCCGGTGAGGTGATGGCTTCCTTAGACGCTCCTACCAAGTATTATGTAGTGGAAGGATGCAATTTATACTTTGGCGTGACCAAAGATGGTACGCCGGTAGATCCGTTGGATTATATGCATGAGTAAAAAATATGTCCCAGCCGTTAAACGGCTGGGACATATTCCTTTTTACGCGATAGAGTCTATTTTAGAACATCACCCATATCGATCTCAATACCGACCCGATTGTGTTCTCGAAGCGCTTCCAGAGCTTCTTCTAGATTTTGGTTTTTAATGGCAGAAAACAACTTTTCGTGGCAGTGCTGGGTTCGAATCTGCTTTTCCTGATTCAAAAAAGTGCTGCATCGGAATACACGAGTCTGAGTCAGGAGATCTTTATAGTAAGTGGCCAGACGAGAGTTATCCATCGGCAGAATAAGGCTCATATGGAAATCTTCTGTTTTTTCCACTTGCTTTTTTTGATCCAGATCCGAATCCATCATTTGCCGGTAGGCTTCTTCGATTCCAGAGAGGACAGATGGGTTCTGGGAGATTACCTCTGAAATCAGTTTTTGAATAGCTGCTTCCTCAATGATGTGACGTGCTTCATAGATCTCCGTAAGGTCTTTTGCTGTAGGAGTGAAGACACAGTATCCTTTTTTCCCGGCGGGAATGACCAGGCCTTCGTCAGCCAACTTACGGATCGCATCGCGAAACGGGGTGCGGCTGATGCCAAATTGTTCCGCTAAAGCGGAGTCTACCAAACGCATTCCAGGCGGAAACTCTTTACTTAAAATCCTCTCTTTGATGAGAAGATAAGCTTGTTCATTTAAACTGTTAAAAATAAATCTCTCTGCCACGATTCACTCCATTATGTTTCGTTGTTTTTGATTCTAAGGCTAGTCTACTGGATTTCCCTTTTTTTGTCAATGGAAGAGAGACCAGCCTTTGTTACTCTGCTTTATCTGCTTCCAGCAGGTAAGGGCGATATTCTTCCGCCGTATACAAAGCCAGGGCGGGAGAATGGCCCATCACCCGATCTTTGGTGATCAACGTTGTGACGATCGCGTCGGAGTATTTGATGAAAAGCGAGTCATGACCGACGCAAAGGCCCATAATGACGTTCATGTCTGTCTTATGACTGTTTAAAATCTTGGCCTGAAGGATTGGGTTGCAGGTTGCTTCAAATCCGCCGGGATTGATTTTGATCTCGTCTGGGATTCCGATTTCCGTTTTATCTAAGCTTCCCACCTTGCATCCAGCAACATAGTAGTCAAAGCCTTTGGCATCCAGAATTTTGGTAAAGATCTTGGTTTCCCGGATCAGGCCATGGCAGGTAGCAATGCCAATTTTGTGATATCCCATGCGCCGGGCAAATTCCAGAACTTCCTCCACACGAGTATATTGTCCAAAGAAAAGACCCTCTGTCTCCGCGGAAGCGTGATAAATGCGGGAATCTTCGTTATCCTCTTTTAGATGTTCCTGGATTTTTTTTATCTCCTCGGCAATTGGCTTCCCCTCTACATCCTGAGTAGTAAGACAAAATTTGGGGTAATTCTGGTTCTTTTCCGACTTACATGCGTATACGCCACAGTGCGCACAGCTAAATTCAGTGACACTCATTATTTCTACATCCTTTTCTATTGATTTCTAACTATTTTTGCGTTCCTTTCTTTTGGCCTTCCACTGTTTTACGGCGGGAACCTGCCCGACGAAAATGAGGATCAGGACGATAAAGATGACGCAAGAGAGAGGGTTTGTTACAATACCCTGGAAAAATGTTCCGAGTTCTCCGTAAGTGGATTGAACATGACGGCGGAAATTCAACTCGATCAGGCTCCCAAGAATCAGTCCCAAAACCACAGAGCCAGTAGGGAAATCGTGAATTCTCATGAAATAGCCGATGACGCCCATTACCAGCATCACATAGACATCCCACATACTGCCGTTGGTGGCGTAAGCACCGACGACGCACAGCATGATAATAATCGGGAGCATCACATGCTTCGGAATCTCAGCGATCTTAGCGAAAAAGCGAAGACCGGAAAGACTGACCGGAAGTAAAATGATATTGCCGATCAAAATACATGCGATGATTAAGTGATAAATATCGCTGGAATTGTCAAACAAAGTCGGGCCAGGAGTGATTCCGTGCATATAGAGCGCGGCGATCAGCAGGCCGGCCGTGGTATCTCCAGGAATTCCGAGAGAGAGCATCGGGATATAGGAAGCTCCCACTGCCGCATTGTTGGAACTTTCCGGCGCAACCAGACCTTCGATGGCACCTTCGCCGAAGGGAACCTTCGGGTTCTTAACGTTTTTTTTCGCCTGGCTATAAGCAACAATGGAAGCAATATTGCCGCCGGTTCCCGGAAGCGCGCCGATGGCGATGCCAATCAGGGAGGAGCGAAGCGCCAGGGGAAAGTGTTCGACTACTTCTTTCACATTGATGCGAATCTTACCGATCTTTTGCTTTTTGGCTTCTACGGAACCGGGATCTCCGATTTGGAATAAGCACTCGGAAAGTCCAAACATTCCGATACAGACGGCGATCATGTCTATTCCAGACATCAGGTTAATGCTGCCGTAGGTAAAACGTTTTACAGCAGTCATGCCGTCCATACCGATACAGCCGAGGAACATGCCGAAAATACCGGCAAAGACAGCCTTCGGAAAAGAACCGCCGCTGAGGCTTCCTAGCAGCAAAATTCCCATCAGGGATATCATAAAGTAATCTCTTGGAGCAAAGAGAAGCGCCAACTTGACAAGCAGCGGAGCCGCGATCAGAAGGGCAAGAGCTCCAAGAACTCCGCCTACCACGGATTCAACGGCGGTAGTTACCAGCGCGTGGGCGGCTTCTCCTTTTTTTGCCATGGGATAACCATCAAAGGTAGTGGCCAGCGAGGCGGGGGTGCCAGGTACATTGAGCAGGATCGCAGAACGGGATCCACCGTATACGCCGCCGATATGTACGCCGATAATCACGGCGATGGCTGGCATCGCATCCCAGGTAAATGTCATGGAGACGGCTAACGAGGCGGCCATTGCCACAGAAATTCCTGGAATAGCTCCTCCATATAGGCCGAATATAATGCCGCCGGTCAGGTATAAAAGAAGCTCCGGCTGCAAAAATACGACAAGTAATTCTGAAAGATTCATAGACCCCTCCCTACATGGATAGATGGATGGCAAAGATTTTTTCCATCACAAGCCATACGGTGACCAGGCTTCCCAGCGAGATAAGCAGGTTTTTGAACAACTGCTTTCCGCGGGATTTCCCCAAGATTGAGATACTGACCAACAGGAATACCCCCGTTGCGATATAGAAGTTGGTGAAGGCAAATAAAAGAATATAAGCAACCACCAGGGCGGCGGTCAAAAGCGTCTTCACTGGAACTTCTTCTTTCGCAATTTTCTTTAGGGAAGCCTTCTCATCTGTCTTCGGCAAAGTTTTTGCCGTCTTCACCGCTTCTAAGAAAGAAAGCAGGCAAAATAGACACATCACTCCGGAGAGAAGCAGGGGATAAAACCCTGCTTTCTCGGCGCCCGGATACTTGACGAATAATTTCCAGGATTCAATTCCAGCAATGATGGAGAAGAGAAAGAAAAGGAAAATAATCGGGTATTCCTTTCTTTGATATGTTTTTTTATCCATGGTTCCTCCTGCTATTGATTAGGGGCGTGCAATTCCGTGATCTTCCGGATTGACTGTGCTGGCGCCCGTGTCGTAGAGAGCCCACATCAGTTTAGCCTGATTGTCTTTCAGCCATGCGGTAGCTTCCTCGCCGGACAGTCCAAGACGGATGCCATACACGCTGTCCAGATATTCCTGATAGTCGGCGCTTTCATATACTTTTGTGAAAGCTTCTCTTAACGTCTCTACGATCTGGGGATCCGTATCGGCTTTTACAGCAACCATGGTGAACGGGCCGTAAGGAACATACTGTTTCAGCTCCTCGATTTGGCCGGCAACCGGGATTCCTTCGTAAACGCCTCCGATATCCTCGGAAGTCCACATTACAAGCGGTACAACAGATTTTGCCTCTAAGAGAGCGGTGCCTCCGGTCTGCGGTCCAATGGCGGTCGCATCGATTTCTCCGGACATAACGGCCGTATTGGCATCGCCCGAGCTATCGAAAGCAACCCGGTTGAATTTTACATCATAGGCGGCTTCCACAAAGTCGAACAGGATGTCATGTACACTGCCGGCTCCGGTTGTTCCAACATTGATTTTTCCAGGATTTTCTTTCGCAGCCTGTACCAGCTCTTCCAGGGTGGTGTAACCAGAATTTACCGAGGCGGCGATACCGAAAACCTTTTGGTAAAGCAACAGAACAGGAGTAACATCATCATAGGTGATTTCCGAGGTTTCGTTGCTCAGGAACGCGGAGATGCTTTCCGAGCAGATCAAAATTGTATAGCCGTCGGATTTCTGAGTCATGTAATACTCGGTTCCAACTGCTCCAGCAGCGCCGGCTTTATCTATGACGCCAACGCCAACGCCCAAGTGTTCTTCTACCATGGAAGTCAACATAGTCGCGTCGCTGTAAATGCCGGAACTTACGCCATAAGGGCAGACCGCGGTAATATCCTTTTCCGGATAACCGCTTTCTGTCTTCTCCGTAGGAGCTTCTGTGTTAGAAGTAGGCGCTGTGGTTTCTGCATTGGCAGCGGGAGTGGTTCCCGGCGCTGCCGTGGTGGTGGTTCCACTGTTTCCACAGCCGGACAGAAGGCTGAGCAGCATGGTACCTGTCAGAACTGCCGCTGCAAATCGTTTTGTTTTTCTCATTGTTTCCTCCTTTTCTACTTACCGTGTTTTGGTTGATCCATAGTATGAGTTTCAACCAAAAAGGAAATTCCGTATACCGTATACGGTACACATATATTAGCATGTAGAAAATAGGTTGTCAATATTTTTTTATGGAAAACGTATGATGAAAGATGCTTCACCTATATTTCTTTAGAAACTTTCCCGTTTTTGGAAATCAAATAATATAGGATATCCATTCTAATACTTTTCTATTAAATTTCTTTACTTCGATTTTACAATGACATGGTAACAAATTTGATATCCCGACGATATAATGAAGCCGTGATCAAGAGAATGATAAAAAAGGAGAAGATGATGATGAAAACAATCAGAACAGCAGTACTTGGCTTGGCAGTAGTTTGCCTTTTGTCTATGTTCGCGGGATGCGGAAAGCAGGATGAGGCAGTGCAGACGGGAGCCGGAAAGACGGAGGCCGGAAAGACGGAAGCTGCGCCGGCGCAGAGCGAAATAACCGGAACGGTTGCTGCCGACGGATCCACCTCCATGGAAAAGGTGATCGGATCTTTGAAGGAAACCTTTGAGGCAAATAACGATGGTATCACTGTTACATATAATCCGACGGGATCCGGTACGGGTATCATGGCGGTAGCAGAGGGTCGATGCGACATCGGACTTTCCAGCAGGGACTTAAAAGATGAAGAAAAGGCGAAGGGACTTACCGGAACGGTTCTTGCCTATGATGGTATCGCAATCATCGTTCATCCTGAAAATCCGGTGGCGGATCTTGCTTTGGAAGATATCGCTAAAATCTACACGGGTGAAATTAAAAACTGGAAAGAAGTAGGCGGTAAAGACGCTGAAATTGTACTGATCGGCAGAGAAAGCGGCAGCGGAACCCGCGACGGCTTCGAATCCATTACCGGCACAAAGGACAAATGTGCTTTGAAGCAGGAGCTGACATCCACCGGGGATGTAATCACTACGGTATCCTCAAATCCTGCAGCGATCGGATATGCGTCTCTCGCTTCCATAAAAGATAACGTAAAAGCGCTCAAGGTCGGCGGTGTGGAACCCACAGAGGCTACGATTAAAGATGGAAGCTATACCGTACAGCGTAATTTCGTGCTGGTGACCAAAACGGACGCGAAGCTGTCCGATGCGGCGCAGAAATTCTTCGATTATATTACATCGGCGGAGGCTTCGGAAGTGATTCAAAAGGCAGGCGCCGTACCGGTAAAATAAAGCGGTTTTAACCAAAACGGCGGCTTTTATAGCCGTCGTTTTATCAATCGTGAAAGGAACATGGCAATGAAAAATAAAAAGAAAGCGTTTGAAGCCGCTGTTCACGGAGGATTTCTAATACTGGGACTGATTACGATGGGATTTGTTCTGCTGATTACGGTTTATCTTGTCCTATCCGGTATTCCGGCCATTCGCCAGATCGGCATTTGGAAGTTTTTGTTCGGAAAGGAATGGGCTTCTACGGCGGCAAATCCCTCCTACGGAATTCTTCCGTTTATTTTGACCAGTATTTATGGTACGGCAGGCGCAATTATCATCGGCCTGCCAATAGGTTTTTTGACCTCGGTATACCTTGCCAAGCTCGCGCCGACAGGTGTGAGGGCTGTGATGAACGCGGCGGTGAGCCTGCTTGCGGGGATTCCGTCGGTGGTATATGGCCTTGTGGGAATGATCGTGCTTGTTCCTGCTATCCGGCAGGTGTTTGCTATTCCGGACGGAGCCAGTCTGTTTGCCGCGATTCTTATCCTGGCGGTGATGATTCTGCCCTCGATCATCAAAGTATCGATCACGGCGCTGGAGGCAGTTCCAAGGGAATATGAGGACGCGTCTTTCGCGCTTGGAGCGACACCGGTTGAAACCTATTTTCGAGTTTCGGTACCGGCGGCAAAAAGCGGGATTGCCGCGGCGGTAGTGCTCGGCGTCGGGCGCGCGATTGGAGAGGCCATGGCGGTCATGATGGTCGCGGGCAATGTTGCCAATATGCCGTCACTTTTCGGAAGCGTGCGGTTTCTCACTACGGCGGTGGCTTCGGAGATGGCCTATTCCTCCGGTTTACAACGGCAGGCACTGTTTTCCATTGCTTTGGTTTTATTTTTCTTCATTATGCTTATCAACGCTTCGTTGAATTTTTTTCTAAAGCGGAATAAGGAGGGATAAAATGGACAGGAAAAGAAATCATTTTATCTTCTGGGTGAAGCTCTTGATGGGGATCTCGGTGGGAATTACGGGCGCACTGGTACTCTTCCTGCTGGGATATATTTTGTGGAAAGGAGTCCCTCATATCACCTGGGAGTTGCTTTCTACTAAGCCGAGTTACCTGGAAGACCGGATTGGGATTCTGCCAGACATTCTGAATACGCTGTATATTATCCTAGCTGCGCTTGTTTTTGTGATTCCTCTCGGCGTGGGAGCGGCTGTCTATCTGACCGAGTATGCGAAGAACAAAAGGCTTGTAAGTATGATCGAATATGCCGCGGAAACCCTTTCCGGTATTCCTTCCATTATCTACGGTTTAGTGGGAATGCTGTTCTTTTGCGGCTTTTTAAACATGAAAACCTCGCTTTTAGCAGGTGCACTGACCCTTTCCATCATGAATCTGCCGACGGTTATGCGTACCACCCAGGAAAGTCTGAAAACTGTACCGGTAAGCTATCGGGAGGGGGCCTTCGGGCTTGGAGCAGGAAAATGGCGGGTTATCCGTACTGTGGTGCTTCCCGGGTGCGTGGACGGCGTGATCACGGGCTGCATCCTTTCCATCGGAAGAATTCTGGGGGAATCGGCAGCGCTTTTATTCACCGCCGGATTTGCCCATGAATTATATGGATTATTCGAGGGGCTTTCCGCTTCGGGCAGTACACTGACGGTAGCATTATATGTTTACGCGAAGGAACAGGGCGAGTTTGAAGTGGCTTTTGCCATTGCCGCGATCTTGATGCTTCTGACGCTCTTGATCAATCTTGCCGCAACATTGGTCAGTCGGCATTTTGGGAAAAGGAGAAATCAATGAATACAATTATAACAGTAAAAGATCTGTGCTTATGGTATGGAAAATCACAGGCGCTGAAAAACATTCGTATAAATATTCCTGAAAAAAGTATTACCGCGTTGATCGGACCCTCCGGCTGCGGGAAGTCCACATTTTTGAAAACGCTTAACCGGATGAACGATTTGATACCCGATGTAAAAATAACAGGTGACGTCATGTATAACGGAGAGAATATCTATGATTCTTCTGTGGATGTAAACGAGCTGAGAAAAAATATCGGCATGGTGTTTCAAAAGCCGAACCCTTTTCCCATGAGTATTTATGACAATATTGCTTATGGCCCGCGAACGCACGGGATCAAAAGTAAGATAAAGCTGGATGATATCGTGGAGCGTTCTCTGCGTGACGCCGCTATTTGGGAAGAAGTCAAGGATAGGCTGAAAAAGAACGCGCTGGGGCTTTCCGGCGGTCAGCAGCAACGCCTTTGCATTGCCCGCGCCCTTGCGGTGGAACCGAAAATCCTTTTAATGGACGAGCCGACTTCCGCGCTGGATCCCATCTCGACTTCTCATATTGAGGAGTTGGCTATGAAGCTGAAGGAAAAATATACGATTATTATCGTAACGCACAATATGCAGCAGGCTGTCCGTATCTCGGACAACACAGCATTCTTTCTGCTGGGCGACTTGGTGGAATTTTCTGAGACCGAAGCGATGTTTTCACAGCCGAAAGACAAGCGCACGGAGGATTATATTACAGGGAGGTTTGGATAAATGAGGTCAAAATTTGATGAACAGCTGGAACTCTTACATAAAGAGCTGATTCAAATGGGCGCGCTTTGTGAAAGCGCCATTGCCATGGCGGCAAAAGCGCTGGCAAAAGGTGATGTAAAGCTTGCGGGAGGGGTCCCAGAGCTTTCGGCTGAGATAGACAGGAAAGAAAGGGATATTGAAGCCATGTGTATGAAATTGCTTCTGCAGCAGCAACCGGTTGCTACGGATCTGAGGGTAATATCCTCCGCGCTGAAGATGGTGACAGATATGGAGCGCATTGGGGATAATTCGGGGGACATTGCGGAGATCGTGACCATGGCAAATGTTTCCGCGTTCGATCATACGCTGCCGATTCAGGATATGGCAAAAGCTACGATTAAAATGGTGACGGACAGTATCGACGCTTTTGTAAAGCGAGATGTGGATTTGGCAAAAGCGGTTGTCGCCTACGATGATGTGGTGGACGGTTATTTTGATGAAATCAAGACACGACTGATCGTGCAGTTTGGCAATCCTGCGGCAAACGGAGAGAAGACGCTGGACCTCCTGATGATCGCTAAGTATTTTGAACGGATGGGCGATCATGCGGCGGAAATTGCGAAATGGGTGTTGTTTTGTATTACAGGCAATAAGGAATGAAATTGCCGCTGACTTTACATGGATTTTACAATATCAAGACAACAAATTTAACTTTGCCTCCGTATAATGAAGATAATTAGAGAAAGTGAGTGAAGGATAAGGAGGCGCTCCCATATGATTTTTTGCGTGGAAGATGATCAGGCCATTCGTGATTTGATGATATATGCTCTAAATGCCGCCGGACTTGAGGCGATGGGGTTCGAGGACGGAACAGCTTTCTTTTCCGCTTTAGAAAAGAAAATGCCAAAACTGGTCATACTAGATATTATGCTTCCGGGGCAGGACGGTATCGCAATCCTGAAATGGCTGCGGGATGATGTAGCCACGGCGGATATTCCGGTGATTATGGCGACGGCTAAAGGGACGGAATATGACAAGGTAATCGGTCTTGATCTTGGAGCGGATGATTATCTCGCGAAGCCTTTTGGTATGATGGAAATGGTGTCCCGCGTGAAAGCGGTGCTTCGCAGAACGAGCAAAAAGGAAGCTTCACAGCTCCTTCAGATGGGAAAGCTGGAGCTTAACAGGGGGTGCCATACCGTATTTGTGGAGGGTGAGCGTATTGAGCTCACCCTAAAAGAGTATGAAATGCTCCGTTTGTTTATGGAAAATCCCGGTAGGGTTTTTACCCGTGACCAGCTTCTGAAAAACATCTGGGAATCGGATTATGTTGGGGAAACCCGAACGGTTGATGTACATATCGGTACGCTGAGAACAAAGCTCCGCTGCTGCGGAGAATATATTGAGACGGTCCGCGGCGTCGGATATCGGATGGAGGCGAGGCTATGACAAAAAAAATTTTCCGCACAATATCCGCCGTGGGAATCAGCGTATTTCTTGCGTCGGCGCTGCTGTTTATGACCGTTCTTTATGATTACTTTTCGGGCGTCCAGCAAAGGCAACTTAGAATCCAAACGGATCTTGCCGCTCAAGGCGTCCAGGATGAATCGCTCCAATATTTGGAAGGGCTGGACATTCAAAATTGCCGTATTACATGGATCGGAACGGACGGAAGCGTGATTTATGACAGTGTTTCTGACGCGGGCGATATGGAAAACCATTTGGAGCGTGAAGAAGTAAAAGAAGCGTTTACCGAGGGGAATGGCGAAAGCTCCCGCTATTCCACTACTTTGACGGAACGTTACCTTTACAGCGCAAAGCGGCTATCGGACGGAACCGTGCTGCGGCTTTCGGTAACGCAGCACTCTCTGTTCGTGTTGACGCTCGGTATGCTGCAGCCGATCTGTGTGATTTTTGCTATTGCGGTCATTTTGTCAATCGTTCTGGCATCCCGCTTGTCGAAAAAGATTGTCAAGCCGCTCAACGAACTGAATCTGGATGATCCGTTGAGCAACGACGGATATAGCGAGCTGTCCCCTCTGCTCCATCGGATCGACGTGCAGCAGCGACAGATCAAAAGGCAGACAGAGGAAATGAGACGCAAACAAAGCGAATTTGACACCGTGACAGGGGGCATGACGGAGGGGCTTGTGCTTTTGAACCGAAAGGGTGAGATACTGAGCATCAACCGTGCGGCGTCGGAGCTGTTTGATATAGAGTCTTCCGCTGTCGGCAAGGATATTCTTTCCGTTAGCCGCAATCCCGCGTTGACGGCGCTTCTTCATAAAGTAGAGAATGGAGAGCATGCGGAAACGGTGATAGATTTTAGCGTGGGAACCTATCAGCTTGACGCAAGCCCGGTGCTGTCCGGCGGCGAAATGACCGGAACGGTGCTCTTGCTGCTTGATGTAACGGAAAAAGAAAAAAACGAGCAGATGCGGCGAGAATTTACCGCTAATGTTTCCCATGAGCTAAAAACCCCCCTTCATACGATTTCCGGCTGTGCGGAGCTTTTGGTAAATGGGATGGTAAAGCCGGGAGATATTCCGAATTTTTCAAAGCAGATCTATACGGAAGCGGGACGTATGATACGTCTGGTCGAAGATATCATTAAGCTCTCTCATTTGGACGAAGGTGCGGATGATATGAAATGGGAAGAGACAGATCTGTTTTCTATTGCGGATGATGTTGTAACGGCGCTTGCGCCGGAGGCGGAGCGCGCGGCGATAAGAATTGAGCTGCACGGAGAGCATGCCGTTCTCTATGGTATTCCTCAGCTGTTGGGAAGCATTGTTTATAATCTTTGCGATAACGCAATCAAATATAACCGTAAAGGTGGCTCTGTTTCCGTGACGTTAAGAGCGGAAGACGAGCTTGTAACGCTGATCGTCACCGATACAGGAATAGGGATTCCGGCGGAGCATCAGGAACGAATCTTTGAGCGCTTTTATCGGGTGGACAAAAGCCACTCGAAAGAAACCGGCGGCACGGGCCTTGGACTTTCCATCGTCAAACACGCGGCAAGACTGCATGGCGCGGCGATTGAACTACGAAGTATGGTAAACAGCGGAACTACCATTACGGTTATATTTCCGAGGAATACGTAAATCGTTCTATGGAAACGGTGCTGATAAACGCTTATCCGAATTGCTTCTTTACTTATAGAAAGGGAGACATGATCACCTACGAAGAAATCAGGAAAAACAAGGATATACAAACTTATATTACGGAAGCGGACGCTTCTTTGCTTGCGCTTGGATTTACGGAACACAGCTTCGCTCACGTTACTCATGTGGCAAAAACAGCCGGATATATTTTAGAAACGTTGGAGTATTCGAAAAGAGAAGCCGAGCTGGCAAAGATTGCGGGATATTTGCATGATATTGGGAATTTGGTCAATCGGATTGATCACAGCCAAAGCGGCGCAGTCATGGCATTTCGCCTGTTAGATAAAATGAATTTTATTCCAAAAGAAATCGCAGTTATTACTACGGCAATCGGAAATCATGACGAGGGGACCGGCGTGCCGGTCAATGCTGTGGCGGCCGCCCTTATTTTAGCGGATAAATCGGATGTACGCCGTTCCCGTGTACGGAATCCGGATATTCACAATTTTGATATTCATGATAGAGTGAATTATTCCGTTACAAAATCTGAGTTAAAAATCAACGAAGCGCACACGCTGATCAAGCTGAAATTATCGGTGGATACCCATTTTGGTTCCGTCATGGACTATTTTGAGATTTTTCTGAACCGTATGATTCTTTGCCGTAAAGCCGCGGAAAAACTTGGCTTGAAATTTAAGCTTATGATCAATGAACAGCAGCTAATATGAAAGATAAGAGCCGTCCGTTCTCTTTGTAAAAATTTTATATGACCATGGGAAAACGAAATCGTTGTAAAAGCCGGACTTTACGGGACAAAGATTTCGTTTTTTTCTTTGACCGTATGAATTTGGCTGAGAAAGCTGTTGTGGTAACGGTGGTCGTTGGTGACATCAGCCTGAAACCAGGCGGGAGGGGTGAAGCAGAGAGCTTCCTCTTCCGTGGGAAATTCTACTTCGGCGATGACAAGACCCTCCAGGATTCCGTCAAAAAGATCCAGTTCCACGGTATAAGGCGTTAAAGGGATTTTGAACCGCCTTTTGCTAATTTTTTCTCCGTCTGCTTTTGCCAGCAGATGTTCATAGGCCTCTTGGGTGAGAGGTAAATTGTATTCTTCGCGGATCATCTTTCCTTTTCCTTTATAGGTCAGGTAGTAATCGTCGTTTTCTTTCCTGACTCGGACGACAGGCGAGGTGCAAAGATACGCCTGCTCCAGAAAGAGGCAGGGGTACTGCTCCAAATTCTCCGGGATTTTTTTCACTAAAAACTTTCTCTCGATTTCCATGCCGTTCTTCTCCTTTATGATATGATGTTGGGCTCGAAAGATCTCTTGTTAAGAAGTATCGAAATATTTTGTATTTGCAGGAGCGATAGTACTTCTTCGATTCCGAAAATTTGTGTTATGAACAAAAACAAGACTGTTTGAGCGCAGCGAGTTTCTTGTTTTTGTGAATGCTTTTCACAAATTTGCGAAATCTTAGAAGTACTCGCTCCGAAACTCTACAAAATATTTCGATACTTCTTAACAAGAGATCTTTTACCCCCGAATATCTTTTGTATCATTGTAGCATTTCCATGCTATTCCCACAAGGGAAAGGCTTGCCTTCTTTTTCGAAAAGCTATATAATAAAACACATGAAAATTTTGCTGGTTGCGATTAACGCGAAATATATCCATTCAAATCCCGCGGTATACAGCTTAAAGGCTTGTGCCGGAGCCGCTGGAGAATCTGTGGAAATCGTGGAGTATACGATCAATCATTCTTTGGACATGGTTCGTGGAGACCTTTTTCGGCGTCGTCCGGATGTCCTGGCATTTTCCTGCTATATTTGGAACCTGTCGATGGTGGAGGAACTGATTTTTGATCTGCGTCCTATGCTGCCGGAGACGGACATTTGGCTGGGAGGACCGGAGGTGAGCTATGACGCGGAGGATGTGCTGAGCCGCCTTCCGGTTACCGGCGTGATGACAGGGCCGGGAGAATCGGTCTTCGCAGAACTGGTTCAGCGTTACCAGGAGGGGCTTGGCGCTCCGGCGGAGCGGATTTTAAGAGGAGAAAAGAAATCCCTTCCCTTATCGGAGATTCCTTTTTGGTACCGGGATTTGAGTGGATTTGAAAACCGAATCATGTATTATGAGAGCAGCCGCGGCTGCCCGTTTTCCTGCAGCTATTGCCTTTCTTCCATTGAAAAGATTCTGGATTTTCGGAGTATTTCCAAGGTGCAGGAGGAACTTCAATTCTTTTTGGATAGAAACGTTCCCCAGGTGAAGTTTATCGACCGCACCTTTAATTGTCGACGCGACCATGCGCTTTCGATTTGGCGTTTTTTGCGGGATCATGACAATGGCGTGACGAATTTCCACTTTGAGATCGCCGCTGATTTATTGGATGAGGAAATGCTGGCGGTTTTAAAGGACATGCGCCCAGGCGCGGTACAGTTGGAGATCGGCGTTCAGTCTACCAATGAACAAACCCTTCGGGAGATACGGCGGCATATGGACTTTTCACGGGTGGCCGCAGTGGTGGAGGAAATTCGCTCGTGGGAAAATATCCATCAACATTTGGATTTGATCGCAGGGCTTCCCTACGAGGATTATAGGAGCTTTGGCAGGTCTTTCGATCAGGTCTATGCCCTAAAGCCGGAACAGCTCCAGCTGGGTTTCCTGAAAGTGCTGAAGGGCTCTTATATGGAGAAAAAGGCGCAGGAGTATGGGATTTTAGCGACGCGGAAACCGCCCTATGAAGTATTGCGGACGAGATGGCTTTCTGCCGAAGAGGTTCTTCGGTTAAAGGAGATCGAAGCAGTGCTTGAAATCTACTATAACAGCGGCCAATTCTTGCGTTCTTTGGATGTTTTGGAAGCATATTTTCCCAGCCCTTTTGCCATGTATGAAGCTTTGGCGGATTATTTTCGAGAGAACCAACTCTTTGTTTTGCCCTCTTCCCGCATCCGGAAATATGAGATTTTATTGGAGTTTTTCTCCACCGTGTCCCGGACGGAAGAAAAAGAATTTATAGCGGCGCTTTTAGCGGATTGCTACGCCAGAGAAAATCTAAAGAGCCGGCCTTCCTTTGGCCCGGATCTTACGCCCTACCGGGAGGTTATCCGTGATTTTTGGAAACGGGAGGCGGAAAGCCATGCGCTTTTCCCTCATTATGCCGATTGCGGGGCAAAGGAATTGGCGCGGGCGCTCCATGTGGAAGTTTTGGAACAGGATGACGGCGAGAGGCAGATGCTGGTGTTTGACTACCGGCGCCGCAGTCCTTTCAATCATAATGCAGCGATTTTAATTTACCCATTGGCCAAAAAGGCCGGAAAAGGAGAACAGGATGGAATTCATGTATGAAGAGCACCGGATTTATGCCGAAGCGGAGGATGGCGAACTTTTGGCGGAAATTGATTTTCCGGAGGTAGCGCCTGGCGTGGTAGATTTAAACCACACCTTTGTGTCGGATAAATTAAGAGGTCAAGGCGTGGCCGGGAAACTGATGGCCGCGGCGGTAGAAAAGATTGAGGAGAACGGCTGGAAAACGCGGACTTCATGCAGCTATGCGAAGGGATGGATGGAAAAGCATCCGGAGAAGGCCGCTCTTGCGGAAGCTTAAGCAATGACGAGGGAAGAACGGGTTTCGGAGGCGCTTCGGCGCTTGGATCGGGAGTATGGGACGGAGTTTCGCTGCTATCTCAATTATGAAACGCCTTGGCAGCTGCTGATTGCGGTGATTTTGAGCGCCCAGTGCACCGACGCCCGTGTAAACGTGGTGACAAAGGATTTGTTCCAAAAATACGATACTCTGGAAAAGTTTGCGCAGGCGGATTTAGCGGAGCTTGAGAAAGATATCCATTCCACTGGATTTTATCACAACAAAGCGAAAAATATCATTTCCTGCGCCAAGGATTTGGTGGAAAAATACGGCGGGGAAGTCCCTCGCAGCCTGGAGGAATTGACGGGGCTGGCGGGAGTCGGACGTAAGACGGCCAATGTGATCCGCGGCAATATCTACTATGAGCCAAGCATTGTGGTGGATACCCATGTAAAACGGATTTCAAAAAAGCTGGGCTTTACCGAGGAAGAGGATCCGGTGAAGGTGGAATTTGACCTGATGAAGGTGCTGCCGGAAGATCACTGGATTCTCTACAACATTCATATTATTACCTTGGGGCGTACCATTTGTACGGCGCGGAAGCCGGATTGTGGAAATTGCTTTTTAACGGATATCTGTCCTTCTGCGAAGGAGAATCAGGAAAGGAAATAAAGGATGTTCAATTTTAAGAATAAAAATTCAAAAAGAGGGATTGTCTGGGTCATTGTGAGCCTGCTGATTATTTGCATGGTGGTGCCATTGATGACCGGCATCCTGAGTCTATTCTAATGGATATTGTGATGACCGGCACAGCCGGGGATTTGGGGACGGCATATCTGGCCAGGTATTTTGAAAATCAACTTTTAAAGCGTCTTCCGGCGTCGTTTGTGGAAAAGGCAAAAAGAATGCCGGAAAAAGAGACGCTGGAAACGGCCGTACTTTGTTCTGAACCGATTGGAACAGGTGGGATTTTTGGCGCGCTTTGGAGGCTGGGAGAGGCGGCGGGAACGGGCCTTTATGTGGAACTTTCCCGGATTCCAGTGCGGCAGGATACGATCGAAATTTGTGAGATTTTGGATGTGACGCCCTATCAGTTATTGTCCAGCGGGACGCTTTTTTTCGTGGAGAATGGAAATTGGACGGAAGGGACCATCATTGGCCGTACCGATGGGAACAAGGGACGTGTCGTGGCAGGTGCGGAGGGGATCCGCTATCTGACAAAGCCGCAGCCGGATGAGTTGGAACGCCTGGGGATTCTGGGAGAAAGGAGTTCAGGTTGAGAAATAAAATTTTGACTATCTTAGAAAAGAATGCGCGTATCAGCGCTCATGATATGGCGATTCTTCTGGGGGAACCGGAGGAAGCGGTAGCCGCAGAAATCGCAGCGATGGAAAAAGAGAAGGTGATCGGCGGTTATCATACCTTGATTAATTGGGAGAAAGCCGGGAATGATAAGGTGACGGCGCTGATCGAGGTGAAGGTGACGCCTCAACGTGGAATGGGCTTTGACAGCATTGCGGAGCAGATCTACCATTATCCGGAAGTGCAGGCCATCTATCTGATGTCCGGCGCTTTTGATTTTACTGTGATTCTGGAAGGAAGGACTATGCGGGAGGTGGCGCAGTTTGTCGCGGACAAATTGAGTCCGATGGAGGCGGTTTTAAGTACGGCCACCCATTTTGTGCTGAAGAAGTACAAAGATCATGGGACGGTGCTGGCGGAAGAAGTTCGGGATGAAAGGATGTTGATCATGCCATGAGAAATTTTTTATCCGATAAAGTAGTAGAATTGGAGCCGTCTGGTATCCGAAAATTTTTTGATATTGTCAGCGAGATGCCCGATGCGATCTCCCTGGGAGTGGGGGAGCCGGATTTTGATACCCCTTGGCATGTCCGGGAAGAAGGCATCTATTCCTTAAAAAAGGGACGCACTTTTTATACTTCCAACAGCGGTTTGATGCCGCTCCGGGAGGAAATCTGCCAGTATCTGGAACGCCGGGCCCACGTCCATTACGATCCGGCCACGGAAGTTTTGGTTACGGTAGGCGGCAGTGAGGCGATTGATTTGGCTTTGCGCGCGATGTTGAATCCGGGCGATGAGGTGTTGATTCCACAGCCAAGCTACGTGTCCTATCTTCCCTGCGCCTTGCTGGCGGATGGAACGCCGGTGGTCATTGAACTTCAGGAAAAAAACCAGTTTAAACTGACCAGAGAGGAGCTTCTCGCTGCCATCACCCCGAAGACAAAGGTATTGATTTTGCCGTTCCCCAATAATCCTACCGGTGCGGTGATGGGGAAGGAAGAGCTTTCCGCCTTGGTGGATGTGCTGATAGAAAAGGACATTTTTGTGATCTCGGATGAAATCTACGGAGAGCTTTCTTACCATGGAGAGCATACGAGTATTGCTTCCCTGCCGGGCATGCGGGACAGGACCCTGGTGATTAATGGATTTTCCAAGGCCTATGCGATGACTGGCTGGCGGCTGGGGTATGCGGCCGGGCCGGCTTTTTTGGTGGAACAGATGACGAAGATTCACCAGTACGCGATTATGTGTGCGCCGACCAATAGCCAATATGCGGCCATCGAGGCCATGAAAAATGGGGATCGGGATATCGAAGAGATGCGGGAATCCTATGACCAGAGAAGACGATATCTGCTGCGCCGGTTTGAGGAGATGGGACTGCCCTGCTTTGAACCCCATGGCGCTTTTTACTGTTTTCCCAATATCAAGCGGTTTGGTATGACCAGTGAGGAATTTGCCAACCGGTTTTTGCAGGAAGAGAAGGTCGCTGTTGTGCCGGGCACGGCTTTTGGATCATGCGGAGAAGGGTTCCTGCGGGTATCCTACGCCTATTCGCTGGACAGCTTAAAAGAGGCGCTCGATCGGATGGAGCGCTTTATCAAAGGGCTTTCGGAGGAGAAAAATCGATGAACGTAGTGCTGCATCAGCCGGAGATGCCGGCCAATACAGGAAATATCGGACGTACTTGCGCGGCTACAGGGACAAAGCTGCACTTGATCTGTCCGTTAGGGTTTCGTCTGGACGAAAAGAGCCTGAAGCGGGCTGGCCTGGATTATTGGGAGGATCTGGATGTAACGCTCTATGACAATTTTGAGGATTTCCTGGCAAAAAATCCGGGAGCCAAAATTTATATGGCGACGACCAAGGCGGAGAAAATCTATACGGATATGGAGTATGAGCCGGATTGCTTTCTCATGTTTGGGAAAGAAAGCGCAGGAATTCCGGAAGAGATCTTGGTGGAATATAAGGATACGGCGATACGGATTCCGATGAATGAGGAAATTCGCTCCCTCAATCTTTCCAATTCCGTGGCTATCGTGTTGTACGAAGCGCTGAGACAACAGGCGTTTGCGGGAATGGAAAAAAAGGGGAGCTTACATAGGCTGCACTGGTGATTTAGCGCAGCATCTGCTCTATGGCAAGAAGCAGATTTTCTTTTTTTCCATCAAACCAGAAATCTACCAAACTGGAAAGCATCCATTGAAGATATTCTTCTTTTGGAATCGTTACGTGATAAAGAAACTGACGGCCCTGCCGGTACATATTCAGGTAGCCTTTTTGGGTCAGGCGTGCGAGAAAAGTGGAAACCGTCTGAGGTTTCCAGTCAGAATGGTAATGGATTTCCAGTAAAGACATCACCTCTTGGAGTCCGAGATCTTCATCGGAATTCCAGTTGACCATCATGACTTTTGCTTCTGACTTTGTAATCTCTTTCATCCCATTGCCTCATTTCAGAATCGTTTTGGTTATTCTATTATTATAGACAACTACAGCGGGAAATACAAGAGAAAAACGTAGGTCAGAATGCAAATGACGTATTTTATAGAAGAAAAAGGATGTTTATGATTTGACTTTCTGTTGTGATTTTGGAAGGCGGAAAATGAACTCTGTGCCTGCGCCTTCGGTGCTGATGACATCGATGGTCTCCTGGTGTGCCTGAATAATTTCTTTGACAATGGAAAGTCCCAAACCGGTGCCGCGTTTATCTTTTCCACGGGAAGCGTCGCTTTTAAAAAAGCGGGTCCAGATCTTTTTTAAATTTTCCTTTGGGATGCCGACGCCAAAATCTTTGACGGATATAAAAACTCGGTCGTTTTTTTCACTTACCTGGATGGCGATGGAGGAATTTTCTCTTGAGAATTTGATGGCATTGTCCACCAGATTGTACAGGACTTGCTGAATTTTTCCCATATCGGCGTAAACCATGGTGGTTCGCTCCGGAAATGTGAGATCAAAAGAGATCCCTTTTTGTTCGCAAATGCCCTCGAAGGTTTCGCAGGTACTTTTGATAATTGCGTTGAGGTCGAAGTCAGAACGGTCCAGATGAAGATTGGCGCGGTCCAGGGAATTCAGGGATAACAGGCCTTGGGTCAACTTGTTGAGCCGCTCTGTTTCACTGATGACAATGCGCAGGTATTTTTCTTGATTCTCCGGAGGAATCACGCCGTCCGCCATTGCCTCCAAATATCCTTTGATCGAAGTTAAGGGAGAGCGAAAGTCGTGGCTGACGTTGGCGATAAACTTTTTTTGATATTCTTCCGAGTGATTGAGCTCATGAGCCATAAAATTCAGCGTGTCGGCCAGATATCCCATCTCATCGTCGGAATCTACTTTGACGGTGTATTTTAGGTTTCCGGAGGCGTACTCTTTTGCTCCCTGGGTGATAGCTTTTAAGGGCTGCGCCACAAAATAGCGGAAAATGAGCAGGATAATCAAAGAAAACGCGAAAATTACTAGGAAGGTGATGTAGATAGGAAGCAGCATTCCATCGCTGATCCGAGAAATTTGGGATAAGGGCTGATGGATCACCACATAACCGTAGGTATGAAAATTTCCCGTGATGGCAGCGGATACGGATACGGAGTCTTCCAAAAGGGTGCCGTAAAAATTTCCGGTTCGGTAAGTGGAGTCTGTATCGCTGGGATCGAAGTCTCCAATGGTAAAATCCGTGAAAAGCCCGGAGGAGTCATAAGCAATGGTTCCTTCCGGGTCGATAAACCAGATTTTGGTGTTGGAAAATAAGGAAAGCTGTGTCAGAGGCTCAAAAAAATCATCATAGCCTTCGGTGCTTCCCTTATAAAAGCCATTGCAGCTTTCCGCGATGCGGATCGCCATATCCCGCAGCTCATCTGCTTTTTTATCCAAACAATGGTAATAGGTCATCCGAGCGGTTGCCGTGGCGATGAAAAGAAATGAAACAACGGCAAAGAGCAGATAGCCCAGGACAAATTTCAGGTACAATGGCTTTCTCATAAGATGCCTCCATGTTGGAATCTGCTTTATCCCCGATTCCGGTTTTTGACTTCAAATCGATAGCCGATGCCCCATACAGTAGACAGGGACCAGGCCTCGTTATCTTTCAATTTTTCCCGCAGCCGTTTGATATGGACGTCCACCGTGCGGCTGTCGCCAACATATTCATAGCCCCAAACATGATCTAAAAGCTGATCTCTTGTGAAGACTTGATTGGGAGAGGAGGCAAGGAAATATAAAAGTTCCAGTTCCTTTGGCGGCATATCAAGGGGCTTGCCCATATAGGTGACGGAATAGTTGGTCAGGTTGACCGTTAGGTCAGGTAATCGGACGATTTGACCGCTGGTTTCTTTTGCTGGGACTTCTTCTACGTAAGTACGACGCAGCACTGCTTTGACCCGTGCGACCAATTCCTTGGAATCAAAGGGCTTGATGATATAATCGTCAGCGCCTAATTCCAGGCCCAATACTTTGTCAAACACTTCTCCTTTGGCGGAGAGCATGATGATCGGCGTGCGGGAATCTTTCCGGATTTCACGGCAGACCTGATAGCCGTCCATGCCGGGAAGCATGAGATCTAACAGGATAAGATCCGGATGAAAGATGGAGAAGGCCACCAGGGCGTCCTCTCCATTCTCTACACATTTGGTCTCGAAACACTCTTTCGTTAGATACAAGGAGATCAGTTCCGAGATATTCGTATCGTCATCGACAATCAGGATTTTCTGTTTCGCCATAACGCCTCCTTATTCTTTGAATTCTACAACCGTAACGCCATAGCCGCCTTCATCGAATTCGCCCGGCCGGTATTTTGCCACATGCTTATAGGTGCGCAGAAAATTTTGTACCGCTCTTTTTAGCGCGCCGGTCCCTCGGCCGTGGATAATCCGTACCTGAGGCAGATGGGCCAGATACGCGTCGTCCAGATATTTATCCAGCTCCGGCAGAGCTTCATCAACGGTTTTGCCAATCAGGTTTAGCTCTGGCCGTATTGCCGAGGATTTCGACATCTTAATGGAACCCGCGCCGGTGTAGTGCTTTTTCCCATCGGCAGAGCTTCCGTCGTCGGGGAGCAGCTCCAGATCGGAGAGATGGACCTGGGAGCGGAGAATCCCCATTTGGACAAAGAGTTCTCCTTTTGCGTTGGGAAGAGTGCTGACTGTGCCGTTTAAATTTAACGAAAGCACATGTACCGCGTCGCCAATTTTAAAATCTTTGGCGTCGTTAGGTTTCTTTGACTTCTGTGGTTTCCGGGATAAGCCCTGTTCCAGGCCGGAGATCTGTTCTCTCAGCCCACTTCTTTGGGCTTCCAAATCCTTGTCGACCTGTATGCCGCGCTTATGGAGCGTGCGGATGGTTTTATCCGCGGAATCCTTGGCCTGCTGCAGGATATTTCGCGCTTCTTCCCGTGCTTCCCGCAGGACGCGGTCTTTCTGTTCATTAAAACGTTCTTGTTTTCCAGATAATTCTTTTTGCAGTTTTTCCGCTTCGGCGCGCAGACGACCTGCTTCTTGCTTTTCCTGTTCCAGAATGCGCCTTTGGGCATCCAAATCAGAAATGACGTCCTCAAAGGCCTCTTCCTGCTTCCCGATGGATTCCTTGGCTTCCTCGATGATTTCGGCCGGAAGGCCTAATTTTTGTGAGATGGCAAAGGCGTTGCTCTTTCCGGGCACACCGATCAACAGGCGGTAGGTGGGACGCAAAGTCTCCACATCGAATTCGCAGCAAGCGTTTTCCACACCTTCGGTGGAGAGAGCATAAATTTTCAGTTCACTGTAATGGGTGGTCGCTACGGTTCGGATTCCCCGGCGATGGAGCCTTGAAAGGATGGCGGCCGCCAGAGCCGCTCCTTCGGTGGGATCGGTACCGGCCCCCAATTCGTCAAAAAGCACCAGCGAATTTTCATCCGCCTGCTTCAAAATGCGTACAATATTGGTCATGTGAGCGGAAAAGGTGCTGAGGCTTTGTTCAATACTCTGCTCGTCGCCGATATCGGAAAAAATCTCCTGGAAAACGCCAAGTCTGGAGCCGGCTGCCGCCGGAATATGCAGACCTGCTTGCCCCATCAGCGTAAAAAGGCCAATGGTTTTCAGAGAAACGGTTTTTCCGCCTGTATTGGGACCGGTAACAACCAGGAGGTCAAACTCGCTGCCAAGCCAGACATGGATGGGAACCACGGACTTTGCTGGAAGCAGAGGGTGGCGTCCCTCCTTGATATGAATCTGACGCTCCGTATTAAAAATCGGCGCCGTTCCTTTGTAGCTTCGGGAAAGCATGGCTTTGGCAAAGATAAAATCCAGCATGGTCAGGGTGTGAAAATTTTGTTCCAGGCTGGAACTATACTCAGCGGCCTGGTTGCTCAGATCAGCAAGTACGGCCTCGATTTCCTTTCGTTCCTGAATTTCCAGTTCCCGCAGTTCATTGTTCAGTTTTACGACGGCCATCGGCTCGATAAAGGCAGTGGAACCGCTGCTGGAATAGTCGTGGACTAAACCGGGAACCTGGGATTTATATTCCTGGCGGACCGGGATGCAGTAACGCCCGTCCCGCATGGTGATGACGCCGTCCTGCAAATAGGTGCGGGAGCTGACGACGATGGCGTTTAGCTGGGAATGAATTTTATCGTTGGCGCTCCGGATGGAGCGGCGCACATGGCGCAGGCCAGGGCTGGCATCGTCGCTGATTTCTTCTTCCGAAAGGATACAGTGGTCGATGGCTTGGCGCAAGGGCGTCAGAGGTTCTAAAGATGCAAAAAAATCCTCCAGGCAGTCCGGGTTTTCCCGGTCTTCCCGGCGGCCATAGTTTTTGGCACGTGCGGCTACTCCAAGCAAGGAGGCAATTTGTAATAGTTCGGAAATCTGTAAGGAGCTTCCGACTTCCAACCGTTTGACGGCAGGCCGAATATCCCGGACTCCGGAAAAGGAAAGACTGCCTTTGGCAATGATGCGCATCTCGGCATCACTGGTCTCCTGCTGCGCCCGTTCGATAGCTTTGATATCCGTCATGGGAAGCAAATTCCGGCACATTTCTTTGCCGGCAGGCGTATAAGCATAGTCGGTCAGCTTCTGAATCATTTTGTAAAATTCTAGTGTTTTCAATGCTTTCTCGTTCATAAGGAGAGTATAACACAGGAGTAAAAACCTGTCCAGTGCGCCACAGGTGAAGTTTCCGCCCAAAAATGCTTCACAAAGCGTGGAAAATCAACTATAATAGCTTCATGGAGGTAATGCGCGTATGGCAGAGAACCCCAGTGAGAAACAAAAGGAAGAAAAAAGCGAAAAGCGAGAGTTTATCCGCGAGACCATTGTGAAGCAGACCCCTCCGAAAAAGTGGGGCCGGCTGGCGATAGCGTGTATCGGGATGGGACTTATCTTCGGTCTGGCCGCGAGCCTGACTTTTGTGGTTTCACGCCCCTTCTTTGAAGATCGCTTTGGCGAGACGGAGACGCCAGAGAGTATTACCATTGAACGCGATACGGTGACGCCTGCCCCGGAAAGTACGGAGGCTTCATCGGCTCCGACGACGGAGAATGCCGCGCCGGTGGAGCGGGAGGAACTGGAGCGGATGATTGAAGCCGCTGTGGAGCGCAGTAGGAACGGAATTGAGGATGTGAGAAGCATCTATACTGCGGTCAGCAATATCATGGTAGAGGCAAACAAAGGACTTGTGGTGGTGACGACGGAGCTCACAGGCAAGGACTGGTTTGACAATGATGTTTCCAGTGATCAACAGAGCAGTGGGATTATTGTGGCGATCACCCGTCAGGAAGTATTGATTTTGACGGATTCGTCTATCCTTGGAGAGCAGGATAGCGTACATATCACCTTTGGAAATCATGGAGAAGCCAATGGGTACCGGAAGCAGACGGATGAGACTACAGGTCTTGCGGTTGTGGCGGTGGCTATGGAAGATTTGGAGGATGATCTGCGTGCCTATATTCAACCGGCAATGTTGGGAAATTCCTATCTGACGACCCAAGGAAATCCGGTGATTGCCATGGGAAGTCCCATGGGAGCGATGAGATCCGTTGGTTTTGGAATTATTTCTTATATCAATAGTAATGTCCAGGGTGAGGACAGCCAGCTTCGCGTGATGTATACGGATATCGTGGGAGGCTCGTCTTCCTCCGGTTTTCTACTGAACCTGGATGGGGAAGTCGTAGGGTGGATTACCGGAAAATACGGTTCCTCGGACAAGACCAATGTGATTCGTGCGTTATCGATTTCCGACCTGAAAGGCGTGATCGAGCGTCTCTCCAACGGCGAGCAGATCGCCAACCTTGGAATCCGGGGACAGAGCGTTTCGTCTGCGGCCTCGGAGGAGATGGGCATTCCGATGGGGATCTATATTACCAAGTGTGTGACGGATAAGCCCGCCTATTTGGCTGGATTGCAGAGCGGCGATATTTTAACTGCCATAGATGGAACGGCGGTGGCGGCGATGAAGGACCTTCAGACTTTATTGGAGGGGCTTTCAGCGGATGCGCAGATTCGTGTGACGATTCAGCGGAGCGGCCGGGAAGGTTATGCCGAAAAAGTATTTACGGTACAGCTTATGCCGCGATAGAGAAAGGAAACTAGAATGAAATACATTGAAACCTTGCATGAAGGGGACCGGATTTCGGAGATTTACCTTTGCAAAAGTAAAGTAAGCGCAAAGACCAAGATGGGGAAATCCTATTACTCCCTTGTGCTTCAGGATAAGACCGGAACCTTAGACGGGAAAATTTGGGAGCTGGGAAATGCGATTCATCACTTTGATGCCCTGAATTATATCCAGGTAGACGGCGATGTGACCAGTTTTCAGGGCGCGCTGCAGATGAATATTCGTCGGGTCCGTGTGGCGCAGCCGGGAGAGTACAATGCGGCGGATTATCTGCCGGTATCCCCGTTTCCGGTGGAGGATATGTACCGGAAATTGATGGGATTTGTAAAGAGTATTGAGAATGAAAAGCTGCGGGCGTTGGCGGAGAGCTTTTTTGGCGAGGCGGCGTTTGCCCGCCGGTTTCAGACACATTCGGCGGCAAAGAGCGTCCATCACAGTTTTGTGGGAGGCTTGCTGCAGCATACGCTGCGGGTGACAGAGTTGTGCAATTACTATTGCAGCGCTTATCCGATTTTGAACCGGGATTTGTTGATTACGGGAGCGCTGTGCCATGACATTGGAAAGTTGGAGGAACTGGCGCCATTTCCAGCCAATGATTATACAGACGACGGTCAGTTGCTGGGCCACATTGTGATTGGATATGAGATGGTGCGGGAGCATATTCGGAAGATTCCGGAATTCCCGGAGAGAACGGCGTCGGAGCTGGGGCATCTGATTTTATCGCACCATGGGGAGTTGGAGTATGGTTCTCCGAAAAAGCCGGCGTTGATTGAGGCGGTGGCGCTGCATTTTGCGGATAATACGGATGCGAAGCTGGAGACGATGTGCGAGCTGCTGGAAGGGGCTGGAGACAGCGGAGAAGAGTGGCTGGGATACCAGAGGCTTTTGGAGACCAATGTAAGAAAAACTTCGCGGAGTTGAAGTTTCGTGTTGGCCAGGCGCGGATGTTTTGGCTGATGGAAAATATTGCAGTTTGATCGATAAGGGAGACCGGCTTAACGTTGCGAAGTCCGCAGGTCTCCCTTTTGTGTACTTTGTAGGAAAATGAGAGCGAAGAAGGATATGGAGAAGAATCAAATTGTTACCGTAAAAATTGAAGATATGACGGAAAATGGAGAGGGAATTGGAAAGGTTGATGGATATGCCCTCTTTTTAAAAGATGCGGTGATCGGGGATGTGGTGGAAGCCAAGGTGATAAAGGCGAAGAAATCCTACGGCTATGCCAGGGTGATGCAAGTTTTAGAGCCTTCTCCCTTTCGCGTGACACCGCGATGTCCGGTGGCCGGGCCTTGCGGCGGCTGTCAGCTGCAGGCTATGAGCTATGAGAGCCAGCTGGCGTTTAAAGAAAAGAAAGTGCGGGATCACCTGGTACGGATCGGAGGTTTAAAGGAGCCGAAGGTTTTGCCAACGCTTGGGATGGAGAATCCTTGGGAGTATCGGAATAAGGCGCAGTTTCCTGTGGGAAGGGATAAAAACGGCGCTGTTGTGACCGGCTTTTACGCGGCTAGGAGCCACCGGATTGTAGAAAACTCGCGGTGCTATCTGGGCGGACCGGTAAATGAGGAGGTACTTGGAATTCTAAAGGTCTGGATGAAGGAAAATCGGGTGGATCCCTACGACGAGGAGAAGGGGCGCGGCCTGGTTCGCCATGTGTTGGTTCGGGAGTCGGAACGGACCGGGCAAGTAATGGTGTGCCTGGTGATAAATGGAGAGAGTCTTCCTGCTGCGGAGTCGCTTGTGAACTGCCTTCGGGAAGTACCGGGGATGACTTCGATTTCTTATAATGTGAACCGGGAACAGACCAATGTGATTCTGGGGAAAAAGCTGATCGGGCTATATGGCCCCCTTTATATTGAGGATATCATCGGGGAGAACCGGTACCGGATTTCGCCGCTGGCGTTTTATCAGGTGAATAAAAGGCAGACGGAAGTGTTGTACCGTACGGCGCTGCAATACGCGGGGCTGACGGGGGATGAGACGGTTTGGGACCTTTACTGTGGGACGGGGACCATTTCTTTATTTTTGGCGAGAAAGGCCAAGATGGTATATGGAGTGGAGATTGTTCCGGAGGCAATCGAGAATGCGAGAGAGAACGCCAAGCTGAATGGGATTCCGAATGCGGAGTTTTTTGTGGGAAAGGCCGAGGAAGTGCTTCCGGAGAAGTACCGGGAGGGACATGCAAGGGCGGATGTGATCGTGGTGGACCCGCCGCGAAAGGGATGCGACGGGGAACTGCTGAGGACGATTCTTGCCATGAAGCCGGAGCGGGTGGTGTATGTGTCCTGTGATTCGGCAACCCTGGCGCGGGATGTGAAGACGCTTGTGGATGGGGGATATGAGTTTGTGGAAGCGCAGCCCGTGGATATGTTCCCGATGGGGGTGCATGTGGAGACAGTGGTATTGATGTCACGGATAGATAAAAAAGGAACTGAAAAAGTGTAGGAAACAAGGGATTTCCGGGAGCTGGGACTGTTTGGACAGCGGTTCTGACTCCCGGATTTTTTATGCCCGTTTACTCCGTGGAAACATATCAAGGGGGAAAATTGGTAGAGGGTTGAGTACACAGGATTGATATGGGGTAGGTTGTGGATACAGGATTGCTAAATGAGGGTTGAGTAGATAGAATGGTTGTAAAATGGCTAGTTATCATGTAAAATATAAACATGGATGTTAATTAGCCTATGTGGAGGGCTGTCAGAGTAGGTTACCTATTTGGAGAGGAGATGAGGTATGGATAATTATAAAAAAGTTCATTTCATACCACCCATACCACAGAAACGAGACAAGCGCATCGGAATTTATTGTCGTGTCAGTACAAATAGTTCGGAGCAGTTACAAAGTTTGGCTGCACAAGTATCACATTTAACAAAAATAACGGCGGCTACACCACAATGGCTTCTTGCAGATGTGTATATGGATATCTCTACTAGCAAAACAGGCTCTTCGCGCAAGGAATTTAGCCGTATGCTGGATGACTGTGTATCTCATAAACTAGATATTATTTTTACGAAAAGTATTAGCCGTTTTGGAAGAGATACTGTTGAAACTATAGAAGCATTGAATAAATTAAAGAATGCTGACGTTCGTGTAATATTTGAACAAGAAGAACTTGATACAGCAAACACAGACAGTGACTTAATGATTTCAATTATTGAATCTTTTGCACAAGCAGAAAATGAGTCTCGCAGTGAAAATATAAAATGGGGAATTAAGCAGGGAGCAGCTTCAGGAACCTCGAAATTATATGATAGAAAGTGTTATGGGTATAAACATGATGAAGATGGCAAGTTAATCATTGATGAAGAAACAGCAGAAAATGTAAAAATGATATTCGACTTGTATTTGAGAGGACAAAGTGTATTGGGTATTATCAAAGAACTTGAGAAACGGAAAATCCCCTCTCCTACAGGGAAGGAGAAATGGTGTAAGAGAACAATAGATGTCATGTTGAGTAATGAGAAGTACACAGGGGATGTACGGCTATTGAAAACTGGTAAAAGCGAAGTACATTATTTGGCAACTGATAATAATCCGGCGATAATATCAAAGGAAGTTTTTGAGGCAGTGCAGTTGGAGAGAGTACGAAGAAGTAATGTAGTGGTAGGAGTAGATGGTCAGTTGTGTAAAAATAAAAAATATAGTTCAAAAAGAAAATAGTTATGCAGATTACGCAAAAGAGAGCATAAAAGCTTAGAGGGAGGTAAAGAATGGCTGTTCAAAAAATCGAACTTGGTTCGAAAGGAATAAAACGAGTATTGAGTAAATATAAGCCGGAGGAAGCCATAGCGGAATATGTATGGAATGGGTATGATGCGACAGCTACCCGTGTCAATATAAATATTTTACAGAATAGTATTGAAGGTATAGAAGAAATAAGTATCTCAGATAATGGCTATGGTATTCCATTTAACCAGTTGAATGCAAAATTCAAACCTTTCTTTGAGTCTAATAAAATTATTATTCGTAATAGTGAATCAAATAGCTCTAGTTATCATGGAAAAAATGGTGTCGGTAGATTAACTTTTTTTACTTTTGCGGGACAGGCAAAATGGGAGACTATATATGAAGAAGATGACAAAAAGTACAAGTACAAAATCCTTATTGAAGGTGATGGACTAAATGATTATATTGCTACAGAACCTGAAGAAGTGGATAAAAATATTGAAGTAGGAACCACAGTGAGTTTTTTTAGAATTAATGAAGACTTTAATGTTGGTCTTATGAAGCATTTTTTAAAGATTGAGTTTTGTTGGTTTTTAGAATTGATGAAGAATAATGAATTTCAGTTGTTAATAAATAATAATCCAATCGATTACTCTGAAATTCTTGAGGATCGCGATGTACGAAAGTACAGGTATAATGATGTGGAGTTTGATGTTGTCTTTTGTCGTTGGGCACAAAAACTAAATGGTGAATATTCTAAATATTATTACTTAGATGAAAATAACAGGGAAAAATTTAAAGAGAACACAACCTTAAACAATAAAGGTGATAATTTTTATCATAGTGTATATATAACTAGTAGCTTATTTGAAGATTTTGATTTCTCTATAGTAACGGGACAACTGCGATTGAAAATTGCGGGTAACAGCAGAGAAGATGAAGCTTTTAAATATATAAAAAGAGAAATTGATAAATTGATTAGAGAAAAAAGGATACCGTTTATTAAAAAATATGCAAAAAGATTTTTGAAAACAGTAGAAGAAAAGGAAGCATATCCCGATTTCGATGAGAACAACCCTGTAGACAATTTTAAAAAAGAATGTTTAGATGAATTGATTTCAACAGTGTATTATGTAGAACCTAAAATATTGTCAGGGTTGAATAAACCTCAGTTAAAAACCTTAATAAGGATGTTTGCATTGATCATGGAATCGGGAGAAAAAGACAGCTTTATAAAAATAATCGATAGCGTTGTAAATATGTCGCAAGATGAAAGGACAGAATTGGCAGAAGCATTAGAGTATACAACTATGTCAAATATTTCCAGAACTATAATGATGTTAAAAGATAGAGCTCAAGCTGTTGCGGATTTAAAGGAACTGGTTTTTAATAAGGAACTTGGGGCGGGGGAAATCAATTCGATACAGCCTTTTATAGAAAAGCATTATTGGTTGTTCGGAGAACAATATCATCTAGTAACAGCTGAGGAACCAGATTTTGAAGAGGCTTTAAGAAGATATATTTATATACTTAAAGGCGATGCACCTACAAAAGAAGAGATAAATATGGATGACCCAGATCGGCGTAAGCAGATGGATATTTTTGCTGTGCGTCAAATGAAAAATGGAGATGTTAAAAGTAGTATTATTGTGGAATTAAAACATCCCAAGGTAGTGTTAGGTTACAAAGAACTAGAACAAGTCAAAAGATATAAAGATGTTATACTTAAAGAAGCTCGTTTTAATGCACCTAATATAGAATGGAAATTTTATTTAATTGGAAATAAATATAATACTCAGATAGAAAATGAAATAAAAAATCTTCGGTATAATGGGGAAAAGTCTCTTGTATACTCGGTGGATAATTTTAAGATTTATGTGAAGACATGGAGTGAAATATTTACAGAGTTTGAGCTTAATCACGATTTCTTATTAGATAAGCTGCAAATTGAGCAAAAAAAGTTAATTGACAGTAGAGGTAAAACAAAAGAAGAAATAATTGCAGCACAAGAGAATAATTCGGCAAGGGCAGCAGAAGAAATAGTAGTATGACAGGTAAAATAGCCTAATCAGACATATAAATATGAGAAGGCAACATGAATTTAAAATGCTTACTAGTAATGAAAACATATCTACTGTAAAAACGGTCGTAGGGTTTAGACAGTGGATTAGATGTTATGGAAGTCCAGCTAATAAATGTCAATAGAAAAATGAAAAATATTTTCCCCTAAAAAAGGGCGCACGTATCCCTTGGTGAAAATACCTTGTTTAAAAAGAGATTGATTCATTGGATTTAGAAAAAATAGATTAACTTGTTATGATAAGGAGGCCTCCTATTTGAAAAAGAAAAAAGATGAAATCATCATCCGTTCCAGCGCAGCGAAATACTTAACCTATGTTGCATCTGTTGGCGATCAGGAGGATTCAGTTATCCGAAAATTTCGGATAACGGCCGCTGATGGAAAAAGCTACAGCACAAATCACTATTCCTTGGAGATGATTATTGCAGTAGGCTTCAAGGTCAATTCTGAGCGTGCAGTGCAGTTCCGTAAATGGGTAAATCAGATTGCAAAGGACTACACCATCAAAGGCTGGGTCATGGATGATGAACGCTTAAAGAATGGTGGTTCTGTACTTACAACAGAATATTTTGACCGATTGCTTGAGCAAATTCGTGAAATCCGTCTGTCTGAGCGTAGGTTTTACCAGAAAATAACAGACATCTATGCTACAGCACTTGACTATGACCGCACAGCGGAGATGAAATGTAAGAGAAAAGATTTAATCATTTGAGTTATTGATAGTGGTAGTTGAACGGAGATCAATCATGAAAAATGTTAAAAATATACAAACTATACTTTTGAAACGAGATGGAACTCTTGGTTTGCTCCATCGATAGATTGCAGCTAAATGGTATGGTGAGGATGTTTTAGAAGAGATGACGGCCAAAGGCTATGTTGTCGACCATATGAATAATAATCATGTGGTAGGTTGTAATTCGTGATGGAGTACTTTATTTGATACTTGGAACAGGAAAAGCATTTCTCAATTCAGTACACTATTAGGAAGGTTGGTTGCCACCTAAAAAATAAGAATAACCCTCCGGGCTATTATAGCGGGGAGGGCGCTGCACCAGTGGCTATTAATAAATTACTGCATCATCAGCAGTAAATCCACCAAGCGAGTTTTCTTTTACCTGAATACAAACATAAGTGATTTCAGAGTCACTTGCAGCAGAGAACTGACGCTTTGCTACAGGGCTGATTTTTAACCAATCACCAGCAGTTACTTCGATAGTTTCATCATCAATGACAGCAGTTCCTTTTCCTGCAATAATGCCATAAATCTCCTCATTGTTCTTATGAGAGTGAACAAAAGGAACGCCTGCACCTGCAGGAAGAGTGTTGATGCTTACTTCAGCACCAGTTAAGGAAAGTGCTTCATGAAGTTCTGCACGACCTTCATTTCCAATGTTTGTTTTTGTGTAGTTTGACATTTTAATTACCTCCATTCTTATCCGTAACTTTGTTGCTTGATTATAGTTTAATCAGGTACACATTCAAAAACAAGTACGCACTTTTTTGTAACTGTACATTCAATTTTGAATGTGTTATAATAGCAAAGCGAGGTGATGATATATGAAGACGAAAGATGAACTTCCAGAATGCCCTGTGGCAACTTCAGTATCGTTAATCGGTGGGAAGTGGAAATTACTTATATTACGAAATTTGAAATCCCGTCCGTGGAGATTTAATGAACTACAAAGAGATTTAGAAGGGATATCTCAAAAGGTGCTTACTGATAATTTAAGGCAGATGATAGATGATGGTTTGGCTTATAGACAGGATTATCACGAAATGCCACCGAGAGTAGAATATGGATTGACTGACCTTGGAAAAGAAATGCTTCCAATTATTGATGCCTTAGCAGATTTTGGAAACTATTATAAATCAATTATTGATTAAAAAAGCTCCCCATCACCGGATTAAGTTCCAGTGGTGAGGAGCTTTTATCGTTATGCTTATCTTTCAACATCGACCTTAAGACCGGACTTTAATTCAACGGTGCAATGGTCGTCCCAGAGTGTGATTTGCTTGAGCCAGCATTTTACAAGGGCCTCGTCAAATTCCTTCGGGTCGGATGTCTGTGGTTTGATGTTCTTATGCCCCAAACGTTCTACGACCGTCTTTGGGTGAGTTCCGTTTTCAGCCAGGAGCGTCCCATGTGTATATCGCCATGGTATAATATTGACAAACGGAAAAAGCCTTGATTTTCAAGGGAGTTCCGTATTTGCCGCTGTCTATTCAATTCCTTTTCCAAGTTGAAATATGGCGAGAAAATTAACAAAAGTGTTGTTTGCTGAGATAGGAAGGTCTCGAAGTATTCCTGCCACATGACGGGATATCTGTCGAATGATTTTTATGATGTCATTTATCGCGTCATAATTGTTTCTTTGACGTTGACACAATTGAATCGATTTGCTATAAAAGGAAACAGATGGAGATCACTTTGAAGCTATGCGCTGCTTAAACCAGGAGCTTACATTCGAAGCTGCCGAAAAGGAATTTGAGTTTCGGGAAGTTGAATTTGGCCCACAGCAAATGCGTACCTTAAAAATGATTGATCAGGATAACCTTTACAGTAACTTAGGGCTGCTTTTATCTGACCAGTGTCTCCATACGATTAAGGTTGCTGTTTTTCAGGGAATGGATCAGACAGTTTTTAAGGATCGTCGGGAATTTACCGGGTCATTGATGCAACAGATGAACGAAGTGTATGATTTTATTGACTTCCGCAACCAGACCCGTGCAACCATAGAAAAACTGCTGAGAATTGATTTGGAAGATATTATGGTGGGGATTTCCGTATGCAGAAATCAGGATCTTGCGAATGTGTTCTACCGTTTACATTTGATCGAGGCTTACGGTACCGGAATGAGCAAAATTATAAAATCATACGAAGGCATAGATAGACCCCCGTGATTGAAACAACTAAAAATGCTTTTAAGGTTATACTGCCAAATATTAACGCGAAATATGAAACCGGGAATGATTCTGCATTTCTTGTAGAATCTCTGACAAATTTTTCTGCTGGAAATGGAATGCAGTTGCGTGACGAAGAAGAAAAAGTATTGGAATACGCTAGAGTGCATGGGGCTATTACAAGAAATGATGTAATCCGATTGCTTGAAGTGAGTGCATCTACTGCTGTCAGAATCCTTAAAAAACAGGTAAAAAGCAACTTGTTAAAGCAGAATGGAAAAGCAAGAAGCACTAATTATACCATTGTAAATTAAATAAAAATATATGCTTATTGAACGAATGCTGTTTACCGGAGACCGTTTACACAGACTTTGAAACGGTCTCTTGCATTGGTGTAAAAGCCAACTTTTGTAATGGCTTCTTCATTTCTGTAATAATTCAAATTTTAATTCTTTTACGTTGCCATACTTCTTTTCGTATTCCTGCTGATTCATTTCTCCTGTCATGATCCGGCCCAAATCATCCCAATATTCCTAGTCATAATCCATAAAATAGTATGTAATATTGATATGACTCAAGTCCACGCCGCTTTCAGAGAGAAGAACCATCGTTACATCCTTGCTAGAATTTGCTGGAAGGGGACAGCCATTTAACATATATAAAAAGCAGACAGGCGTCCCTCGCTCTTTGTCCAGAGCATAATTTTCAGAAATAAGTGCTCTGAGTGTGATCACATCACAGAACAGAAAAAGAAAATAGGATATATTTAAATCACAAAAAGCAAGGAGGACAACAATATGTCTGCTATTAATATTGATAAGAACAATTTTCAGAGTGAAGTAATGAGCTCGGATAAACCTGTCCTTTTGGACTTCTGGGCGCCTTGGTGCGGCCCTTGCCGCATGATTGCTCCAGCTATGGAAGAGATTGCAAAGGAACGATCGGATATCAAGGTCGGCAAAGTCAATATAGACGAACAGCCGGAGCTGGCGAGACAATTCAACATCACGAGTATTCCTACACTGATGGTGATAAAGGATGGCAAGATTGTCAATCAGTCCATGGGAGCAAGACCGAAAAGTGCGATTCTTGCGATGCTGTAAAGCAGTGCGGTATGGCTTAGTGATTGGGGGAGGTATCTGGTGAGTACGGAAAAGAAACGGCGGAAAGCTGTTGTGGAACAAAAAAGTTGTGTTGCCTGCGGCTGCTGCGTGAAAGTGTGTCCGTTACAGGCTATCGAGATAATGAAGGGGATTATGGCACAGGTGAATCGGGAAAAATGCGTCGGATGTGGAAAATGTGCAAGGGAATGTCCTGCCAGCGTGATCTCTATTCTGGAGGTGCAAGGATGAAAAAACATTGGTATGATTACTTATGGATTGCTTCTCTGACATATCTGTTCCTTGGATTCTTCAATATTTTATTTGCATGGCTTGGATTACTTTGCTTTTTCATTCCTTTGATTATTTCTGTGGCAAAGGGAACGAAAGGGTACTGCAATCGGTATTGTGGAAGAGGGCAGCTGTTCGGTTTGTTGGGAGGACGCTTTGGACTCTCCAGAAAAAAAGATATTCCAAGGTGGATGAAAAGCAAGGCATTCCGCTATGGATTTCTTATATTCTTCTTTATCATGTTCTTTTTGATGCTCTGGAATACCTATCTTGTGTTTGCAGGATCGCAGGATTTGAAACAGGTAGTTACACTGCTGTGGACATTCAAATTGCCATGGCGCTGGGCTTATCATGGAACGCTGTTTCATGATGGTGTCGCGCAGTTTGCGTTTGGCTTTTACAGCGTAATGCTGACTTCCACGGTTCTTGGATTGATCACAATGGTTTTGTTCAAGCCTCGCAGCTGGTGTGTCTATTGTCCAATGGGAACCATGACGCAATTAATCTGTAAAGCAAAAAATGGTAAATCATAAGAAACGAATGCCCATCCTCAACTTTAAACGGATTTTGAGGATGGGCAATTTTACGCTTCCTGCAATTTTTCCAGCTTTTTTTCATCCAGGATAACCACTGTTCCACGGGATAGTCTGACGATGCCTTCGCTCTGAAAATAGCGAAGCATTCGAGTAATCACCTCACGGTGGGAACCTAGGTGGTTTGCTATGGTTTCATGGGTGATTTTTAGTTCATTGGTTCCTTCAATGGATGCTTCTTCCAAAAGAAAAGCGGCAACGCGCTTATCCAGACTTTTCCACATAACCTGTTCCATCAGCCACATGACGTCAGAAAAGCGGGTGGCCATCAATTCATTGGTATAGTTTGCCACCGATGCGGATTCTTCCATAATGCTCTTATAGATTTTGGCGGGAATGATCCAAAATTCCGTGTCCTTTTCCGCCTCAATCGTTATTTCAAACTGAATGGAACGCATGATACAGGAAGCGGAAAATAGGCACATATCCATATCAAACAGCCGATAAATCGTAATTTCACGGCCTTCATCGGAAAGAAGGTATGCCCGGAGCTGTCCGGACTTTACCAGAAGCAGACCTGTACAGTCCATGCTGCCGTTGTGGATAAGAGCTCCTTTGCGCACTTTTCGTGTTGTCAAGCTGCCAAGTATTCGATTCTGTTGGAGTGTATTTAATTGATTCCAAATGGGAAAAGTACTTGGAAAGTCCATTGTTCTGCCTCCTTTACCGTGTGTTTAGTATAAAGGGATTTCTGGCATATGTCAATAATGCGATTGACATATGCCAAAAACAAACCTATACTAATCACAGAAGTAAAGGGAATCATTTTATATATTCGAATCAAATAAAAGAGAGGTGAGAGCCGATGCAATATGCAATTGCTTTTCTTGAAGGCATGATTACCTTCATTTCCCCTTGCCTTCTTCCCATGCTTCCGATCTACATTTCCTATTTTGCAGGCGGAGGCGAGCGAAATGTTAAAAAAACCCTTACCAATGCGTTGGGGTTTGTCACCGGGTTTACCGTGGTATTTGTAACTCTCGGAGCATTGGCTGGTACGGTAGGCAGTTTCTTACGGGAATATCAAACCGCGGTCAATCTCGTTTCCGGTCTGGTGGTCATCTGCTTTGGCCTGAATTTTCTTGGAGTGCTGAAATTCACGCTGTTTAAAGGAAGTAAACGATCGATCGATACCAGCAATATGGGATTCTTTTCGGCGGTCCTATTCGGCGTCATTTTCTCTGTGGGATGGACGCCCTGCGTTGGCGCGTTTCTGGGATCTGCCCTTATGCTGGCCTCTCAGCGGGGCCATGTGGCGGAAGGCATGTGGATGCTATTTGTCTATTCCTTGGGACTGGGTATCCCCTTTATCCTCAGCGCGGTGTTGATCGGTTATTTGAAATCCGCATTTCAATGGATCAAGCGAAACTATCGGGTTATCAATATCGTCAGCGGCAGTTTTCTGATCCTGATCGGTATTTTGATGGCGACAGGAACCCTTGGGCGGCTCCTCCGCCTGCTCAGTTAAGGAGGCGTTATGAATAGTAAGAAAAAGTTTTGGATTCTATTACTCGTACTCGTTTGTTTCCTGGGCGGCGCTTCTATACTTTACACGCAGCTGGGAAAAAAATTGGCTCCGGAGCAGTTAGCGCTGCAGGAAACAAAACAAACAGCAGGAACAAAGGAAAGAGAGCCTGGAACAGAGGCGGTGAAAGCAGGAGAAGAGAAGGAATCGGAGGAAAAAGCGCCGGAAACGAGTGGGGGTGAACCGGAAAAAATAGCGGCTCCGGATTTTATCGTCTATGATATCGATGGGAATGAGATTCATCTCTCGGATTATATCGGCAAGCCGATCGTCTTGAATTTCTGGGCAAGCTGGTGCGGGCCATGTCAGATGGAAATGCCGGATTTTCAGGAAAAGTATCTGGAATCAGGGGAAGAAATTCATTTCCTTATGATCAATATGACGGATGGTTCAAGAGAAACCGTGGAAGACGCGTCGGAGTTTATAAAAAATCAAGAATATACGTTTCCTGTGTTTTACGATACCGCGTCCAGTGCGGCAATGACCTATGGCGTGTACTCGCTGCCGACGACCTATTTTGTGGATGCGGAAGGCTATTTGGTTACGCGGGCGACAGGCGCTATTGATGGGGAGACGCTGCAAAAAGGCATCGATATGATTACATCGGAGGCAAAATGAAGCTAAAAAATGTACTGATTGTAGTAGAGGATATGGAGCGCTCCATTGCTTTTTACAAAGAACTGTTTGGATTAAACGTGATTCTGGATAACGATGGAAATGTAATAATGACCGAGGGCTTGGTTCTTCAGGATAAGGCTATTTGGGAGAAGTTTCTTCAAAGAGGAATTGTTCCACAGAACAATGCTTCCGAGCTATATTTTGAAGAACCGAATATAGAGGCTTTTGTAGAAAAGCTGGAAAATTATCAGGAACCGATTTGCTATGTAAACCGGTTGATGGAACACTCTTGGGGACAAAAGGTAGTTCGGTTTTATGACCCGGATGGAAATCTGATTGAAGTTGGCACTCCGATGGGATTCGCCGATATCTAAAAGGGGCAAAATGAGCAAATATCAATCCTTATGGGAATATATACAAAATCGCGGAGATCAGTCGTTTCAGTTGACTTTTGATGAGATTCAGGATATTGTTGGAATACCTATCGATCATTCTTTTTTAACAGCAAAGAAGGAATTGGCGGAATATGGTTATCAGGTAGGAAAGATTTCCATGAAAGGAAAAACGGTTGCCTTTCATAAAATAACTGAATCAAACGGATAACGGATGTTCTCGCGTGTTTTGTCCGTGAAAGATCATTTACATAGGAGAAAAAAGATGGAGCTTATCTTATATAAAGGCCGCCCGGCACAGGAAGACGGGCGTTTGGAGAAAGAGATAAGGGTGTACGATCTGCTTGACCGCTTGGCCTTGGAGTACGAGCGGATCGACCATGAACCGGCTATGACCATGGAGGTTTGCCGGGATATCGATGAAGCGTTGGGAGCCACGATCTGCAAAAACTTATTCCTATGCAACAGGCAGAAAACGCAGTTTTACCTATTGTTGATTCCGGGGGATAAGGTCTTCCATACGAAAGAGATCTCTTCCCAGATTGGAAGCGCACGCTTATCTTTTGGCGATGCGGAATTCATGGAGGAATTTTTGGATATCACCCCAGGCTCGGTCAGCGTTTTGGGATTGATGAATGATACCGAGAACAGGGTACGGCTTTTGGTAGATGAGGATATATTAAAAGGCGAGTTTTTGGGGTGCCATCCTTGCGTAAACACGTCCAGCTTAAAGCTCCGGACAAAAGATATCTTTGATGTTTTTCTAAAGGCTGTTCATCATGAGATGACGGTGGTGCGTTTGGGGTATGTATAAAGAAGAACGCGCCTGGCCTAAAAGAAAGGGCATTTTCCACTGACGTGTATCTCTGCCAGATGTCTGGAAAATGCCCATTTTTTGAATGTCACCCATTTCTCGACGCCATTCCATAAAACCCAAAGAAGTCCAACGCTTCCCTCAATTCTTTTTCCAGGTCGGAGAAGGTCAGCGCCTCGATGGATAGGCTTCCATGATAGCTGTCGCTTTTTATGAAATCCAGATATTCCTTATAATCATAGGGATCGGTCAGCCGCGGAATCGTGCGGATCTTTTTTCCGGCGTAATCGGTAAAAGGATTGTCGATATGCGCATGGTCGATCCAGCCGGCGTACTCATATAATTCGCTTATGGGGCGTCCTTCGTCCAGCTGCCAGCGGAGATCTACCATTGCCCGGACATGGGGCAGATTCATCTCTTTTAAAAAGCAGACGACCTGCGGAAGGGTATTCCAATAGTTGGTGATGGTATGTCCGATGGGTTCCAGCAAAAGGGATATTTGATATTCCAAAGTGAGCTCTGCGATCCAATAAACGGCTTCTTTTATTTTCTTTTCTGCATCCGGAACATCGGGAAGAAGATGTCTGGCATACCCGTTGCCAAAGTTCCAATATTGGATGCCAAGCTGGGCGGAGCGGTCTGCGCTCTTTTTTAGATTGTCCTTAAAATCCGACAGATGGAAGTCCGAAGCAGCAATTCTCCTTGTCAGAGGCAGCGGATTATCCGCTACGCGGCAACGAAAATCATTTTCCGAAAACAAGCGCTTTAGTCCCTGAAGCGTGGAATCGCTCATTTCTTCAATTTCCCAGATATGAAGTTCTATCTCATGATAGCCGGCGGCTTTCATGGCAGCGGCATCAGCGGCCAGGCCAAAACAGCTCAAAGGAATTTGCTTTTTGTTCATGATAACCTCCCTGTTTTTTATTCCTATCTGCTTTTATAGTAGGCAGTCCCTATTCCTTCCGTCCAATAGAAAAAGCCGAAAAATGCATAAAGAAAAGTTTCCAAAGATGGCGTATTGCCCTGAAAAGAGGCTGTATAGATGATAAATTCATAGAGAAATCTTTATGAATCCTGGCTTTTTTTAATTGGAAGATGGTTTTTCCTTTTTGTATACTTAAAGACAGAAGGAAAGAGGAAAACAGCGATAGGCGCTGAAAAATAGAAGTAATGTGGGGATAATGGGAATGAAGAATTCAAATATTACGGTAGGTTTTATTGGAGGCGGGAGAGCGGCTCATCTGCATGCCAATGCTTTGAGACAGATCGCGGGAGTTAAAATTCGTTTAAAAACCATCGCGGATATCAATCTTCGGGTAGCGGAAAAAATGGCCGCGCAGTATGGATTTGAAGAATATGTGGCAGATTACAATGAAATGCTGAAGGACCCGGAGATTGACGTGGTTCATATCTGCACTCCGCCGATTTTACATGTTCCCATGATTCGGAATGTTTTGGCGTCGGGCAAGCATGTGGTGTCAGAGAAGCCTTTGACCGGATATTTTGGCGAGGAAGAGGATCCGCTCCCCATCGGGACAAAAGTTTCCCGCAAGAAAATGCTGGAGAAGGTGCTGAAAGATTTAGAAGAAATTGGAAAGATCTTAAAAGAGCATCCCAATCAAAAATTATTTTATGCGGAGAATTATGTTTACGCGCCGTCCGTAGTCCGGGCGATGGAATTGATCCGAAAAAAGAAGACAAAGCTTTTATTGATGAAAGGCGAGGTCAGTTCCGTACGTTCCCCTTTTGTTGCCACCGGCCAGTGGAATCAAACGGGAGGAGGCGCTCTGGCCTGCGCGGGGATTCATGTGCTGACCACCATGATCTGGATGAAAAAAGAGGAGGCAAAGGCCAGAGGCGAAGAGATCCATATTGAAAGTGTCTTGGCGGATACAGGCGTTGTCAGCCGGTCGCTTCCGGCGGATCAATTGCAGTATATTACAGTTCGCCCTCAGGATGTGGAGGATTTTTCCAGCTGCATCGTGACGTTTTCCGACGGGACCAAGGCGATGGTGATCGCCTCCGACACCTACGTAGGGGAAAACAAAAATTATATTGAAGTATATGGCCATGACGCTTCCTTTTCCTGCCAGATCTGTGGGTCCCGGTTTTTGAAAACCTGCTTTCGAGATGAAAAAGGAATTGAGGATGAGGAAAAGCCGGAGCAGTCGCTTTCTTTTTTAGGCGGAAGAGAAATTGAAGTAAATGACGTGCTGCTGCGAGGTTTTGTAGGGGAGTTTCAGAATTTTGTCAATTGCATTTTGTACGATCAGGAGCCGATTTCCGGGTTTCCTTTGGCCTATGAGACCCTTGTTACGCTGTATGCGGCTTACCGGTCGGCAGGTGAAAATCAAAGAATATGGATGGAGGATTTGAAAAGAGGATGAAAGATTTAAAAGGAAAAACCGTATGGATGACAGGCGGCGGTGGGGATTTAGCGACATCTGCGGCAAAACTTTTCTTGCAGGAAGGCGCCTGCGTGGTGCTTACGGTATCCAGTGAGGAAAAGATTCCGCTTACCAGGGAGCGGTATCCGGAAGCAGCGGACTGCCTGGAAGTGGTAAAAGGGGACGTCCGTATTTTGGAAGAGATGGAGGCGGCAGCAAAAAGAACTGTGGAGCGGTTTGGGAGTCTGGATATTCTGGTCACTTGTGCCGGTGCAATCCGCCATGCCCCCATCGATGAGATGTCGATGAAAGATTGGCAGGATATTGTGGATATCAATCTGACCGGTACCTTTTGCGCATGCAAGGCGGCGGTTCCGTTTATGAAACGTCAAGGCGGCGGCCGAATTGTAAATGTATCTTCCATTGCCGGCAGAACGGGGCGTCCAGGAAACGGCGTAAATTATGCAGCCTCCAAAGCAGGTGTAGACGGCCTGACGAAGTTATTGGCGGCGCAGCTGGCTCCTTTCCATATCAATGTAAACGGCGTGGCTCCGGGTCCCATGAAGGGAAGCATGTTCCAAAGAATGACGCCCGAACAGCAGGCGGCCTCTGGAAAAAATGTGCCTTTAGGGCGTATCGGGGAATTGGAGGAAGTGGCTTGGGCTATTCGATACCTGGTCAGCGAGGAGGCCGCCTGGATCACGGGAGCAATCCTGGATGTGAACGGCGGAATGTATATGTAGCCTTGTTGGAGCGGATAATAGGATAGATGAAAAATGTCTACTGTTATTTATCTTTCTTATGGTGTAAAATAAAAGGAGTATGAATGAAGGAAGGGATGGGGAGATGACTCTGCAACAGTTAAGATATTTTATCGTGGTAGCAGAACAGGAAAGTTATTCGAAAGCAGCCGTAAGCTGCCGGGTATCGCAGCCAAGCCTAAGCTATGCGATCGGCGAGCTGGAAAAAGAATTGAATCTCCCCCTCTTTTCCAAACAGGGAAGGAATGTCCATTTGACAGAGTATGGACGAGCTTTTTACCAGTATGTATCCCAAAGTATTGATATGCTGGATGAAGGAATTCACTTTTTGGAATCCAAGCGGAAACAAAAGGGGGGAACCATTACATTAGCGGCTATCTCATCGATTCAAATCCGTCTTTTGCCCAAGCTGGTGGCGGAATACCGGGCTGTGGTGGGAGATACGGAAACAAAATTTGATTTTATCACCGGGCCGGAAAAGCAGGTGATCGAGAGTGTGCGGGAAGGACGGGCCGCGCTGGGATTTTGCGGAAAATTGAAAGGCTACGAGGGAGATCTTGCCTATGAAAAACTAGGGCAGGATGAACTGGTCGTCGTTCTTCCGAAGGGGCATCCCCTTGCCAAAAAGGAAAGCCTTCGGATGGAGGATATTGCCAATGAGATCTTTGTCGCTTATTCCAGCGAATGCGGGGTGCGTCAGATTCTGGAGCGGATTCAGCGAAGCAGCGGGATTTATCTGCCGGTGGTGGCGGAGCTTCCGGATAACGCGCTGGTGTTAAATGCAGTCAGTATGCGCCACGGTATTTCCATCATGGCAAAGACGAGGGAACTGTCGATTCATGATGTGGATATCGTTCCCTTTGAGTGCGAGGAAAATTATCGAGAAAACTTTATGATATGGTCCAATCAAAATTGGATTCCCGGAAATGTAGAAGAGTTTCGCAGCTTCGTAAAGAAAAATATAAAGCATATCCTATAGCATTTCTTTATAAATAAGAAGTGCTTTTTTATTGGAAAATGCGGGTTCTCCTTTTTATACTGAACGTATGGAAAGCAGGAGGTGGATATGATGAACAGGAAATATGCACATATTTTTGAACCGATTACGGTGCAGCGCATGCAGGTAAAAAACCGGATTGCGATGATGCCCATGGGAACCAACTTTGCAGGAAAGGACGGTTCCATCAGCCAGAAACATATCGATTATTATGAAAGCCGGGCGCGCGGCGGCGTGGGACTGATTATCGTGGAAAACGCTTGCGTGGATTTTCCGGCTGGCGCCAATGGGACGACCCAGCTTCGGATTGACGAAGACAGCAATATCCCAGGATTGGCGGAGCTCTGCGAGAAGGTGCATGCTTATGGGGCCTGCATCGCGGTACAGATCAATCATGCGGGGGCCGCCGCGATGGCTTCCCGAATTGGGATGCAGCCGGTGTCGGCTTCGGATCTTCCGGTGAAAAAAGGCGGGGATATTCCAAGGCCGTTGACGGAAGAGGAAATTCAGGAGATATCAAGGAAATATGGAACGGCCGCCAAGCGCGCCCAGATGGCAGGCTTTGACGCGGTGGAGATTCAGGTGGGACATAATTATCTGCTCAGCCAGTTTCTCTCCCCATTGACCAACAATCGGAAAGATGCTTTTGGCGGGAGCCCGGAAAACCGCGCCCGTTTTGCCAAAATGGTGCTAAAAGAGATTCGCAGTCAAGTGGGGCCTTTCTTCCCGATTTCCCTTCGAATCAGCGCCGATGAGTTTTTGGAAGGGGGAAATACGCTGGAGGATACCATGGAATATCTTCCCTATCTGGAAGAATATGTGGACATTTTCAACGTCTCTTCCGGTCTTAGCGAGTCAGAGCAATACCAGGTGGATGTTAGTTCCCTGCCCGACGGTTGGCGGGCATACCTTTCCCGGGCTGTGAAGCAGAAATTTCAAAAACCGTGTATTGTGACGGGAAATATTCGGGACCCTCAAGTGGCGGAACGGATCCTGGCGGACGGGGACGCGGATTTCATCGGCATGGGACGGGGACTTCTGGCGGAACCGGAATGGGTAAACAAGGTGAAATGCGGGAAGGAAGAGGAGCTGCGCAAGTGTATTTCCTGCAATATTGGCTGTACCGGCAACCGGAGAGGCACCAATCGTCCCATTCATTGTACCGTGAATCCGGACGTGGTGTATGGAGACCGCTATAAAGAACAAAAAGTGAACGCGCCCTGTAACGTCGTGGTGGTTGGCGGCGGAACCAGCGGCCTGGAAGCCGCCTGCACGGCGGCGGAGGTCGGCTGCAATGTATTCTTGGTGGAAGAAAAAGAAGAGCTTGGAGGAATGGCTTCTGTGATCGCAAGGATTCCGGGGAAAATCCGTCTCAATGATTTCCCCGAATATCTCATCCGCCGGGCCCAGGGACTCAAAAATCTGTATCTGTTTACAGGACGTAAGGCAGAGCCGGAGGAATTGCACCGGTTCCATCCGGACCTGATTGTAAACGCGGCTGGCGGACATCCCCTGCTTCCGAGGATTCCGGGACTCAAAGAGCATGTGGATCAGGAAGGCGGCCGGGTAAAATCGATCTTAAAAATGATTGAGGGAGTGGAAGAATATCCCCACAATATGGAAGGAAAGAAAGTCGTGATTGTCGGCGGAGGGGCCGTCGGGCTGGATGTGGCGGAGTTTTTTGCCGTGCGAAACGCCAAAGTGACTATCATTGAAATGATGTCTGCCATTGGCAATGGACTGGACCCTGTTTCCAAAACATTTGCTTTTTCCATTCTTTCCAAATATCAGGCGGAGCTTCGGACCAATACGGCTCTCTTAGAGGTGAAGGAAGGCTGTTTTGTTGTGAAGAATCCAGACGGAAAAAAAGAAGAGCTGTTTTTTGACCAGGGATTCCTTTGCATGGGAATTCAGGCGGACACTGCTTGTTGGAAGGCGCTTTGCGAGGAGTTTGAGGGGCAGTGCGAGCTGATAAACATCGGCGACAGCAAGAGAGCCAGAAGAATTATCGAGGGGACGGACGAAGGAAGAAACGTATTGATTACCTTAAAGCAGATGGGATATTTGTAAGGCGTGTATGCTCTTGTTAATGGAAGGTATTTTCGCTGGCAGAAAAAGCGTGCTCAGAACGTATAAAAGAATGTTTATAAATACCAGTATTTTTCTATTGGAATTCTGAGTTGGCAGTTTGTATACTAAAGACACATAAAAACAGGATACCTTCCATGGATGAGAGAAGGGAATATCACCTGAGAAAAAAGGAGGAGAAGAAATGAAAAAGACATTAGCACTGTGTATGTGCGCGGTTATGGGACTGAGCATTCTTGGCTGTGGTTCCGGACAGAAGGATACCACGGCGGCGCCGGCTGAGACAAAAGCGCCAGCGGAGACGACTGCAGGGGCTGAAACCACAGCGGCGTCTGAGGCGACTCAGGCAGCAGCGGGAAGCGGACAGGATTGGTCAAAGCAGGATATTCAGGTAGCGGTTATGTGGGGCGCAGGCGGCGCATTGGATACGACTATCCGCGCGATGGCTCCTTATGCGGAAGAGCAGTTGAATACGAGCCTGATCGTGACCAACCGTACCGGTGGCGGCGGCTCTATCGCGATGCAGTATGTGGACAGCCAGCCTTCGGACGGATTTAACATTCTGGCTGCATCGGAAGGCGGACAGCTGGTGAAAGTCATGGATACCGGTGCGATGGATTTGGATGATTTCCAGCTGATCAATATTTATGGCGCAGGATACGGCGTAGTTTTGGTAGCGCCGGATTCTCCCTACAATACCATCAAGGAACTGGTAGATGATATTCTGGCGAACCCGGGTAAAATCAAAATGGCGTCTGCCGGAACTTCCAGCTCTCCTTTTGCCATCAATGCAATGATGACTTCCGTTCACCAGACTTCCCCGAATTTGATCACGTATGATGGGGATAATGCGGCAGTGACGGCTTTGATGGGCGGCGAAGTAGACTACACGGCTGTCAGCATGGTTTCCGCAGCTTCCTACATCAAAGCGGGATCGGTAAAAGCTCTGGCGCTGATTTCCGACGAGCCGATGGCAGAGCTTCCGGACATTCCGGTGATTACCGATACCTATCCGGAATATCAAAAATATCTGCCTTGGACCACGTTCTGGGGCGTATGGGTAAAGAAGGATACTCCGAAGGAAGTGGTAGACGAACTGACCGAGGTATTCCGTGTAGCGGCGGACAATGAAGAGTTTAAGGCTCTGCTGGTTTCTCTGGGTGCTACGCCGATGAACCTTTCCGGCGATGAGGCGACGGAGTACAGCAATCATTATAAGAGCGTTACCAGCTGGCTGATTTACGATTCGGGCGCAGCGGCGAAATCCCCCGAAGAGTTCAATATCCCTCGTGTAGAAGAATAAGAGAGGACAGTGTCCCGGCCTCTTTTGGCCGGGACATGTTTTTCGAGGGTGGAAGGAGGTTTTATGAAGCCGAGAAAATGTTTTAAGGGCGAGAAGTTTTTCATTTTTCTTTTTGCGGCGATCAGCGTTGTGGCTTTTATTTTGTCCATTCAATTATTTCAGAAGGACAGCAGTTTATCCGGAGCAGGGATTTTCCCTCTTTGTGCGGCGACAATCTTAGTGATCAGCGCGGCGTTTATGATTTGGGAAATGCGGAAATGCGAGAGCGCCTTTGAGGCGGGGACATCTTTGCTGCAAAAGGGAAAAGAAACGCTGCAGTATCTTTTCCCAGACAAATTATCCATTGTGATCGCCTATGTGATCGTTTATGGGATTTTGATGGTCGTCATTGGTTTTAACCCGGCTACCTTCCTGTTTCTGGCGGCAACGATGATTACGTTGTCCGAGGACAGAAGCTTGAAGGGAATCGGAAAGGATTTGATCTATTCGGCTATTTTACTGGCGTTTATCTGGTTGGTTTTTCAGTATGTATTTCGAGTGGTATTACCGTAGGAGGAGCGTATGGAATTTATCGATGTTATGTTCCAAAGCCCGGAACTGTTATTGTATTTGGCGGCCGGAGTTTTTGTAGGAATCTATGTAGGGGCGATTCCAGGACTTTCCTGCACCATGGCAGTATCGCTGCTGATTTCTTTTACATTTTCCTGGGAGATTCTTCCCGCCATGGCGGTGATGGTGGGTGTTCATATTGGCGGTGTATACGGCGGTTCCCGCTCCGCTATCTTGTTAAATATCCCTGGCGCGCCGGCCGCGGTGGCGACTGCGCTGGATGGTTATCCCCTGGCAAAAAAGGGGCAGGCAGGAAAGGCCATTGGCGTTACGGTGGTTCAGTCGGTGTTCGGCGGAATGATCGGCGTGTTGTTTTTGGCCCTTGGCGCACCGGCTTTATCCAAGGTGGCGCTGAGTTTTTCTTCCTTTGACTATATGCTGTTGGCTTTGATGGGACTTCTTCTGGTCGGCAGCCTTGGAAATGAATCCATGGCCCGCGGTTTATTTGCGGTGGCTATCGGTATCTTTATCGGTACCATTGGACTCGATATGGTAACTGGCCGTGCCCGGTTTACCTTTGGCAATATCTACCTTTCCAACGGCGTAAATTACGTGGTGGTTATGATCGGCCTCTTTGGTATGTCGGAAGCCTTGATGCAGCTGCGGGATCTGAAAGTGAAGCCGGTAAAGCAGGATGTGGATAAGATCGTGCCGGGATGGAAAAATGTGATCAAATACATGCCGTTGTCCATTCGGACTTCTTTAATCGGTGTTTTTGTAGGCGCTTTGCCCGGCACCGGAGGAGATATCGCGGCGCTGATCAGCTATGACCATGCGAAGCGCACGACAAAAAATCCGGAGGTCCCTTTTGGCGAAGGCGCCATTGAGGGGTTGGTTGCCCCGGAGAGCAGCAACAATGCGGCCATCGGAGGCGCGTACATTCCGATGCTGACCCTGGGAATTCCGGGAGACGCTACCAGCGCGGTCATGCTGGGAGCCATGTATGTGCATGGCCTGCAGCCCGGCCCTCTGCTGATGGATCAATCGGCAGATGTGTTCCACTTCATTATCGGAAGCGGATTTATCGCCAATGTTTTTCTTCTGATTTTTGGATTTATGGGTATTAAGCTGTTTACCAAAATTGTGGAAATGCCCAAATACGTTTTGATGCCTGCCATTATCATTTTCTCGGTAGTCGGCGCTTTTTCCATCAATAACAGTGTGGCGGATGTTTACTGGATGATGGGATTCGGTATCGTGGGATATTTGATGAAACTAAACAATATTCCGGTAAGCCCGGTAATTTTGGGCGTGATTCTCAGTTCCTTGATGGAGACGAACTTCCGGAGAGGCATGTCCATAGCAAACAATTCGGTGGGTGGCTTTTTTGCCTGTATCTTCACGGAACCCATCGCATGTGTTTTAGCGCTTGTCATTCTGGTAATGCTGTTTAGCCAGTCCGGCGTCGTAAAAAAATGGAGGAAAAAGAAAGCGGCATGAAGAAGGTAACGATAGGAATGATCGGCGGCGGATTTGCCGCAGGATTACACGGAAACGCCCTGAAGCAGGTGGGAGGAATGGAGTTCTGCCTAAAAGGCGTGGCGGATTTAAACTTGGAGCGGGCAAAGGATACGGCGGAACGCTACGGGTATGAAACGTATACCACGGATTACCGGGAGCTTCTGCGGGATGAAAGCATTGATGTGCTGATCGTCTGCACGCCTCCGGTTACCCATGAAAAAATTATCCTGGATGTTCTTCAAGCGGGGAAACACGTGATCTGTGAAAAGCCCCTGACCGGGTATTTTGGGGAAGAGCAGGACGAAGCCCCCATCGGGAAGACTGTGGATCGGGAATATATGTTTCAACGGGTGACGGAGAGTCTGGAACGGATTCGGAAAGCTTCGGAGGAAGCAGGGAAGCGTGTCTTCTACGCGGAGAATTTTATCTATGCTCCCAGTGTGCAGAAAGCGGCGGAAATCATCCGGAAACAAAAGAGCACCATTACCTTCCTCCAGGGGGAGTGCAGCGTGGGACGTTCTCCTTCCCTAAACGCGGGACAGTGGTCCAGCATGGGAGGCGGCTCTTTGCTTCGGATTGGCTGTCATCCGCTGGCGGCGGTTTTGTATCTCAAGCAGGTGGAGGCCAAAGCAAAAGGAGTAACGATTGGCGTAAAGAGCGTGACCTGCGAGAGCGGTCAGATTGCCTCAAAACTCTCGCCGGAAGAGCGGAAGCATGTGGTGGGAAATCCCGTTGACGTGGAGGATATGGCGACGGTTACGATTACGTTTACCGATGATACGAAGGCTCTTGTTTTTTCCAATGACAATGTGATGGGCGGTTTGATTAACTACGTCAATGTATATACGACGGAGAGCACGCTGCGCTGCAGCACGGTTCCTACGACAGTGATGCAGTCCTATTTTGTATCGAATGATAATTTGGACGACATCTATATTTCCGAGAATTTGCAGTGTAAGCAGGGATGGAATAATGTGTATGTGTCCGAAAGTATTGAGCGCGGATATGTCAGCCAGCTGAAGGACTTTATGGAATGTGTGGTATCCGGCAGAGAGCCGATTGTGACCTTTGATATTGCGGCGGAGACTATTCGTACGATTTACGGCGCTTACATTTCTTCCAGCAAAGGGGAACGAGTATTTTTGTAAGGGGGAGCCGATGAAAAATCCAAATCAAGTGCCGATTCTAACGGCTGCGGAAGCCGTAAATTTGGTGAAAGATCAGGACGTGGTAGCGTTTTGTGGCGCAGGGGGCGGTATTACGGAGGCGACAGAGCTGATTCAGGCTTTGGCGGTCCGATACCGTGAGACGAAAACTCCCCGCGACTTGACCTTTTGGCATTCTACGGGCCTGGGAGACCGGGCGGAACTGGGAATGTCGCCGTTAGCTATGGAGGGACTGGTAAAACGGGATATTGGAGGCCATTTTGGCCAGTCCCCCCGGTTGGCGGATATGACGGATCGGAACGAAATAGAATCTTATAATCTTCCCATGGGCATTATGTCGCAGCTGATGCGGGCCGGCGCGGCCGGGCAGCCGGGAGTTCTGTCCCATGTGGGCTTGGGGACATTCCTGGATCCCCGTCAGGATGGGGGGAAAATGAATGAAAAGACAAAAGAACCCCTGATTGAACTGCAAGAAATTGACGGAAAAGAGTATCTTTTCTACAAAACGGTGAATCCGGACGTAGCTTTCATCCGCGGGACTACCGCGGACACGGAAGGCTATATTACCATGGAGGATGAAGTGACCTTTATCGATAATCTGGCCACGGCCATGGCGACCCATAACCATGGTGGAACCGTGATCTGCCAGGTGGCAAGGGTCGTGAAGGCGGGGACGCTGCATCCGAAACAGGTAAAGATTCCCGGATATCTGGTGGACGCTTTAGTGGTGGTTCCAGATCAACCTCAGCTGTATAACGCGCCGGTCAACCGTTTTATTTCCGGCGATTATATTCAAGACGACGCTTTGGTAGAGCCGATTCCTTTGACCGAACGGAAAGTGATTGCAAGGCGTGCCTTGATGGAGGTAAAGCCGGGAGATGTGGGGAACCTGGGAGTCGGCATCGCGGATGGAATCGGGACGGTAGCCAGGGAAGAAGGCGTCAGCGATCAGTTTACGCTGACCATCGAGACGGGGCCGGTAGGCGGTATTACGGCTCAGGGCATCTATTTTGGCGCCAGTGTGAACATGAAGGCTGTTTTGGACATGCCGTCTCAGTTTGATTTTTATGACGGCGGGGGCCTGGATATCTGTTTCTTAAGCTTTGCGGAAGTGGATTCCATGGGAAATGTCAATGTGCACAAGTTTAACGGCAAGACCATGGGCGTGGGCGGATTTGTAAATATTTCCCAAAATGCCAAAAAATCGGTTTTCTTGGGAACCTTGACGGCAGGCGGGCTGAAAGTCGGCATCACGGACGGTCAGGTGAAGATTCTTCAGGAAGGGCGGTTTGTGAAATTTGTAAACCGTCTGCAAGGGATTACCTTTAGCGGCGAATATGCGGCGGCCGAGGGAAAAGAAGTCTATTATATTACGGAGCGCTGTGTATTCCGGCTGACAAAAGCGGGAATTGAGCTGATCGAAATCGCGCCTGGCATGGATCTGGAAAAGGATATCTTGGCAAACATGGAATTTTCTCCTTTGATTGCAAAAGATTTGAAACAGATGGATCCCAGATTGTTTTATGACGCTGCCATGGGCCTGAAGGACAGTGAGTTTCGATAAGGAGTGGTATCATGTTTGCAGATAATTTTTATGAGGTTTTTCAGGTTGGACAGACCTTACCGAGCAGCGGGAGACAGATTACAGATGCGGACGTGAGATTGTTGTTCGGCATGGTCGGAGGAACCCATCCTCTTCACATTGACCCCATCTACTGCGCGTCCCGGCCGGAGATCGGAAAGCCGATTGCGCCCGGTTCGCTGGTATTGGGGATTGTAGAGGGATTTTTCAGCAAAGATATCTGTCCGGATGATCACGTCTATGCACAGCCTATTTTGTGTAAAAAGATTCGTTTCCTGAAACCGATTTACATTGGTGACGTGGTTTCGGCGTCTTTTGAAGTGAAAGAAAAGCATGACATGGATGAGTTTTCCGGCCAGGTCCTGTTTGGAATTTCCGTCTATAACCAAAAAGATGAGATCGTAACCTATGTGGAAGAGGGGTTTCGGATTGAGAAGAGGGAAAAAGGAGGGAAGGACTGATGGGAGCCGCGAAATATTTTGAGGATTTCCAGATTGGAGAGGAGATGGTAAGCCGCTCCCGGGTGATCGATCCCTCGGATATTCGGATGTTTTCCGCTTGCACCAGCTTGTGTAACCGGATTCAGACCGATGCGGATTACTGTAAGGAAATTCCGGGCGTAGGAAAACCTGTCGTGGCAGGTTCCCATCTGCTGAACCTGATCGATGCGTTTTATGCTCAAGTGGTAAGCCCCGATGGAATTCCTACTTTTCACTATGGATATGACAACGTCGAATTTCGGGAAAACGTGTATTCCGGTGATACGGTGCATACGATTTTTCAGTTGATCGATAAGACTGAAAAAAATGAGGCGTTTGGAGTTCTCACCTTTGAGGTGAAGACATATAATCAGCGCGGCGAGGTTGTGGTATACGACATCGATAAGCTGTATTGCGGCCGGAGGCCGAAGGAAGACGGGAAGACGGATTCGTAAATTTCCTAGCTGTATTTTTAGTCTATAGGGTTTAGGTGTCAAAAAGTCTCTGTATAAAACGTGTCGGAGTATTTTGTAGAGTTTCGGAGCAAGTACTTCTAGGATTTCGGAAATTTGTGAAAAGCATAAACAAAAATAGGAAACTCGCTGCGCTCAAACAGTCCTATTTTTGTTCATAAGACAAATTTTCGAAATCTAAGAAGTACTAACGCTCCTGCAAATACAAAATACTCCGACACGTTTTATACAGAGACTTTTTGATATCCGAACCATATAAAATAAAAAACGCTCCGCGTGCGGGAAATTGGGTATTCTCGCGCTGCGTCGTGTACTTTTTCTGTTCAAAAGGGTATGATAGTTGCGAAAGGAGGAGCTTCCATGGATCAAAAAAAGATCGGGATATTTTTAAGAGAACTCCGCAAAGAAAAAAAGTTAACCCAGGAGCAGCTGGCGGAAATCCTTGGCGTAACAAATCGAAGTGTCTCGCGATGGGAAAACGGCGTGAATCTACCAGATTTTGATCTGGTAATTGAGATCGCCAATTATTTTGACGTGAGCATTGAAGAATTTTTGGATGGAGAAAGGAGAACAGAGATTATGGATAAAAAAACGGAGCAGACTCTTTTAAAAGTAGCGGACTATGAAAATCAGAGTAAGATAAATTTTTCCAGGAGAATGTGCAGACTTTTTATCGCAGCGATTGTCGCGTTCCTTGTATACGCCGTTATCGAGATGCAAGGACTTGGCGAGGCCAGCGTCTATGAAGCGATCGCTTCCACGGCGCTGGGGTTTGTCTTTGGTGTTCTTTTGCTTGGCGCCTTATTTACAAGCCGCTATATGGTAAAAGTTCAGATGTTCAAGCAAAGATTATTCCATAAAATAAAAAAATAAGATCGGTCCATAAAGTAAAAAAAGGAATTGACCTTGTACCTTGAAATCGATATAATTTTGATAAAACTTCAGGGAGACGGGACGTGCAGCAGGATCTTTTAAGCGGAGGAATCACAAAAAATTTGCTTCGATTTGCGCTGCCTATGATGTTGGGGAGCCTATTGCAGCAATTATATAATGTGGCGGACACATTGATTGTCGGTCGTTTTTTGGGAGCGAATGCTTTAGCGGCGGTAGGTTCCTCCTATACCTTAATGACGTTCCTTACCTCCATCTTGCTGGGCCTTTGTATGGGAAGCGGCGCGGTTTTTGCTGTTTCCTATGGAGAAAAGAATGAGGAAAAGCTGAAGGCCAGCATCTTTCATTCGTTCCTTCTGATCGCGGTTATTTCTCTTTTGATCAATCTGCTGGTTTTACTGGGTATTGATCCGATTATTCGGCTGCTTCAGGTCCCGGAGGAGCTCCGCGGCCTTATGCGGGCGTATCTTTGGATTATCTTTTGGGGAATCAGCGCGACGTTTCTCTATAACTACTTTGCATCTTTGCTGCGGGCGGTTGGGGATTCGGTTACTCCATTGATTTTCTTAGGAGTATCGGCGGGGCTTAATATTGGTTTGGATTTTTTGTTTGTGCTGGGATTTCAATGGGGGGTGGAAGGCGCTGCGATTGCAACGGTAGCCGCTCAGTATGTCTCTGGAATTGGAATTGTGGTTTATACAAGGAGACGTTTTCCCCAGCTGGCAATCAGCAAACGCCATATGGTTTGGAAACCAGAGATTCTAAAAGAAATCGCAAGCCTGTCGTTTCTCACCTGCGTCCAGCAGTCGGTGATGAATTTTGGAATTCTGATGGTTCAGGGCATTGTCAATCGTTTTGGAGCGGCAGTTATGGCAGCGTTTGCAGCGGCAGTCAAGATCGATTCTTTCGCCTATATGCCGGTTCAGGAATTTGGCAATGCTTTTTCCACATTTATTGCCCAGAACTATGGAGCCCGGAAATTCCAGCGGATTACCCGTGGAACACGGAGCGCGGTATGTACGTCTTTGGCCTTTAGCGCGGCGGTCAGCGCAGTGGTCTGTATCTTTGCGCGCCCGTTGATGCAGATTTTTATTCAGCCGGAGGAGACGGAAATTATTGCGGTGGGAGTGGGATACCTGCGGATAGAGGGCGCTTTCTATGCTGGAATCGGCCTATTGTTTTTGCTCTATGGATTTTACCGGGCAATCAAGATGCCGGGAATGTCTGTGGTACTGACCGTGATTTCCCTGGGAACTCGTGTTGGGCTGGCCTACGTCCTGTCCGCGGTCCCCTCTATCGGTGTAACCGGGATCTGGGCCGCGGTTCCGATCGGCTGGGGCCTGGCGGATTTGGCGGGCGTCTGGTATTATCAAAGAAAGAAACGGGATCTATTCTGCCGTTGACTTATCCTGCTTGGATTCACGAAGCTGCTGCAAATCCCGCTCTGCCACGATCACGCCCTGTTCATAATGTTGGATTTTATGATTGAGACGATCTAACGATGCCTGCATATCTTCCATGCGTTTCATCAGCTGATTTCTCTGCTCGATTAGGATCGCTTTTCTGGCGTCCGCGGTGGAATCGCCCTGATCAAAGAGCGCGACATATTCGATTAAGGCTTCGATTTGGACGCCGGATTTCCGCATACATTTCATCATTTCGATCCAGCGGCAAGATTCCTCGTCATAATCTCGAATTCCACTTTTGGTTCGGGGAACCGGAGGAATGAGACCAATCCGTTCATAATAGCGCAGCGTGTCTGGGGTCATTTCGTATTTTTTGCTTACTTCAGCGATTGTCATGGGGCTTCTCCTTGCTTCATGGTTTCATTCCTAGTGTAGCACTTAAAGCGCACTCTAGGTCAAGTGTTTTTTGTTTGGTTTTATTCGAAAGGAAAGTAGAGGTGCGTGTGATGGCATTGTTACAGCCGATGAAAATTGTTGCTAGAATCCGCTCGGATTTTCCAACAAAGTTTGGCATTCCCCGGCAAAGCGGATTGGTTCATGAATTAAAATCCAAGATTGTATTTGAGCCGGAGTTCCGAAATGTGGACGCGGTGCGGGGAATCGAGGATTTCACGTATCTTTGGCTGATCTGGGAATTTTCCGAGGCGGTGCGTGATACTTGGGCGCCTACGGTGCGGCCGCCGCGGCTGGGAGGAAACCGGCGTATGGGAGTATTTGCTACCCGTTCCCCTTTTCGCCCTAACCCCATCGGCCTTTCTTCCGTTCGGCTGGAACGGGTGGAGATCGATCCTCGCCTGGGGCCGGTACTGCATATCTCAGGAGCGGATCTGATGGACAATACCCCGATTCTGGATATCAAACCGTATCTTCCTTTTGTGGACAGCCATCCGGAGGCGGCCGGAGGATTTGCGGAAAGCACAAAGGATTACCGGCTTTTGGTGGAGTTTCCGGAGCAGCTGCTGGCCTTGGTTCCAGAAGAACGCCGGGATGCTTTGCAGGGCGTTCTTGCCAGCGATCCGAGACCTTCTTATCAAAACGACCCGGAGCGTGTCTATGGCTTTGGATTTGCCGGACTGGAAATTCGTTTTACCGTGCAGGACGGAGTGCTGACCGTACGGCAGGTGGAGCCTGCGACGGAAAAGTAAAAAAGGAAGGAGCTCCCTTGATGTGCCCCTTCCTTCGCCTGCTGGGGGATTAGTGATTGTCCCCCAATTTTCTTTTTCCGAGCCGCACTTCTTCCAGCTGCTTTGCCGTGTCTTCCGGAAGATGGTGAAAGAGATAATTTCGTTCTGCCTTCGGACGGCTTTGGCAGATTTCCTGAATTTCTACACGAGCCGCCTCGATTTCTTCCCGAAGGCCGGGAGCGGAAAGCCGGGAGGCCCCTTGCCCTAGGATAATGACCTGCTCCAAAGCGTCGGAGGTAGCGACTGTCACGGTATATTTTCTTCCCAGTTCATGGACGGTTTTTTCGATATACTGATCGGCGGTTTCCGCTTCCTTCGTATAGACAATATAGATGTTGTGATAATTCTGTACTTCTCCGGGATTTCCCTTTACCTTATAGGCATCGAAGACCAGAATCACCGTATTCTTTTTAAATCCCTGATAATTACAGAGAATATCCGCCAATAAGTTGCGGGCTCCTTCGATGTTTTCTCTGGCCAGATCTTTTAGCTCCTCCCAGGAAAAGATGATATTGTAGCCGTCTACCAGCAAATATTCTTTTTGAGGCTCTTTTTGCGCCTGTTTTTGATGAAAGCGCGGCGCGGCGTCCAGACGGCTTGGAAGCGTTCGTTCTGCTCTTCGGTCCGGCCCATAGGTGCGGGTGAAGATGGCTTCCAGCTCCTTGTCCTCGGCGCTAAAAGAGGAACGGAACGTGGGAGAAGGTGCGGATATGGGGCTATTGGCCGGAAGCGGCGGCGTCTGTATCTTGCGGTATTCCAGGTGCATATGGCTGGCAACTTGATCCCAGGGAATGAAAACTCCCGCGCCGTGGGAACAAAAGATGGAGCCAGATGGATTTTCCAGGTCGGCTTCCTCGTCGTATCCGGAGGCCGCGATCACTTCTTCCGCATTGTGGCAGGGTTCGTAGCCTTTGACGGTACATGCCAAGGTTCCTTCACCTTTGGTGTAGGAAATGAGTTCCATCTGGTATCCCTGCATAGTGGCGACCGGCGCGGTGCCGGTTAAGACTGCTTTTTCCCCTAGGATTTCCGGCGGGGAAAATTGTCCGTGTCTGTTTTGAATATCGGAAATTGCGCGGCCGATTTTATCGGCGGGAAGTTCCAGGCGGAATTCGTAGATGGGTTCCAGCAATACGCAGCCGGCCTGCTTTAGGCCTTGCCGGACCGCCCGGTAGGTTGCCTGGCGGAAATCGCCGCCTTCCGTGTGTTTGGGATGAGCGCGGCCGGAGATCAGCGTAATCTTTGTGTCCGTCAGTTCTGCGCCGGTTAAAATTCCCCGGTGTTTCTTTTCTTCCAGATGAGTCAGGATCAGCCGCTGCCAGTTTCGATCTAAGAGGTCTTCGCTGCATTCGGAAGCAAATTGAAGGCCGCTTCCCGGTTCGCCAGGCTCCATCAAAAGGTGAACTTCCGCATAATGGCGCAGCGGTTCAAAATGACCGGCGCCTTCCACAGCACGTCGGATGGTTTCCTTATATACAATACTTCCGGTATCGAAGGCGACCGAAAGGCCAAAGCGTTCCAGGATCGTGCTTTTTAGGATTTCAATTTGGACTTCTCCCATCAGCCTGGCGTGAATCTCGCCGGTTTGTTCCTCCCAGACCATGTGAAGCAGCGGTTCCTCCTCCTCCAATTGGCTGAGTTTGGAAAAGGCTTGGTGCACATCGCATCCCTCCGGCAGCAGAACTCGGTAAGTCATGACAGGTTCCAGAACTGGCAATTGGGAGGAAGGTTCGCATCCCAGTCCCTGGCCGGAATAGGTATGACTGAGACCGGTCACGGTGCAGATGGTTCCGGCAGGAACTTCGTCTACCGACTGAAAGGTAACGCCGGAGTAGAGACGGATTTGATCGACCTTTTCTTCCCAGATGTCGTCGTTTTCCGTGGGCCGCCCAGTTTTGGGGTCAGGATTTTGCGTCTGGTTCGTCAGAGGCATTTTTACCTTTAGAATGCCTCCGGTAATTTTCATATGGGTCAGCCGGTTTCCCTGGCTGTCACGGGAGATTTTATATACCTTAGCGCCGAAAGCATTTCCAAAGGAGGATGATTTCGTATAGGAAGAGAGCCCTTTTAGAAACTCTCCGACACCGGTCAGCTTTAAAGCGGAGCCAAAATAGCAGGGAAAGATTTTCCTTTGCTGAATCTTCTCTGCGATATCATGATTTTCCAGCATACCTTGTTCCAGATATTTGTCCAGCAAAAGCTCATCGCACATGGCCAGATTTTCAAAAAAGCTGCTGTTTTCTGAGGCTTCGGAAAAATCCACGCATCGCTCGTCCAATTGTTTCCCCAGCTCTGCCAGAATCGTTTGGGAATCCGCGCCTTCCTGATCCATTTTGTTGATAAAAAGAAAGGTTGGAATCTGGTACTGAGACAGGAGCTGCCAGAGGGTGCGGACATGGCCGGATACGCCGTCCGCCGCGCTGACGACGAGGATGGCATAATCCAGAACCGGAAGAGTTCGCTCCATTTCAGCCGAAAAATCCACATGCCCCGGCGTATCCAGCAGCGTTACCGTGGTATCGCCCAGAGAGAAGATCGCTTGCTTGGAAAAGATGGTGATGCCCCTTGCCCGTTCCAGCGCATTGGTGTCGAGAAAGGCGTCTTTGTGATCTACGCGGCCCAGCTTCCGGATGCGGCCGGTCAGATAGAGAATGCTTTCCGCCAGCGTTGTTTTACCAGCGTCCACGTGGGCGAGGATGCCGATGCAAATATGTTTTTTCTGTGTGATTGGTTTATATTCCGGCGTGGCCTCCATAGAAAATGTCCTTTCTGTACAGTATTTATGCGTCAAAAACAATATAGTGCAGCATGGGTATTATTACTTTAAGGCTTCACTTAGGCTATGCGGTATTCCACGCGGTCCTCTTACGGCAGATATTCCGTATTTTTCTTTCAAAATATGAAATGGAAAAAGGTCAGGTTGATATCTTTTTAGCAGCTTTATCTTCATCAGCGATTTGATCGTGAGATTCTTATTCGCATAATCGTATGGTATATCTGTTTCTGTGACCTTGCATTGATAGAGGATTGCTGAAATAGGAGATCCGACATACATAAAAACCGTATCGCCCTTTCGGATGCCGTTTCCCTGCTTCCAGTTAATGATATCTGCACCTTCAAATGCATGTTCTATGTCATAATATTTCGGATTTGCCGGAATGAGCCATTCCTTTGGTGGCCGCAGTTTCTGTTTTCCCTGTCTCGATGCTGTGAAAAAGAAACTCTTGTCAAGCATTTCGCAGATTTCTTCAAAAGGAACGGTACCATCAAGAAGGATGGAGATCCAATTGCCCCGACGGATATGATAACCCTTAAAATACCCTTCCTTCTGTATGAGCATATCTACAAAAAACGGATCATCCAATTTGACATTAAGAATATCGGTTCTCTCATCTTCGGGCAGCCCTAACTTACTGCGGGGAATATTCATGATCAAACCGTACCATTTATTGTTATCTCCATGCCGGAAAATCGCATAATCAGGGAAACGGCTCCATAGGTATTCCGGTGTAGTTTTATATTTTTTCTTCACATACGAATAAATTTGTTCTCGTATTGTATTCATAGAATGATCACCTCAGATTTCTTTATTGGAGCCAGTATAATGAAACAACGAGGAAAAGTCAAGAAGGTTTCTACAGTCACCTTTTTCGGAACAGATTCAGATAAGGGGTAAGGGAGGCATTGGCTGGAAAATCTGCAAATGTCGGATTTCCAGGTAAGCAAAAAGGGGACCTATATCGGCCCCAGTGAAAGAGTCGTATCCCATAGAAATCGTAAGCAGGACGAGAATCGGCACAAAGGGAATGAAAAGTTGGAGCGCTCCGGACGCATTGACAACGGAAAACGCTTGTCTGATCTTGCGCCAAGTGGGCGGGCATCCAGAAAGGTGTCTTTATTTTTGTGGGTTTAAACTACAATTCACGTAATATCGGGGAAAATGCACTCATTTTACAGGGCAGGCATGTCCGCCTGCGCCACATGAACCTGTACGCCCATATCGCAGAATGGCTTGTACAAATCCTCCGGCGTACCAGAATCTGTGATCAGATGATTCAGCCGGTCGGCAGGACAAATATTATACATCGCCGTTACGCCAAATTTGCTGTGATCTGCAATGCCGATCACACAGTCGGATTTTTCCACAAAAGCACGCAGCAGTACCGACTCCTCCATTCGATAGTCGGTTATCCCTCGCTGTGGCGTAATACCGCCGATGCCAATGATCAGTTTGGTTGCATTAAACAGACTCAGATTTTGCATGGCAGTAATGCCGGAGGTAGAGAAATCAGCGCCTTGCAGATGTCCTCCCAGGCAAAAGACGTTGATGCCGGCACAATCGGCCAGTTCCATGGTGATGGGCAGCGAATTGGTGATCACCGTTAGGTTGGCGCGCTTGCGCAGTTGAGAGGCAATCTCTAGCGTTGTAGTGCCTGGCGCAATGAGCACGGTATCTCCGTCGCAGATCAGGTTTGCTGCAGCGTGGGCGATGGCCTGTTTTTCTGGTGTGTGGAATTGGCGGCGGAGCGTATAAGCAGACTCGCTGACCACCGGCTGCGTACTAACCGCGCCGCCGTGAATACGCCGTACAAGGCCGTCCTTCTCCATCGCTTCCAGATCACGTCGAATGGTTTCGGAGGATACGCCAAATCGATTGACCAACTCCTGAACATTGACAAATCCTATGCTGCGAAGCATATCCTTGATACTTTCCCGCCTAACCTGCTGCATATAAATACCGCCTTTACCCGTTTTGCGGCGTCATTTTGTGACGCCGCCAGTCTTGATTTAGTTTTTATTATAACGGATTCAGAGCCAAAATGCACCTGTTATTTTCTCGTTGCGAAAAGAATGTGGTATGGCAACAAAATGTGAGATTTCACACATTATAAGTTGGAGACACTTTGGATTGACAACATTATTTCTTCGTTTTTTCACGAAAAATGGTTCACAATTTTGATATACGCACAAAATACAACATTTAAATGTTGACATTCACACATTCTGGTGCTACTATAGCCTTGCCGGTGTAGGGAAGGTTTTGCACATCGGACTTTTAGGAAAGAGAGAAGATGCACAATGAAGACTTATTTGTTCAGTCCCGGACCTGTAATGGTGGAGGAGCCTGTCCGCCAGTCGCTGATGCATTACGACATCTGTCACAGAAGCCCTGAGTTCGAGGAACTTTTCGTCGGCATCCAGGATAAGATCCTACGCCTGTTTGAGGCCGATGACAGTTATTATTCCGTGGTAGTTTCCGGAAGCGGCACTTCTGCCAACGAGACCTGCCTTTCTACTGTATTCAAAGATGGCGACGAGGCCCTGTTGCTGAATAACGGTGAGTTCGGCAATCGCCTGTTCGAAATTCTGAGCAAGTATCATGTTCCTACCACTAACATGGAGTTCGGCTGGGGCAATCTGCCCAATCTGGACGAAGTAGAGAATGTGCTGTGCAATAATGACAAGATCACCTTTGTGTGCATGGTGTTCCATGAGACCAGCACCGGTATGATTAATCCTGTGTACGAGGTGGGGAAGTTGGCCAAGAAGTACGGCAAGCGTCTGTTCGTGGACTGCGTCAGCGCCGCCGCCGGCGAGCACATCGACGTGGTGAAGAACAACATTGACCTGTGTACCAGCGTTGGCGGCAAGTGCCTGGGGGCTTATCCCGGTTCCGCTTACATCTGCGGCAAGGAGGAATTAATGGCCTCCTTGACTCCTGAGATGGGCAAGAATGTTTACTTGAATCTGGCGAAGCACTACCAGATGGCGAAGAAGAACCACCAGACCCCCAATACTCCCAACGTAAACCTGTTCTGGCCTTTGGACAAGGCGCTGGATATGGTCATGGAGGAAGGGTTAAGCCATTATATCGACCGCCACGCTGCCTGTGCCAAGATCCTGCGGGACGGTATGAAAGAGATGGGGTTGAAGTTCCTTCTGCCCGAGGAGCAGATGTCCAACACTGTCACCTCCGTGTTTCTGCCGGAGGGCAAGAACGTCGCCCAGTTTGTCGCTGAAATGGGCGACGCTGGCTACACCGTCTATCCCGGTAAAGGCAAGTATCTGGAGATGAATATGTTCCAGGTAGCTAACATGGGTGCTATCGATTCCAAGGACTGCAAGAAGTTCCTCGAGGTACTTAAGGCTCATATCTGATCGTTTGACAGAAAACGCAGGGAAATGTAAAAAATTTTTCAAGCTGTTGTGATCTGTCAAAGGAAGAGGTAAAATTGGGAATATACTGGTGGAAGCCATTGCAAAGGGGAGAGTATTATGGTAGATGATTTGGTAAAAGCATTGGAAGCGGCTGATTTTTCAAGAATGATTTATCAAAGAAGGCAGCTTCATATGCACCCGGAAGTTGGATTTGAATTGCCGTTTACCATATCGCTGATAAAAGAAGAATTGGAACGAATCGGGATTCCTTATACAGAAAGATACGGGAAAAGCAGTGTGGTCGCTACTCTGGGCAATCCAAACGCAGATTTTACGATTGGATTCCGTGCGGATATGGATGCCCTTCCGATTCAGGACAAGAAGACTGTTCCCTATCATTCGTGCGTACCTGGCCGTGCGCACGCTTGCGGCCACGATGCGCATACGGCTATGCTTTTGGCTGTTGCCAGAGGTCTTTATAGTATTCAGGATTCCCTAAAATACCGTGTAAAGCTCCTTTTCCAACCAAATGAAGAGAGTTTTGACAGCGGTGCGCGTTATATGGTTCAGGACGGCGTGATGGATGATATCGATATCATCGTCGCAGCTCATGTAGAAAGCGCTCTTGAATCCGGCCAGGTTGGATTTTATGAGGGATTGTCATTAGCTGCCAGCCGTCCTACCCTGATTCGATTCTTTGGCATGGAATCGTTCGACGGATTTCCACAAGAAGGTATCGATGCCCTAGCTATGGCTGTGAATACCTATAACGACATTCAAATGATGCTAGTGCGGGAGCTGAATCCGCTGGATCGATTTTCTTGTTCCATTAGCGCGCTCAATGCCGGCTGTACCAATAATATCATACCTGCATACGCAGAAATGAAACTGTCGATCCGTGCCTTTAATTTGGATACTGACGCATATATTTTCCGCCGTATTAAAGAAATTGCACAAAAAAATGCTGCTTTGGTTGGCGGCAGCGTAGAAATCGACGGTCAATTGAAGGCGCTGCCCATGCTGTGCGATCACGAGGTCACAGAACGCGTGCGGCGGGCAGCCAGACAAGTCGTAGGCAGCGAGAATATGTTTGAATTGCCGCAGAAGATGAACAGTGAGGACTTCTCCTATTTTCTTGAACAAAAGCCAGGCACGTTTTTCCTGATTGGAACCAGAAATACAGATAAGGGAATTACGGCCACGGAGTATAGTTCTCGTTTTGACGTGGACGAGGATGCGCTGATGGACGGCGTAGAAATACTGATGCGATTGGCTTTGGAGGATACCGGGGAGCCTTCCGCAGAGTTTATGGAAAAGTGATATGGAAAACAATCTATTTTTGACAACATTTTTAGAAAATAATGCGAACTATTATCACGTCAGCCGTAGAAAACCCGAGTTTGCAGACCAGATACAGCACCAAAAGGACTATTATGAAGTATGTTTTGTTCTGAAGGGTCAATTGCGCCATCGTCATAACCGGGAACAGTATGTTCTGTCATCGGGTGATTGTTTTATTATTCCTCCGGGCTTCCAGCATGCAGTAGAGGCAATGGAAGAAAACACGATGTGTTTTTGGCTTATGTTTCAGGGGGCGTTATTTTTCCCCGGATATTATCATAGTAATATTCAAAAAATGCTCGGATCTTTGAGCATGGAAAACTGCTACGATTCAGAGAGAGCACAGATGAAGATAAACTTTCCGCAAATGGAGCAAAACCAAATTTGTCATTTGTTTGATTGCTTAATCTATGAATGCGATTCCGTTTCGGAACGAAGTAACAATTCGCTTATTCTAATTGCATCTATTATCAATACGGTTGCAAGAAACTATTTTAATAATCCAATTATGGCAAATGAACTGTGTCGAATCAACGAGTATGACGCCATTATGCCTGATTGCCTTCGCTATATTGACGAAAACTACATGAAGCCACTAACCATTTCTTTTATGGCAAAGCATTTTGCCGTGTCAGCTTCTTATTTTAGCGTTATTTTTCCTAAAGTGGCAGGCGCTCCATTTAAGCAGTATTTAAATCGAAAACGCATCAATGCGGCAGTAGCCCTGTGCGCCGACCAAGCGCTCCCTTTCCATAAAATAGCAGAGTTATGCGGATATGCGGACACGTCGACATTTTATCGAAATTTTATTAAGTATATGGGCGTTTCCCCTTCTTCGTTCCGGACACAACTGCAGAATGCCTCAAATGAAAGCTAGGATGATCGAATTTTGCGAAAAACGCAATGTTTAATGTGGAATTTGCAATTAACATCACATACCATTCATGATAAACTTTCTATTGTAAGAGACACTTCTTTATGCCAACTTAAGTGAAAGGGAGATTATCATGAAAAAGGCAAAGAAAATTTTGGCCCTTGTGATGGCGATTGGCATGGCACTGTCAATGGGAGCATGCGGCCAGAAACCTGAAGAGGGTGGAGAAACAAAGGGTGATGATACGAAAACCATTAATCTGACTTTCCCCCATGTATTTAGTTCTACCAGTAACCAGGCAAAGTGGGTTAATTGGATTGCTGATACCGTGAAGGAGCGCACCAATGGTGGTATGACGATCACGGTTTATGCGGATAGCCAGCTGGGTGATGAGCCCGAAGTAATACCCAAAATCATCAGCGGTGAGTTCTCCATGGGCATGCATGAGGGGTCGGCTTGGGCCGATGCGTTTGGTCAGACTCAGTTGGGCGTATATGGTCTGCCTTATCTTTGCACAACTTATGACGGCATGAAGAAGATCGGAATGGACATTCTGCCAGACAGCTTCAATGAGATGCTTACGGATGCCAAGTGTGATCAGATTATTGCGTTCGCACCCATTTCTCAGGGAATTCGAGGCATGTTTACTGCCGACAAGCCGATACGTACCGTCGAAGATTTGGAGGGAGAGAAAATCCGTACGGCTCCTGCAGAACTGTATGTGAATGCTGTGAAGGCTTTGGGCTGCACTCCTACTCCTGTTCCGCTGTCCGAGGCTTACACCTCTTTGGCTCAGGGCGTCTGCACAGGTATTGAGAACGACCCTGGTACGATCATGGCTATGAATATGCAGGAAGTTCTGAAATACTACACGCCGACCAATCATCTGGCTTCATTCAACATTATTTGTGTGAATCGCAGCGTATTTGAATCCCTGCCGGAGGAATATCAGACCATTCTCCGCGAAACCATCATAGAAGGCTGTTCCAAGCAGTTTGACGACTGTGCTGCTGAAAATGAAGCATATCTTAAAGATATGGAAAAGTCGGGTATTGAGATCATTGACTTTCCAGAAACGGAGCTTGCTAAGCTGCGCACGAACTGCCAACCTCTGTTGGATCAGTTTGCTAACGAATACGGCCTCAATGATCTGATTCAGAAAATGGTTGCTGTGGAACAGTAACGAAAGACGATTTGCTGCGGTAAAACGTATCAACAGAGGCTCAGTGGGCGTTCACTGGGCCTCTGTTGATAAGTGAAAAGGCTGCGCCGGTTTTGAGATTCACCGGATTCCCCAATACGGAGGTTTTGGATATGACGATTTATAAGAAAATTGATGACACGATAGCAAAAGGGGTGGAATATCTCTGCATCGCACTTATTATTGCAATTATTGTTCTTTGCTTTAGCAACACGTTCCTGCGCTATGTTTTGGATAGCCCCATCGTTTGGTCGGAAGAACTGACAAAATATATGTCCGTCTGGCTGGCTATCGTTGGCGCTGCATCCACTGTACGTGCGGACGGTCATACCACATTAGATATTCTTCAGGGACTCGTGAAGAGCCGCAAGGCGAAAATGATTCTGTTTATCGCTACCAGAATCGTGGTTGTGGTGATTCTGCTGGGTCTGTTTCCCGCAGGTGTCCGCGCCATGCAGGTTTTGGGCGCTTCTACCGCTGCCAGCTCCCGCATGCCCATGTGGATTCTGTATCTGTCGTTCCCGCTCGGTGCTGTTTGTATGCTTCTTGCATTTATTCGTACTGTCCCCGAGTATGCCAAAATGATTCTGAAAGGAGAAAAGGAATAATGTTACTTGTTGCTGGTGTTACACTAATTACGCTACTCCTTTTAGGAATTCCCATTACGTTTGCCTTGTTGGGCTCCGGCCTGCTGGCTGTTTTGGTATGCGGCGGCTTTTCTGACTATGTTATTATTGAGCGGTTTATTGCCGGAATAAATTCCTTTTCTTTGATGGCAATTCCTCTGTTCATCGCTGGCGGCGCAATCATGAATGAAGGCGGTATTTCCAGACGTATTGTGAATTTTTGCTCGGCCATGTTTTCTTGGGTGCGCGGCGGACTGGGTTGTGTCTGCGTGGCGTCTAACATGATTTTTGGCGGCATTTCCGGTTCTGGTACCGCTGCCGTTAGCGCAATCGGAAGCATTACGTCTCCGGCTATGATTAAGACTGGTTATGAAAAGGGCTTTACCGGAGCGCTGATTGCGGGAGCCGGTTCTACGGCGCCAATTATTCCGCCCAGCTGCGATATGATTGTTTTTGCGTCGATCACCGGACTGTCCGTGGCGCGGATCTTTATGGGCGGTTTAGTTCCCGGTATCAGTATTGGTGTTGTTTTGATGCTGATTTGCTTCCTTTATGCCAAGAAGCATAACATTGACTACGGCGGAAAGTTTGTCCCCAAAAATGTTTGGAAAACCTTTAAAGAAGCTGTTTGGGCATTGATTATGCCAGTCATCATTATCGGCGGTGTGTCTATCGGCTTCTGCACGGCGACGGAGGCTGGCGCGGTTGCCTGTGTTTACGGGCTGATCGTTGGTAAGTTCATCTATAAAGATTTGACTTTTAAGGGCCTGTTTAAGGTTCTCCGTCAAGCTGTAGTTACAAACGGACAGATTATGACTTTAATCGGTGCGTCCAGCCTTTACGGCTACATATTTGCAGTCGAAAATGTCAGCGGCAGACTCCGCGATTATTTGGCAAGCGTTTCCAGCAGCCCCACGGTGATTATGCTGATTGTGGCGGCGCTGATGCTGGGAATTGGCTGCTTTATGGAGTGTACCGGTGTGATGCCCATTATCCTTCCGATTGTTTATCCTCTGCTGCAAAGCATGGGCTGCAACATGGTTCAATTCGCAGTAGTGTTTTGCATGTGTACCATTATTGGCGGATTGACGCCTCCGGTAGGATGCTACCTGTTTGTTTCTTCCTCTGTTGTCAAGGAGAAAATAACCAAAATTATACCGTGGATGTGCATCATGGTAGCGGTAGATGTCGCCTTCATGTTACTTGCTCTGTTTTGGGAACCCTTTGCCACTTTCCTCCCAGGACTGATCTTTCAGTGAGGTATCTGAACTTTGCAGTAACATAGGGAAAGGAAAGCCATGAATATTGTACAAATCACAGACCTCCATCTGTGCCAGAATGGAGAGAAGGCATTTCATCGCGCAGATGCCACGCAAGCGCTGAAAAATTCTGTGAATTATTTACTTCACAGTGCCATATCCATAGATTTAGTAGTTGTGAGTGGGGATATTTCTACCGATGGCAGTATGGATGCCTATGAAACTGCACTCCATGAATTAAAACGATTGCCATGTCCTGTTTATTACGTTCCTGGCAATCACGATTGTTGTAAACGGATGGAGCAAGCGGGTATGATTCCAGTTTCTTCCAATGGCACAGCTTGCCGTGAGATTGATTTGCCAGAGGTATCCATTATTCTGATGAACACGGCAATGGCAGGAGAATCAAGAGGGTTTGTAAACAAGGAAACATTAGAACAGTTGCGTGAGATCCTAAACAAGGAAGCGGGAAAGCCTACGTTCTTGTTTATGCATCACGTTCCCTTTGTTACTGGTTTTACGGTTATGGATGAGCCATTCTCCGGCGTGGAGGAATTTAACGCATTGATAAGCAAGAAAGAAATCAATGTGTGTTGTGGGCATATTCATGCCGGGATGGTTACGCACACCGGACTTGCGACTGTTATTACCTGTCCGCCTATCTGCATGGAAATGGAACTTGATTTTACTCCAGCCGGTGGGGATATGTTCTATGTATCCGAACCACAGTTTGCTATCCATTGCGTAAATGAGAAGCAAGTAGTGACACACTTTGCTGTTGTCCCTACTGCAGAATCCAGACGGGGTCCCTATCCGTTTTCCGTGTGATTGAGAGATGGGAGGATGAGGGTATGTTAAAAGGATTAACATTGTTATTGCCCGAGACATCGCTTACACTATACGACAATCTGGAATTTCTGATTCGTATTATGTTGGCAGCCATACTGGGCGTTATGATTGGCTTAGAGCGGTCAAAACGGCAGAAAGAGGCGGGCATTCGCACACACTGTATCATAGCGGCGGGCGCAGCCATTTTTATGATTTTGTCAAAGTACGCTTTTGCAGATATGACGGCGCTGTTGGGCGATCGTCCCGGAGGTGCAGATCCGTCCCGCATTGCCTCCCAGGTAGTCAACGGAATATCCTTCCTGGGCGCCGGCGTGATATTCAAAAACAATGCCTCTATCAAAGGCTTGACTACAGCGGCAGGCATTTGGGCCACAGCGGCAGTTGGTATGTCTATTGGGGCGGGAATGTATTGGGTCGGTTTGTTTTCAACCGTGGTGATTGTAATCATCCAGTTTTTGCTGCACCGCTTCCCAATCGGGCGTGACAATTTGTCCATACAGACCGTTTGTGTTCGTATGGAGAACAGTGAAGTAACTCGTGCACGATGGAATGAGCTGATTCAAAGACACGACGGAGTTGTTAAGCAAAGCAAAATTACCCTGGACAAAAACGTGCTGTGTATGCAGATGGACATCTGTATGTCTCAATCAATATCTCATGCGGAGGCGCTGGACTTGATGGAGAATACAGACGGGATATATGAAATCAGCGTATGATGGATGCGCCGAAACATATGGCATGGGCATCTTGCGCCAGAGCCCATGCGCCCGGAAGGGCGTCTCTATTTTTGTTGGTCTAAAAACCGGCGCATATTTTCCAGCGTCCGGATGCTGATAAAATGTTCCACTTTCTCCACCTGTTCCAGCTCGTCGTCGCTTTGGTTGAGGAAACAGAAAAATTCCTGCAGTGTCTGATGGCGGAAAAGCAAAAATGCACCCAGATCTTTTCCTTCCTGCGTCGGGAATACGACCCCGTATCGTTCAAAATCCACCAACCCCTGTTCTTTTAAATTAGAAACCATTTTAGAGGCGGACGAAGCCTTTACATGAAGGGCTTCCGATAGTTGGTGAATGCGCACGGGCTGCCCGTTTTCCCCCAGGCGCAGAATCATCTCCAGATAATCTTCCATAGAAGCGGTCAGCTTCTTCTTTTCCAGGCGGGAATAGCCTGCGAGCGTATAGAAATTCAAAGTATTGTCCATATATCCTCCCATTGGATACTCTTCACAATCCCAGTAAATTTTACTTTTGAAAAGTAGAAAACTTTGTGTATTTCCGGAACCGGAAATCAGCCGCCGCCATATATTAGGGTATGGAAACAAAGTTTCCCTTCGCTAAAAGTGAAGCGGCTTTGCAATCAGCAAAGAGTGGCTGCAATTATAAAAAATCAGCAGGAAAGCCAGAGAGCGCCTGTTTTATCTTATGAATAGAGGAGAACCGATTATGAAGAATATGGAAAGCTTAAAGGAACTGAATCGTGGACAGAAAGCAGTGATCGCCCGTCTGGAATCTTCCGACGATATCCGGCGCCGTCTGCAGGATATGGGATTGATCGAAGGGACTGCAGTAGAGTGCGTGGGAAAAAGCCCGCTGGGAGATCCGGCGGCCTATCTGGTGAGAGGCGCGGTGATTGCGCTGCGCAGCAAGGAATCCGATCGGATTTTTATCCGATTTGCTGAATAGAGGAATCAATTATGGGACTGAGTAGGGAATCCGTGGGAATCCAGTCCTTGGACCGGGGACTGGTAATTGTAAAACAAGAGGAAGGGGACCGGGTTGTTGCTTTGGCCGGAAACCCCAATGTGGGAAAGAGTACGGTATTTAATGAGCTTACTGGACTACACCAGCATACGGGGAGATTAACTTACAGGTAAAACAAAAGCGCAAATTTAAAGCAGGATAATTTCAAAAACTCGATGCCTGTTATCGCTCTTAGATACACGGATTTCCTTCACGATTGACCTCCAAAATTTCCGTTTTTCCAAGTTGTCCATGCTCTGATAAGCCGTCTCAAAATCGGTCCTAAGTAGGGCATCAATGGCCGCTGTATCGTGCTTTGGCGCAATGACATCCGGGATAGTGTCCAGCTGGTTTTCCAGGTCCAGCCGGTCGGCCTTGTATTCCTCAATTGAGATCAACTCGTCGAGATATAATTGTTTAAGACGGTCTATTTTACGCCTGATGTTGGACTTCATGGCCCGGTTATCTACAACCGCGGTCTCTGTGCTTTTACACTCTATCGATACCCCTTCGAGTACGGGGCGCAAATTTTCAATCATGTAGCTCTCGATTCGCGTTTCCCGGATTTCCCCTCCATTGGCACACGCTCTGCTGTGCTTGTATGACGGACACAAATACGCTGGGTACCTGTATTTATACACCTTGCCGCTTTTGCGCTTGCTGGTCACGTTGATGTGGCAAGCCGACAATTTATACCCGCACTCCGCGCAGACGAGCAAGCCCGAAAATATGTATTGGTGCTTTTGGCTCGATCTGACATTGATATTACGGCTTAAGATATCTTGAATTTTTGCAAACTCATCATCGGAGATAAGGCGGGGGCAGTAATCCAGATTGTCCCGGCACTTGCCTATGTATTTTTCATTCTTAAGGACGCTTTGTTTTAGGTTTTGGATGGACATATGGATATTGTATTTACTGGATAAGTACTTAACCGTTGCCCTCAGAGAGTTTGTCTTTAAAAAATACATAATCCCATCTTTGATCGCTGGGGCCTCGTCGGACAAAACCAGATGCTTATTCTCAATTTTATATCCGCGGGGGACTTTGCCAGTGATGGCCTCTCCATATTTTACCTTATTGGCCAAAACATCTCTTACGCGGATGCCGTCGTTTTGTGCCTCTAATTCCGCCCACATCATAGATTGTGCAACAAAAGCCCGTCCGTGAGGCGTTGACGTGTCAAAATAGGCCTGATCGATGGCTGTCCAGGATACATTATATTCCTCCAGGATTGCTTGAGTATTTAAATAATGCCGGAGGCTACGGAACCATCTGTCCAGCTTGGTAAACAGGATCCGGTTAATCTTGCCGGATTTTACGTCCGCGATCAAGCGTGTAAACTCGTCGCGGTCTAGTTTTTGGCCGGAAATCCCATCATCAACATAGATATCATACAAAACCATATTTTTATGACTGTTGATATAATCTAGACCCTTTTCCTTCTGGTCTCTGAGCGAGTCTCCATTTTTGGCTTGCTCGTCGGATGATACGCGGATGTAGACGGCGCATTGCAATAGTTGTTCCATAGTAGTCTCCTTTTGATTTATCTTATGAAAAATGCGTACAAAAATAACAGGGTACTTGACCCTGCCCGCCAGAGGATGGTATACTATGCCTGTAAGGATGGCTCGTCCTCTGGTGGGCTATATAAGCCGGTCTCTGTTGGCGCAGGGGCCGGCTTTTTATTATTTGATTATTTCGGCATCAGCAATTACATTAACATGTTTTGCTATAGTCTCCTCCACGGGGTGACGGTAGATGTCGGCACCGATGACAACGGAGTGTACATTTCAATCCACGCCCTCTCACGAGGGCGACTAACGAGATTGTAGACTTTGAACTTAACCCAATCCGATTTCAATCCATGCCGTAAGAAGCGACATTAAAACGTTCCACCGCAAATATTTTCCGACGCAAAAGAAATCATCATAATCGCGCGCGGGGATGTTTGGCTCAGTCTTCCCAAAAAACTAATATCAAATAAAACGCCGCGAATCCAAAAGTTATTACAGCCCATATTGCTCCTATTCGGAATACCCGTGAAGCAAACAGCTGAGCTATTGCTGAGCCGAGACAGATTGCCGATGGGATAATGTAGGAATCTTTTGCCTTAATATCGCTCATGGCAATCATGGTAATCCCGGAAAAAAGCCAAAGGAGGGCGGCTATAGCTACAGCATTCGAACTTTTCAAGACTGAATGGAGCGTATCAATCCATGCGGGTGTTGCGAAGGAATAATTAACCGGAAAATAAATCGCCCAAAATACATACGTTGGAGCAGTTAACAAGGAAAGAATAATTGAAGCGATTCCAAGACCACGCCGCAACTTTTTATGGTTATGTGTTTTTGCCGCCTCTTTTGAGTAATAAGGTACTCCAAATTCACGGCTGAATGCTGTCAGGGTTTTACATTCTGGACATTCTTCCAGCTCAGTGTTAAACTCTTTTCCGCATTTTTTGCATTTTATTAACTCCATTTTATCCCCTCCTGTAGTTTTATAGTTTTAATATACTACAAGTCAAGGTGACCGTCTATTGATATTTCAATTAAATGGTAAAAATTTCCAACTTAATTTTGTAATTTAACTATTGTTATAGCGTAATAAATGTGGTAATATATGGATATGATCTGATAGTTTTATACGAGGCCTCTCAAACATTTCCAAAACATATGTTCTTGAAAATATTGCATTCTCTTGATTATTATGCTATTATTATAACAAGGGATTTCGAACGTATGTTTTAAAAACAAAGGAGGGCGCCGCATGGATTTTAACGATTATTTATCAGCAATACATAAAATGGATATCAAATTAACTCAAAGCGATTTGCGGTTTATCGTCCAAATATATACCATGTATTTGCTTTATTTCGCTCAAAGAGGAAGGGATTAACCTTCCTTTTTATTTTGCAACTGCTCCTTTAGCGCCCAAAAGTACTGCTTAATTGTTTTTTTGGCCGGCTCATCAAGTTCGCGGTATGTCCGGATCATATCTAATATCACTTCAAAAAAAGGATTGTCGTCCTCATTGAGTAAACCATAAACCAATTCTGCCGTCTCGTCTATAGGCAATGTCTTTTTAAACATTTCGCCAGTTCCGTATCTTAGCCATTCTTCGCTGACCTGATATTTTTCGCAAATAAGCTGATAAATAGGTTCCTTTTGGTCAGGTCTTTTCAATCTATCAAATTCTATATTTACTATAACGCTCTCGGTCACTCCTAATTTTTCGCCAAAAACACGACGCGACATGCCAAGCGTTTTTCTTAATTCTTGAATCCTTTCGTAAATTTCCATGAGAGCCTCCTTCATAAGTTCGCTATTAGTATAACATATGGAATGTTGTTAGTCAACAAGAAAAAAAGAAAAAAGTGCAAAAATCTTATTGACAAACAAGAATACGTGTTATATAATTTGTTTATCAACAAGATTTGGAGGTGATCGAATGAGTGAGGCCGAAAAAAATGATCTCGAAGAAATGATCGAGATAGCGAAGTTTTTATCTGAGGAGGACCCCAAAAGCATCCCTATATTAAAGAGTAACATGCAAATCCTCAAGGCGCGAAAAGACATGGAAGACCTTATGAGGGCGGAAGAAAACGGAGATACCGCCATTGCCCCGGAATAGAGTTGTCAACCTGTACAACCCGTATCTCATAAAATCAATAGGAGGTGATAATAGATGGTATGTAAAGATACTGTAATAGTTCGCGGAGAGCTTGACCCTAAAAAAATCTATCAGGCCTTGGCGGATGTTGCCGGAGATCGTACCGGAATGGAAATTACAGTAACCCGTGTGGTAAAAACGGAAAAAGCCAAAGAGGGGGCCGGGTAAAACCGGCAGAGTGGACAAGCCCAGAAATAAAAGGAGGAAGTAAAAATGAAGTATGCAGTAGAGGCGAAGATTTTTAACAGCGGTAAGATCGTGGCAAAGGTACGTCTAGCACGAGACGGAGAGGAATCAGGATGCACAGAAACAAGAACCTGCGATATCTGGGTGGATATTTTCGACAACCCCGAAGATGCCGCTCAGTACTGCGCAGACTACCGGAAAGCGTGAAGAAGGGAGGTACAGAGATGAGTGAAAGAGAACGGCTTGGAGTGTTAAAGCAGTCAACCATTAAGCTGCTGGGCGAGGTTTCAACCAATGAGGCCCAGAACGCGTTAATTACCGTGCTCGCCGGATTTGTTCGGCTAGAAACGGAAAAAGGCCCCGATGCGGGAACATCGAAGGCCAGCAAGTAAAACAACTCATTAGGATTATAACAAGAATCAAAAGAGATTGCAACAATAAATCAGGAGGATTTTAACCATGGGAATCACGATTGAATTTAAAGACTTGACAGAGCTTAAAGCTTTTGCCAAAGAACTATTGGGGACTCCGCAGACTGCATCGATGCCGGTCCCGCAGCCCGTTGTCTCTCAGCCAGTACCCGTACAGCAGCAGGCAGTTCCGGCGCCTGTACCCAATCCGGCACCAGCATCGACAACGCCAGCTCCAACCTTAGCGCCAAACCCGGCACCCGTTGTGCAAACAACAGCGCCTAGCTATACTATGGACGACCTGGCCCGTGCCAGCATGGGGCTTATGGACGCAGAGCGGCAGCCTTACCTGCTTCAACTCCTATCCCGGTTCGGGGTGGACAGCCTTCCGGCGCTGCCTCAGGAGCAGTACGGTGCCTTTGCAACAGCCTTACGGGAGCTGGGGGCGAAGATATGAGCGATCATAAAGAGCGAGAACATGCCGTTTTGAGCGCGTCGGGCGCGCATCGGTGGATGGACTGTACCCCAAGCGCCCGGCTGGAAGAACAGTTTCCGGATCAGCCGTCAGAAGCGGCGGATGAGGGAACCTTAGCCCATGAACTGGCGGAAGCCAAGCTGCAGCATTATTTTGACACAGAAGAATTCAACCGCCGGAAGTTGACGAACACAATCAACCGACTGAAAAAGCGTGATGGCTGGGCGGATGAGATGGACAGATATACAGAAGAATACCTGGATTTCGTGAAAGCGGCCGCCCTTGCTTTCCCCAAGAAAGCTACAGTTAAGATCGAACATAAGCTGGATTTATCGGCGTATGTGCCGGAAAGTTTTGGAACTGCCGACTGTATCCTAATCAGCGGATGTACGCTGCATATTATCGACTTTAAGTATGGTAAAAGTCCTGAGGGGCGGGTAGAGGCTGAGGGCAACCCGCAGTTGTCCTTATACGCCTTAGGGGCATATGAGATGTGTAAGATGCTGTACCCTATCGATACGATCCGGCTGAGTATTGTCCAGCCGCGGTTACCGGATGGGATATCCGATTGGTTGTGCTCGCTGAAGGAGCTTCTGGCTTGGGGGGAGTATGTAAAAAGAAGGGCGGCTCTTGCGTGGGAGGGGAAAGGAGACTTTTTCCCGAGCGAAAAGACCTGCCGGTACTGCCGGGCTCGTGGACGCTGTCGGGCCCGCGCGAACAACAACGTGGAACTCGCTTTCGCCGTCGGGAAAAAACCGCCGTTGATCACCAACGAAGAGCTGGGTAAATACTTGACACAGGGCGAGGATATCGCAAAGTGGCTGAAAGACCTGCAGGCCTGCGCGTTGTCCGAATGTCTGGCAGGAAAAGAAGTGCCCGGTTGGAAAGCAGTAGAAGGCCGGGGATCCCGTGATTGGGCTGATCTGGATACAGCTTTTAACGCATTGCGCGAGGGTGGAATTGACGATGCTATTTTGTGGGAGCGGAAGCCGTTGACGCCGCCAGCGCTGGAAAAGGTGCTAGGCAAAAAGGAATTTGATCTAAAAGCTGGAAACTATGTGGTTAAAAATCCCGGAAAGCCAACACTGGCCAGGGATACAGATAAACGGGAGGCGATCTCCAATAAGGTGACGGCCGCAGAAGCATTTAAAGACTGAAAGGAAAACGATTATGGAAAACGTGATGAATGTAACCACCGGAAGAGTAAGACTGTCTTATGTACATCTTTTTAAACCATATGCCCATCAAGCCGGGCAGGAAGAGAAATACCAGACAACGGTACTGGTCCCGAAGACCGATATAGCTACCATGGCCCGGATCAATGCTGCAATCGAGGCAGCAAAGCAGAAAGGTACTACTGAAAAGTGGGGCGGTCAATGCCCCCCGATCGTCCCGACGCCAGTATATGACGGTGATGGCGTCCGTCCGTCTGACGGTTTGCCTTTTGGACCAGAGTGTAAAGGGCATTGGGTGTTTACAGCGAGCTCGAAAGCGGACTACCCGCCCGAAGTCGTAGATAAAATGGGGAACCCTATTATCAACCAGTCAGAGGTCTACAGTGGCATGTATGGGCGTGTAAATGTCTCCTTCTACCCTTATACGTTTGGGGGAAAGAAAGGAATCGGATGCGGATTGGGACCGGTCCAGAAACTAGAGGACGGAGAGCCCTTGGCCGGAGGGGCGGTATCTGCCGCGCAGGCCTTTGGCGCCCCACAACCGCAGACAGCTGCGCCTCAATATGGCGCGGCTATGCCCGCAACACCGGGAGCCGCTAATTATCGCCCCACGGGGCAGATCAATCCGATTACAGGACAGCCGATATAAGGAGCGCGAAATCATGAAAGTTGCATACTATGAAGCATACGCCGGCGGCAATACGGTAACGGGATCCGTGCTGGTAGAGGACGACGCGGAGCCGGAGGATATCGAAAGACGTATCCAAAACGCCGTCGTGGAATCTATACAGTACACGCTTGAGGATTGTTGATGATAAGGAGGGGCTTCGGCCCCTCCGCTCTGTAAAGGATGTGGAATAATGCACCATCTGAGTATTGATATAGAAACACGCAGCAGCGTACCGATCGGGAAAGCCGGGCTATATAAGTACGCCCAATCCCCGGATTTCAAGGTACTACTGTTTGCCTATCAGTTAGATAACGAGCCAGAGGAAATCATAGATTTGGCGCAGGGAGAGACTCTGCCGGGTTGGATGATTGAGGCTTTACAGGATCCATCTGTTATCAAACACGCCTATAACGCTGCTTTTGAGTGGTACTGCCTAAATCAGGCCGGCTATAAGGCCCCGTTGAAACAGTGGCGCTGCACGATGATCCACGGTATGTACTGTGGCTATCCCGCTGGACTGGAAGCGGCGGGTAAGGCACTTGGACTGCCGCAGGATAAGCAAAAAATGTCTATCGGTAAAGCTTTAATCCGCTATTTCTGTGTTCCGGCGCGGGCCACAAAAAGTAATGGAGGCCGGCCGTGGAATTTACCCCAGCATGATCTTGACCGGTGGTCTTTGTTTAAAGATTACTGCAAGCAGGATGTCATAACGGAGAGAGAAATCCTCCGGCGGCTGACGGCATTCCCGGTGCCGGACGAGGAGGAGGAGATCTGGCGGATGACCGTCGGGATGAATGCTTACGGTGTCCGAGTGGATACCGGGCTGATCAACGGAGCTCTTGCCATCGACACAGAGAGCCGGCGGGCATTGACAGAGGAGGCGATGGCGATCAGCCAGCTGGCGAATCCAAATAGCACCGCACAGCTGCTTCAGTGGCTGAACGAAGAAACAGATGAAGATGAGGAAATCACCAATGTCCAAAAGGCCACCGTGGCGGAACTTCTGGGTCGGGAACAGCCAGAGCACGTCCGACGGATGTTAGAGATTCGGCAGCAGCTGGGAAAGACATCGATCAAGAAGTATGTGGCGATGGATACCGCAAAGTGCGAGGATGACCGGATCCGGGGCTTGACCCAATATTACGGTGCAAACCGGACCGGGCGCTGGGCCGGCCGAATGGTCCAGATGCAAAATCTCCCCCGAAACTATTTAAAAACGTTAGGAGACGCCCGAAAGATTGTAAAATCCCGTAATTATACTGGTCTGCGGGCGATTTACGGAAATGTACCAGACACTCTTTCCCAGCTGATTCGGACAGCTTTTATCCCATCTGAGGGGCGTAAGTTTGTTGTAGCGGATTTTTCGGCTATAGAGGCTCGTGTGATTGCCTGGCTAGCGGGAGAGACCTGGGTAAATGAGGTATTTGCCACACACGGAAAGATTTACGAGGCTACCGCCTCTCAGATGTTCGGTGTACCGGTGGAGCGTATCGCCAAAGGAAATCCAGAGTACTCCCTGCGGCAGAAAGGAAAAGTGGCTACGCTGGCCCTAGGATACCAGGGAGGATCCAGTGCGCTTATCGCAATGGGGGCTCTTAACATGGGCATCCCAGAATCGGAGCTGCCGGAGATTGTGGAACGATGGAGGACCGCAAACCCTAATATTAAAGCATTGTGGTATCAGATAGGGAATGCGGCAGTAGACGTGCTGCAGACAGCACAGCCGCAGGACGTCCGGGGACTGCTCACGTTCGCCCTGGAAGGGGATGTGGTCTACGGTCAGTCATTCTTAACGATTCGGCTGCCCAGCGGCCGGAAGCTTTATTACCCCAAACCGTTTTTACAGGAAAATCGGTTTGGACGGCAGGCGGTCCATTATTATGCAGTCGGCCAGTCCAAAAAATGGGGAGTGGAATCTACCTATGGCGGAAAACTGACAGAAAATGTGGTGCAGGCCATCGCACGGGACTGCCTGGCAGAGACTCTGCGCCGGATTGAGGCCCGCGGTCTCCCGGTCGTCTTCCATGTGCACGACGAAGTGATTATCGACGCCCCTATGGATGTTACGGTGGATGAAATATGTGATCAGATGGCAGAACCGATTCCTTGGGCGCCGGGACTTGTCTTGCGCGGAGCTGGGTTTGAAAACGACTATTACATGAAGGATTAGGAGGACAACATGCAGAATAACCGAGAACTGCATATCAGCACGGCAGGAAGCCGAAAATCGATACAGTGGCAAAACAGCACGATCCTCTGGTCCGAGTTTGTGGAAAAACTGAAGACGCCGATCCGGGGACGTGAGACTTTAGAAGAATACCTCAAACTGCCGAAGCCACAGCGGGACGAGTTAAAGGACGTGGGCGGCTTTGTAGGCGGAACGCTGGCGGGAGGCCGCCGGAAGCCAAAGTGCGTGGAAGGGCGTGATCTGATCACGCTGGATTTGGACAATATACCCACGGGCGGGACGGAAGATGTCCTGCGCCGCGTGGGCGGCCTTGGCTGTGCGGCTGCGGTCTATAGTACCCGGAAACACGCGGGGTATGCGCCACGTCTGCGGGTTATTGTACCTTTAGACCGAATGGCCACAGCAGACGAGTATGAGCCTGCAGCGCGCAAGCTGGCGTCCTTGATCGGGATGGAACTGTGCGATCGGACCACGTTTGAGGTCCACCGGCTGATGTACTGGCCCAGCTGCTGCGCGGACAGCGTATACATATTTGAAGTATTTGATAACCCGTTTTGCAGCGTTGACGGCTTGCTGGGGATGTACGGAGACTGGCATAACGTATCCGAATGGCCGCAAGTGCCTGGGGTAGACGCGGACGAGCGCCGCCGGTTGGCAAAACAGGAAGACCCGACGGCTAAGAGAGGCATTATTGGAGCGTTCTGCCGGACCTATACCGTCACCGAGGCCATGGACAAGTTTCTGCCCGGCATGTACGAGGAGACGGCAACGCCAGGGCGTTACACTTATACTGGCGGCTCTACCGTGGGCGGCGCTGTAATATACGACGGTGATTTGTTTTTATACTCCCACCACGCGACGGATCCCTGCTCCGGGCAGTTGGTCAATGCCTTTGATCTGGTCCGGCTGCATATGTATGGAGATCGGGACGCAGAGGCCAAAGAGGGAACTCCGGTCAATAAACTGCCGTCCTTTATGGCTATGAGTCGACTTGCGATGGATGATAAGGCGGTATCCGATCGGATAGCTCAGGAACGCTTTGAGACCGCGCAGCAGGCTTTCCACGCGCCGGCGGAGGCCCCGGAAGATGTGGGTGAGGATTATGACTTAAGCTGGCTTAGCCGCCTTACGAAGGACGGAAATGGGAAGTACGAGAAGACCATCAATAATGTAGTCCTGATACTGGAAAATGACCCTCTGCTGGAAGGAAAGATTGTAACGGACGAATTCGCAAGCTGCGGGATGATATTGGGAAAAGTGCCATGGAATCAATGCGATGAGAAGCGCCGCTGGAAGGACGCGGACGACGCCGGGTTTTACCGGTACATAGAAACTTTTTACGGGATTACCGGCAGGGAGAAGCTGGATAATGCTCTGCTGATCGTAAGCAGCCAAAACCGGATCAACGACGTGAAACGTTATCTGCAAGGGCTTAAATGGGATGGAATAAAACGTCTGGACACGCTGTTGGCGGACTATCTAGGGGCGGAGGACAGTGCTTATACTAGGGCCGTCATGCGGAAATCTCTTTGCGCTGCGGTGGCAAGGGCGATCACCGGAGGCGTGAAATACGACTATATGCCGATCTTCGTGGGGCCTCAGGGCATTGGAAAAAGCACATTCTTAGCTATCTTGGGAAAGGACTGGTTTTCGGACTCCCTTACAACCTTTGAGGGCAAGGAAGCCGCCGAGCTGATCCAGGGGACATGGATTAACGAGATCGGGGAACTGACGGCGTTTACCAAACAGGAAACCCAGGTGATTAAACAGTTTTTGAGCAAGACCGATGATATTTACCGGGCGGCATACGGACGCCGGACGGACAAGTATCCGCGGCGCTGTGTGTTCTTCGGGACGTCCAACGATGCGGAATTTTTAAAAGACGCTACGGGGAACCGCCGGTTTTGGCCGGTGGACGTAGGTATTCACACGGCGAAAAAGTCCGTTTGGGCGGATTTGCCGAGGGAGGTAGACCAGATATGGGCGGAAGCATATGCCTATTGGGCTTTGGGAGAACCTCTATTTCTTCCGAAAGAACTGGAAGAGATGGCGGCAGAGCAACAGGAAGACCACCGGGAAACATCCGGGAGGGAGGGAATTATCCGAGAATTTTTGGAGAAAGAAATTCCTTCAAACTGGGACTCCCTATCTTTGCGAGAAAGACGGATGTACTGGAACGGAAACATGCAGCTTTCGGACGGCGTCGTAGTTATACCGCGGGAAAAAGTGTGCGCGGTAGAAATATGGTCGGAATGCTTTGGCAGTGAATCGAAATACATGAAACGGTCCGACAGTGCGGAAATCAACAACATCCTTTTAAATGTGAAGGGTTGGAAACGGAACAAGAGGGCCCGCCGTTACGGCCCTTACGGAACGCAGAAAGGTTTTGAAAGGCTGTGAACCAACATCCGTGAACTAAATACTTTTTGGTTCACGGGGGGCGTGAACCACGTGAACTAGAAGTTCACACCCTTAGTTTACAGCAAAAGCACGTATTTACGTGGTTTACTAGATATTGTGAACCACGTGAACCTATTTTCTATATAGATTGAATAAATAAGTAAATTAGGTAATACGCGTATCCCGCCTAGCGTACCTAGCGCGCCTATATGGGGTATATATATACGCGTGTGTGTAAGGAGGTTTACATGATAAGAGAAAGTGAAGTAGAAAAAATTTTGGTGGAACAAGTAAAGCGTTTGGGCGGACGGGCCTATAAATGGGTGAGCCCCGGAAATGACGGGGTGCCCGACAGAATTGTGATTCTGCCCGAACAGCCGGCGATGTTTGTCGAACTAAAAACCGACATCGGGCAGTTGAGTGGTCTCCAACAGATACAAATCAAACGGCTGCGGGAACTGGATCAGCCAACATACGTGGTATATGGTGTTCCCGGCCTGGTACAGTTTTTTCGGGACATCGGACAGGGCATTGTCGCCCAGAGAATCGAAACCAGGTATCTGTTATAACGAATGTGACGGAAAGGTGGTGTCGAAAGTTGGAATTTATTCCGCACGCATACCAGCAGCATTGTATCAATCGGATTATCGAGATTAAAAAGCTAGGGCTCTTTCTCGACATGGGATTAGGCAAGACGGTAACTACGCTGACAGCTGTCCGGGAGCTGAAGTACAATCGATTTCAGGTTCATAAAGTACTGGTGATCGCCCCAAAGAAGGTGGCGGAGGGTACTTGGAGCCGGGAGAAGGATAAATGGGATCACACCAAGATTTTACGGGTGTCCCCGGTACTAGGGAGTCAGATAAAGCGGATCCGGGCGCTTAACACACCGGCGGATATTTACATCATCAATCGGGAAAATGTTGTCTGGCTGGTGGACCACTACCGAAATGCCTGGCCTTTTGACATGGTGGTGATCGACGAGAGCAGCAGCTTTAAGAGCCATAATGCAAAGCGTTTTAAGGCCCTTGCCAGTGTGTCCGGCCATATAGACCGATTGGTAGAGCTGACTGGAACGCCATCCCCAAACGGATTGAACGACCTTTGGGCGCAGGTTTTCCTGCTGGACGGGGGAGAACGATTGGAGAGGAAATATACCCGTTTTCGAGAGAGGTATTTCCAGCCTGACAAACGAGGATATGACGGCATGGTGTATAGCTACGAGCCGAAGCCGGGGACCGAGCAGGCGATCCTAGATCGGATTTCAGATATCTGTATCTCGATGAAAGCGGAGGATTATCTGCAGCTGCCGGATTTGATTTACCACGAGGTGCCGGTAATCCTTGACGCAAAAGCAGCAAAAGCCTACCGAGAGTTGGAACGGCAGATGGTGCTGGATTTGCCCGAAGAGGAAGAAGAGATCAGTGTTACAAGCGCGGCAGCTCTGAGCAATAAGCTGCTACAGCTTGCTAACGGCGCTGTGTACGACGAAGAGCATAATGTCCACGAGGTCCATGGATGCAAGATCGAGGCATTCTTGGAGCTGGTCGAGTCCTTACAGGGGAAGCCGGTACTGGTGTTTTACAATTTTCAGAGTGACCGAGAAAGGCTTCTTCGGGCGTTGGCGAAGACCAGCCTCCGCGTCCGAGAGCTGAAAACTCCTCAGGATGAGGACGATTGGAACGCGAAAAAAATAGACATTCTTTTGACGCATCCGGCTAGCAGCGCCTACGGATTGAACCTGCAGCAAGGCGGAAACCATGTAATTTGGTTTGGACTTACGTGGAATTACGAGCTGTATACTCAGGCGAATAAAAGACTGCATCGCCAGGGGCAGACGGAAAAAGTTATCATCCACCATCTTGTGTGCGCCGGAACCCGTGATGAGGATGTAATGCAGGCTCTGAGCCGAAAGGAAGATGTTCAAAACTGGGTGATGGAGAGCTTGAAAGCAAGGATAAAAGCAATACGGGAGGAGGAGCGAAAATGAATATAAAGCGAAATCTGAAAAAAGTTATCAAGGAATCCGGAAAAGTCTGTTGCCAAGGCTGCGGGGCAGAGCTGGATCCCAACGGCAATTTAGAGGATATAGGGTATGTAAGGACGAGACGAGGGACGGAATACTTTTTCCACCTTCGATGCGTCGCATCCGGAAAGGAGATAAAATGAAAACGATCCAGAAAAATTATTATGTTTGTGAGATATGCGGCCGGACATCACAAAATCAGGACAAGATTAAAGAGTGTCAGGTGTCACACAGAAGAATTACAGATGAGTGCGAAATTGAACAAGTATACGATAGGGGCAAGGTAGAGCCTCGTCTGTTAAAGATTACTTGCCCTGACGGCGCAGAAATGGTGTTTTTTAACAGTAAGCCTCTGTAGCGGAAGGGAGAGTGGAACATGAAAAGAATACTTCTGTGGAAAAAGAAACAGTTAGTTGTAATACCGACAATGGGGCTATTGTGGGGCGGGAATAGAGTTTATTTAAGTTTCACGTGGCTAAATATCGGATGCACTATATTGATCAAGGAAAAGAAGGTAGCGGAATGACAGAAAATGAAGCGATTGAAGAATTATTGTATCAGGAAAAAATGAGAAGTAAAGGAATTGACTATCAAGTCAACAACCTCGTAATAGGGGGTGCGGTTGACGCATTGAAAGAAATCCAGCAGTACCGAGCAGTCGGAACAATAGAGGAATGCCGGGAGGCTGTGGAAAGGCAGAAACCGAAAACTCCTAATATTTGGGGAGACGGCTACGATGACGAGGGAAATATGAGTTACGATACGTACGATTGCCCGAATTGCGGCAAAAGCTATGAGACTGACTACCATGATTACAAATTTTGCCCGGAATGCGGACAGGCGATAGATAGGAGTAATTTACATGGCACCTAAACCAAAAGAATTATATCCCTTTCGAGGGAGCATGGTATCGGGTTATGCAATCGCTAAAGCCTATGGACTGCAAAATGTAGCGTACCAGGTACAAAAACGCCTGCGTCAGGGGATGACAGCGGAAGAGGCAGTACAGATAAAGCAGAGAGGCCCCAAAAGCGAGATACAAGGCGGTATTGCATTGTGGGAGATTGATGAGATGCGGAGGAGGATATATGTTGGGCAAAAGCTACGGCTGATGGTACAAATCTACGAGTATGACGGATTAGGATTTGACCGCAAACGGTATGAGACTTGCCGAGTCGTTGGGGTGTATAGGCATCTGGTGGTGCTGGCAAGGCCGCGCGGTCTGAAGACATCGAGGACGTATGTGGATTTGATTATGGAGCGCGGCGAAATGGGGTGATAGATTGAACGAGGAAAATGAAAAGAAAAAGGAGTTTTTAAAGTCCTACCAGAAAGCGAAACGCGACGTGGCGCGGCTGGAAAGGCAGCTAGAAGAACTGAGGCTTAATAAAATATCACCGAGCGTTATCAATGACGGAATGCCCCACAGAACCGATATCGGAGATTTATCTAATTACGCGGCCCAGGTAGACAAGATTGAACGAGAAATCATTGCAGCCAGATATGAGAGGATTAGCACCTACCAGCGAGTCCAAAGGTGTATTGAGGCGGTGGAGGATGAGCGGGAAAAGGATTTGCTTACACACCGGTACCTAAAGGGCGAAAACTGGGAACGTGTCGCTGTAAGCCTGGGATACAGTTGGAAACAAACCCATCGAATTCATTCCAGGGCGTTGGAAAATTTAAAGATGACATAGAATGACACACTCAAATATGCTATACTGATAGCGTGAAAGCAGACGATCTAATAGGTGGTCTGCTTTTTCTATTCCTCCTTGTAGGCCGCTGGCTACCCTTCCGGCTGGCGGCGCGGGAAGATGAAACTTAGGCGTTAGAACAAAGATAAAAAGTTTGTAGGTGCCGGCTTGAGTCCGGAGTTGCCCAGATATTTTAATAAAACGAAACGAATGAGAGGTGGTGATCGTTGAATGAAGTAGCACAGCGAGCTTTTAAAGATTTCCAGGCAGGAATGAAATATAAAGAAATTGCAAAAAAGTACGGTGTCAGTATTTCGGCCGTAAAATCATGGGCGGCCCGCTATTGGAAGACCGAAGGTTGCAACCAAAAGGAAAAGTTGCAACCTAAAAATCAAAAGGTTGCGACCAAACGCGGCGCTCAACCCGGTAACAAAAATGCTGTGGGGCACGGCGGAACCGGTCCGCCCGGAAACAAAAATGCTGTAAAGCACGGGGCATATGAGACGATTTATCGTAACGCTCTTCCCGCCACGGAGAGAGCACTTTTTGATTCTATCCCCGACTCGGATGACCTGGACGGGGAGATTCGATTGCTTCGTTTAAAGTTGGCCCGACTTATTGGACGCAAAGATATCACAGTTTATGATATATTTGGCAAAGCGCATAACCGGGAATTGACAGAGGCAGAACGTGAAAAAGGCATTTTAGAGGTGACTGCGGAGATTCGGAAACTGGTAAAGGCCAAGAAACAAATCCAGATAGCAGAGACAAAAGCCAATCTGGATGGGGATAACAACGACATTCCAGACGATGGCTTCCTTGACGCGCTAAGTGTGACTGCAGCGGAGGACTGGGCCGATGAGGAAGATTAGTCAAATATTCCGGTTCAAACCGTTCTCGCAGAAACAGCGCAAAGTTTTGAACTGGTGGTGCCCTGATTCTCCTGTCAAAGACTATGACGGAATCATTGCGGATGGAGCAATTCGGTCCGGGAAAACGATCAGTATGTCTCTATCGTTTGCGCTTTGGGCGATGAGCAGTTTTCACGGCCAAAGTTTTGCGATGTGTGGCAAGACAATAGGCAGTTTTCGTCGTAACGTCCTATTTTGGCTTAAAATGATGCTGCGGAGCCGGGGATACCAGGTTGTCGATCATCGAGCGGACAATCTGATTATTGTTCGTCGTGGAGGATCGGAAAACTATTTTTATATATTCGGCGGTAAGGACGAGCGTAGTCAAGACCTCATTCAGGGTATCACCTTGGCGGGGGTCTTTTTTGATGAGGTTGCGTTGATGCCAGAGTCTTTTGTCAATCAGGCAACAGGGCGTTGCTCCGTCGATGGATCTAAGTATTGGTTTAACTGTAATCCAGATGGTCCTTACCACTGGTTTAAGGTTAATTGGATTGACCGTCGGGCGGATAAGCGTCTCCTTTATTTGCACTTTACAATGGATGATAACCTGAGTCTATCGGAGCAGATTAAGGAGCGATACCGTGACATGTATTCTGGCGTGTTCTTTAAGCGGTATATACAAGGCTTATGGTGCATGGCAGAGGGTGTTATTTATGATATGTTTGATCCAGATCGTCACACTAAGCCGATTTTGGAGTTTTATCAACAATTAATTGATGGCGGTCGGTATGTCAGTATAGACTACGGCACCCAGAACCCTACAGCCTTTTTGTTGTGGAATAAGGGTATAGATCGGATTTGGTATTGCATACGGGAGTATTACTATTCTGGACGAGATAATGGGCGTCAAAAGACCGATGCAGAGTATGCAGATGATTTAGATAGCTGGTTGGACGGGACACCTATAAAAGCGGTTATTGTTGATCCGTCGGCGGCTTCGTTTATTGCAGAGTTGCGAAAGAGGGGCTACAAAGTGCTTAAGGCAAAAAATGATGTTGCAGATGGAATACGGATAGTCGGGACAATGCTTAACCAAGACCGTATTCAATTTTCAGCCTCGTGCGAAAATGTGGTTAAGGAGTTTGCTTCCTACGTTTGGGACGAGAAAGCGGCCGCTGGTGGGGTGGATAAGCCTATAAAAGAGCACGATCACACTATGGATGCCGTGAGATACTTTGTATTTACGATTCTCGGTAATCAGACTGCAAAAATTAAAAGTAAATCAAGAGCAGGAATGAGGTGAAGGCTATGTACGTATTTACCATGCCGGCGGAAAAATGGGACGAAACAAATCCAAACAAACAGGTTATCAGGCATTTAATTGCAAAGCATCGAAGTGGTGTACCAAGATTGGAAAATCTTAAAAATTACTATGAAGGGAAACATAAAATTCTACGAGACGCAAACAGGGAAAACCGTTTAGTTTGCAATCATGCTAAGGATATTTCAGATACGGCCAGTTCGTACTTTATCGGAAACCCGGTCAGCTATCGGGGAAAAGAGGATATTAGCGACATCACAGATGCCTTAGATGCTGCTGGATCTGATGAGGCGGATGGAGATAATGGAATGGACCTTTCCATTTATGGACGCGCCTATGAATATATTTATGCCAAGGAAGGCGACACAGAGCTGACGATCAAGAACCTGCCGCCAGAAAATACTTTTATGGTCTATGATGATAGCATTGAGCAAAGAGAACTCTTTGCCGTCTATTATTACGCCCGCAAAGATGACAGCGCTCAGACAGGACCGGTCTACGTAGCGACTGTTTTGACTAAAAATTATAAGTATGTCCTAAATATTCAGGATATTGAAGGACCTCAAGCACTTTTGGAGAAGCCAGAAGCACATTACAAAGGTGAGGTACCCATCGTTGAGTATCTCAACAATAAACTTGGGATTGGTGACTATGAGCTTCAAATTCCACTTATTGATGCCTACAACGCCTTGATGTCGGACCGGATCACGGATAAAGAGCAGTTTATCGACTCCATACTTGCCATTTACGGAACCCTATTGAGTGACGATGATGCAGAAGAACCAGGTGATGGTAAGGGGAGTGAAGAGGCTATGAAACGCCTAAAAAAGGAGAAGTTGCTTGAGCTCCCTGATTCGACAAAGGCGGAATACCTAACAAGAACTTTCGACGAAGCGGGAGTGGAAATCCTTAAAAAGGCTATTGAGCAAGATATCCACAAGTTTTCTCACATCCCCTGTATGACCGATGAGTCATTCGGTGGCAATGTTTCTGGCGTAGCAATGGAGTTTAAGTTACTAGGGATGGAAAACATTACGAAGATCAAGACCAGATATTATAAAAAGGGGCTACGAAAGCGGCTCCGCATTTTTGCAAATTATTTGGGCCAAAAAGGCATTCAGATGAATGTGGCGGGAATCACGCCAGTATTTACCCGTGCTCTCCCGAAAAATCTTTTGGAGATCAGTCAGATTGTAGCCAACCTTTGGGGCAAAGTCAGCAAAAAAACACTTTTATCTCAGGTCCCGTTTGTTGAAAACGTCGAAGAAGAGCTTAATGCTACCGAGAAAGAGGCAGAGGAGGCGCTGAAACAGCAGCGAGACCTATTTGGTATTGGAAACAATCCCCCACCAGATGAAGGCAATTTAGATGAGTAATCTATCATACTGGGAACGTCGACAAGCCCAGCGGATGTTTGAGTACATGCAAGCTGCCGAAGACGCAGCGGATGAGATTTCAAAATTATATTATAAGGCATCTGGATACATCAACCACGAAATAGATCAGGTATTTGGAAAATTTCGTAGTAAACACGCGCTATCGGATGCAGAGGCCTATCGTATACTCAATACACTACGGGACAAAGCGTCCTTGGATGAGTTGCGGCAGGCGTTGAGAGCGGTGGGGCCAAACAGCGAGACGAGAGCGGCCATATTGGCAGATTTAGAGGGACCGGCATATCAGGCAAGATTAGAGCGGCTTCAGCAAATACAAAGTCAGCTCGATCAGACTATGCGGAACGTTTACAATCAGGAAAGGGTTCTGAGCTCAAGCCACTATGCGGAGCTTGGCAGAGAAGTATATTATCGAACCGTATTTGACGTTCAGCAGAGAATTGGAACTGGATTTCCTTTTTTTGCGATTGATCACAAGGCAATTGATCGAATAATCAACAGTAAATGGTCCGGAAGCAATTATTCCGGCAGGATTTGGCGCAATACACAAGGCTTGGCGAAGAGCATCAAAGAGGAACTTCTTGCCAGCTTGATTACTGGCAGGACGGACCGGGAAGCTGCGGATATCATCGCCAATAAGTTTGCGAGTGGTGCTTCGGCAGCCCGGCGTCTTGTCAGGACGGAGAGCTGCTTTCTTGCGAATCAGATGGAGATGATCTCCTATGAGGAGTGTGGCGTTGAGTATTATCGTTTTGTTGCAACGCTTGATCTTCGCACATCGGAAGTGTGCCGATCTCTTGACGGAAAGCGGTTTAAGGTATCGGAACAGCAGCCGGGTTCGAATTGTCCTCCTATGCATCCTTGGTGCCGGTCGACGACTATTTGCGATATTTCAAATAGCGAACTTATAGCGATGCAACGTCGGGCGCGGAATCCGGAAACCGGAAAGGCAGAAACAGTTCCGGCGGATATGACTTACGCACAATGGTATAAAAAATATGTGGCGGGCCGGGCTCAAATCACAGCAAGAGAAAAGGTGGGCGAGCGGAAAAGCGTTGCAAAAACCTCTAGCTTTGGTACAATAGGACTAAGAGCAACGAAAGAGGTACTGGGTGTGCATACAATCGGAAAAATTGATAGGGAAATATACAAGTGCATAACAGAAGACATTGTGACGGACGAAATAATTATTACGGATGAGCGAATTGGTCACATAAAAACGCGGCATCCGAATGATTTTGAGCGGTATTACGAGTATTTAACGCAGGCGGTAATAAGCCCAGATTACATCATTGAATCCAATAAGCCAAGCACGGCGTTGGTTCTTAAAGAATTTGTTGGTGATGATAGCAAACGGTTTAAGGCTATTGTTAGGCTAAAAACCTCGACAGACAATCCGGAATTCAAAAATTCCGTTATCACGTTTATGAAAATTAACGAAAAGGAGTGGAATCGACTGATTAGGAATAAACAGGTTCTTTACAAAAAGGAATAAAATTGATATAATTAAGTATCATATGAGAGAAGCTATTTGAGGTGGAAGATTTCGTACCCGTCCACACGCCGCTGGCTTGACAGGGGAAACCCGAGAGATGCAGGAGAATGGTACGCCTGCCAAATAGCTTCTTGATTATGTATAATGGTTGGATATTATCTGATGTAGTAAAATTCGTTGCAACCACGCACCCTAAGGGTCAAAAGAGATGCAGAAGATGCGACGTCTGCCGGATAATCACCTGATTAAGTAATATGGATTATTTACACCACTCAGTCAAAATTTGATTGGGTGGTTTTTATTTGAGACGAATGAGGACGGGGATATATGTTTTTGCAAATTGTGCTTGTGCTAAAAGTAATGAGCCTATTATATTGTGTCGCTATGGCGGTAGTGAACGCAAGGCGTAATCGAATTGCGAACACCATTTATTACTGTACGTTAATGTTGGTTTTAACGAAGGTTTAATTTTATGAATAAAAGCGTATAAGGCAACAGCACGCTTCGGCGTGTTATTTTATTGTCCGAAACGACAATAAACTACGTAACGACCTGGGGCAATTGCAATGGGCCGGGGCGATAGAAGGAGAAAAATGAAGCCTATGAACAATCGTTATGGGTACTGCCAGATATTTTATGCACCGGATGGCATAGATGGTGGAGACGGCGCTGGGGCTGTGAGTGGTAATGGCGGCGGAGAGAATAGCGGTAGTAGCGGAGCCGGATCTGGTGGCAGCGGCACAGAACAGGCCCACACGTTTGATGAATTACTAAAGAGTGGCCACCAGGCAGAATTTGACCGCAGAGTGCAGAAGGCGGTCAACACAGCTCTGACCAGGGCGCAAGAAAAATGGCAGGCGTTGACTGATGACAAACTGTCGGAAGCTGAAAAATTGTCCAAAATGACAAAGGAAGAGAAGACCCAATACTTGTACCAGAAAAAAGAAAAGGAGCTGGCCGAAAAAGAGTCGGCCATTACTCGCCGAGAACTGATGGCGGAGGCAAAAAATACATTGGCGGAAAAGGGGCTTCCGGTCTCTTTGTCCGAAATGCTTAATTATGCTGATGCTGACTCTTGTAATAAGTCTATTGTCACGATGGAAAAGGCCTTTCAGGAGGCAGTGCAGGCAACGGTAGAAGAAAAACTGAAAGGTGGTACGCCACCAAAGAAAGCACCATCAGGCTCAGATGACGACCTTGCAAAACAGGTCGAAAAGCTTATGATGGGAATTTAAGGAAAGGATAGGTAAAAAACATGGCTATTAATACGTTGGCAACCGCGGCGTTATTCCAGACTACGCTTGACAAAGTAGCTATTCAGGAGACAGTCACGGGATGGATGGATGCGAATGCAGGACAGGTGCGATACAACGGCGGCGCAGAGGTGAAAATCCCAAAAGTAAATCTCCAGGGATTAGGAGACTATGACCGGGATAGCGGATACCAGCAGGGCAGCATTACACTCGAGTACGAGACTCGCAAGATGACACAGGATAGAGGTCGTAAGTTTCAACTTGATCCGGTTAGCATCGACGAGAATAATTTCGTAACTACTGCAGCTGCAATGATGGGAGAATTCCAGCGGGTATATGTTGCACCGGAGATCGACGCATATCGGATTTCCAAGATTGCGACCGAAACTATTACCGCAAATAAAGCTGGAATGATTGAATATGGTTATACCCCGGGAGCGACTGGAACCTCGGCCCTTCGCAAGATCAAGGAGGGCATCAAGGCCATCCGCGAACGGTATAATGGACCTCTGGTGATCCACGCCACACCAACTATGATTTTCGAACTGGAAATGGAGCTTGCCGGAAAGATTACAAATATTGCTTTTTCTAAAGGGGGAATTGACACGGCGGTGCCTTCTGTTGATGGAGTACCAATTGTGTCTACGCCTTCCAACCGTATGTATACGGCTATTACCATCTATGACGGCAAAACCACCGGTCAGAAGCAAGGCGGCTACGTGAAAGGGACTACAGCAAAGGACATCAATTTCTTGATTTGTCCCCGGATTACGCCAATTGCAGTTACGAAACAGGATGTTACGCGTATCTTCGACCCGACGATCAACCAAAATGCGAACGCATGGCAATTAGATTACCGGAGATTCCACGATATTTGGGTACTGGACAACAAACTGGATAGCATCTATTTGAATATCAAGGATGCGGCGCCAACGGAATAGGAGGTAGCCGATGCGACTAATAAAAGACAATGTGGAACGGATTGTGGAGGATGAGGCCCAGATTCACAATCTGGAGACAGCCGGATTTAAAGCTTTGAAAGCGGATTTCGAGGCAAAACCCGATCTTGAAAAAATGAAAGTCGATGAGTTGAAAGCCCTGGCGAAGGAAAGGGGTATCGAAGGTACAGCATCCTTAACAAAAACCGAATTGTTGTCGGTGCTAAAGGACGTGGTTTAAGTGACCGAGATTGAAATGTTGAAAAAACTGACGGGAGAGAGCGATGAGGAGTTGCTCTCTCTTTTATTAGATGACGCGGAGGCGTATATCCTGGCCTATACTGGCCGTACCAGGTTGCCGGAGCCGCTGAATAGAACCAGACGTGAGCTGGCGGTAATTGCCTTGAATCGTATGGGAACAGAAGGCGAATCGGCCCGGAGTGAAGGCGGCGAGTCATATAACTTTGACACCGCTCCAAAATCTGTTTATGCCACGCTGAACCGGTATCGATTGGCTAGGGTAGGAGGGCACTTGCATGAGGCTAAAGCGAAGCAGGATCAAACAATACTATCTCAAGACTGCAATCCCCCAAAAGGATGACGAAGGAAACTCCTATGTTGAGTATGGGATGCCGCAACCGTTCGGCGCGGAAGTATGGCCCGCTGAGGGGAAGTTGCAAGCAGAGAGATATGGGCAGCGTTTATCTTATATCCGGAACTGTCGAATTGATGGGAAATACGAAGTAATAGCCGATGCGGCCGGTAATGTAACATATCAATTTGACGGGGTGACGCTCCGAGAGGGCGACGGAGTGTGTCTTTGCGTTCCGGCAGAGGCGTCTCCCGATTACAAAATAATTGCAATATATCCATACGATACCCTGCGTTTTGAAATGGAGAAGTTATGAGTATAGAAATCCAGGGAGTGCAATGGTTGCTCCGGAAATATGGTCAGCTCGGGCAGATGGTAGTTAGTGAGAATATGGGAGTTGCGGTCGGCAATGCAATTAAGCGCGTGCAGGCTGAAGCAAAGCTGGGATGTTCAGTAAATCACGGAGAGTTGCGCAACTCAATCCTGACGTCCGTGTCCCAGGTGTCAGATGGGTATGTCGGGTCGTGCTACACAAACAAAAAGCATGGGGTGTATGTTGAATTCGGAACTGGGCCCAGAGGTGAGTCGGATCATAACGGTATCTCCCCCAACGTGGCTCCGGCTTATACTCAAGAGCCTTGGTGGATACATGAGAGCCAGATTGACCGTGCTGACGCTGAGAGGTATAAATGGTTTTATATTGACACACCCGAGGGTAGATTTTATAAAATTGAGGGACAGCCTGCCCAGCCTTTTATGTATCCGGCCCTGAAAAATAACGAAAACAAAGCCAAAAAGGACATAGCCTCTTTTTTGTTGAAAAGGCTTAAGGAGATTGCGAATGATCAACGTTAAAGATCAAGTTTATGCGGCACTGTGCCAGGTGTCAGATAACGTTACCGACTGTTACCCGAAAGACTGGGAGCATGATCTTGCCATCCAGTATATGGAGGAGGAAAACAATGTCGCGGAGTATACCGACATGCAGGAGCAGAAAGCATACTGCCGGTACCGCGTTGATATCTGGCACAGGAAAAGCACTTCGGCCGCTGCGGTTGCGGTTGACGCTGCAATCGCAGCACTCGGCCTAAAACGGACTCAGTGCATGGATGTTGATGACCCGAGTGGGCGAAAACATAAAACTATGCGCTATGAGATGATAATTGATGTTAAGACCCAAGAGGTTTTCCATCCTTATTAGAAAGGAGCAACTACATGTTAGCTAATGGTGCAAAACTAGGATATAAGAAGACTGGCGGTTCCGCCTATACTGACTTACCTGGACTGAAAGAAATCCCAGACATTGGCATCGAGCCGGAAAAAGTGCAGAATACTTGCTTGACGGACAAAAATCAGAAGTACGAAAACGGAATCGGCGATGCAGGCGAAATGACGTATAAATTTAAATACGAAAATACAAGCGAAGACAGCCCATACCGTTTGATGCGCAAGGCGCAAGAGGATGGAGAGATTTTGTCATTTCAGGAAACCTTAAAAGATGGAACAACAACCACTTTTGACGCGCAAGTATCAGTCAAACGGACTGGAGGCGGGGTAAATGGAGTTATTGATTTTAACCTGACAATGGCGGTACAGTCCGATATTGTGGTGACAGACCCCACTGCTTAATAGGAGGTAAAAAATGGAATTTGGAATTGACGAGGTCCAGGAAGAAGAGCGGCAGGAAGATATTATCGACATCAAAAAGGCGAAGAAAGCGTTTGCATATTGGAGCGTCGGAGACAAAGAGCATAAGTTAAAGCTTACAACTGAGCAGACTTGCCGCCTAGAAGAGAAGTTTAAGGGAAACTTGATGAATTTACTTATGGGGGGCAATATTCCAGCTCTTGGCGTTATGCTGACTGTAATTCAGATGGCAATGTCACCGTGGGAACACAGTATCAAATACAGAGATGTACAGAGAATGTTTGACCAATATGTTGCCGAGGGCGGAACGCATCTCACTTTGATGGTAGATGTCATTATCCCTTTGATGAGTGTAAGCGGTTTTTTTACCGAGAACCAGAAGGAAGAAATGGAAGAGCGCGTCGAGGAGATGAAAGAAACTATGTAACGATCTCCGAACTAATATATGATCTTTATGAGCGGGCCCTTGGATTTGGTATTAACCCAGGGGCCTTTTGGCGTATGTCAATCGGAGAGGTACAGGATGTAATGTGGAGCCGGAGTCAGGCCCGGCGCCGGGAAGCAAAAGAACGTATTATGACGTGTTTTGAACTGGCAGCCTTGATTGGAACCCATATATCGCGTCTTTTTGATGACAAAAATCAAGTTACGATTCCTACTCCGTGGGACGTATATCCTGACCTCTTCGCCGATGAGAAGGCCGTCTATGAAGAACAGCAGCAGTCGGAACAAGCGCTTGCAGAGTTGAAGAGCCGCCGTAAAGAATATGCGGCATGGTACAACAAGAATAGGAAAAGCACCGAGTTAGGAGGTGAGGCTCATGGGTGATAGTGGTGGCATGACTCTAGAGCGTTTACGCGTGGTGATTGAGGCATACACTAAGCCGTACCGGGAAGAAGTCGAGAAATTAAAAACTCAGACCCAAAATGCTACGGAACAGGTGGAAAAACACACGGATAGAATGGCAAAATCATTCGGAAAAGTCCGGAAAGCCGTGAAGTTGGCTCTCTCCGTTCTTGGAATCGGTGCAATTATTGCTTTTGGTAAGTCCTGTATCCAACTTGGTTCTGATTTGACCGAGGTCCAAAATGTGGTTGATGTCGCATTCGGGGAAATGACCACCCAAGTAAATGCCTTTGCTCAAAATGCTATATCCCAGTTTGGTTTATCGGAAACCACGGCAAAAAAATATATGGGTACATATGGTGCAATGGCAAAGGCGTTTGGGCTGAACACACAGCAAGCATATGATATGTCGGCTGCTATTACCGGGCTGACTGGGGATGTGGCGTCATTTTATAATTTGTCTACGGACGAGGCATACACAAAGCTCAAGAGCATTTTTACAGGTGAGACAGAAAGCCTAAAAGATTTAGGCGTTGTTATGACGCAAACGGCGTTGGATCAGTACGCACTTAATAACGGCTTCGGGAAGACAACAGCAAAGATGACGGAGCAAGAAAAGGTAATGCTTCGGTATCAGTTTGTGATGTCGCAACTCTCACTGGCTCAAGGAGACTTTGCCAGGACATCGGACAACTGGGCCAATCAAACGCGTGTCCTGAAGTTACGATTTGACCAGCTCAAGGCCTCGATAGGGCAAGGGCTTATAAATGCACTCACGCCGGTTCTTAAGGTCATCAACGGCTTAATAGAGCGCTTACAGGTGGCTGCGGAAGTCTTTCGTCAGTTTACGGTTGCATTGTTCGGCGATGCGACTGGTGGAGGTGTGGGAAGTGCAATAGCATCCGGAACCGAATCAGCGGCAGGAAGTACGGCTGATATGGCTGACAACTTAACTGAGTCGGCAAAACAGACCAAAAAAATTGAGAATGCCCTGATGGGATTTGATAGAATTAACAAACTTCCCGAGACGGTGGCTGCTGATACGACAACGGCCGGAACATCTTCGCCAGTTACAGGTACTCTTGGGAATAACGGTCTGCTTGGCAGTATGCCTGAAAAGCTGGAAGCAGTCTCGGCAGCGGCAGAAAAAGCGGCTAAAAAGGTCAAGGCATTTTTGGAAGGCGTTAAGCTGACTGCGCAGCCAGCTATTGACGCAATACGTCGATTTGGAGAAGCCTTGGCACCGGTTAAAGATTTCGTGGCTACTGGGGTTAAGGATTTTTACGAGCACCTGCTTGTACCTATTGGTGTCTGGGTACTGGGGGAGGGACTTCCGAGATTTTTTGAAGTTTTGAGTAGAATTGCCTATGGGATAGATTGGACCAGCCTTAACACCTCACTCCGTAATGTTTGGGACCGTATCGCTCCTTTTGCTACTAATGTGGGAGAGGGATTATTATGGTTCTTGGAGAATGTATTAGAGCCGTTGGCAATTTGGACGATTGATGATCTGCTTACAAGCTTTCTGGATTTAATGGGGGCCCTCATTGGCGTCTTAGATGAGGCCATCAAGGCAGCAAAGCCTGCCATCAAGTGGTTTTGGGATAATTTTTTGTATCCTATTGCCGAGTGGACTGGCGGAGTCATTATTAGTGTTCTGGATTGGTTGACTGAGCGATTAGAGGCATTTTCTCAATGGGCGGCGAACAACAAAGAAGCTGTGGAGACGATGGCAGAGGTTATAATCGATCTTCTAGCTGGGATCGTAATGTACTATACAGCAAAGAAGATCTGTACAATGTTGTCAAATCTGGTAACCTGGTTTGGCAATTTGGGCGGCATCCTTGCCAGCGCAGGCGGGCAAGCACTGATTGCAAATATCGGTTTTGTAGCTGTAGCATCAGGCATTCTTGCGATTGCCCAAAACTGGAATAATATGACCGGGATTGAGCGAATAGCTTCGGTGCTTGGTATTTTAACGGCAGCAGCGCTGACAGCAGCAATTGCATTCGGCGCATTTCAGTCTGCGCTTACTTTAGGCGCGGCAGTGGCAGGAATTGCGATCGGCATTGGCGGAGTAGTCGCTGCGGTGTACAGCGCAAAGCAGAGGGCCGATAACATGACCCAGCAACTTAATAATACTTATGGATCATCTCGCGGCGGTGGCCGTTACATGAGGCAGTATGCTTCTGGCGGATTCCCGGATGCGGGAGAGGTATTTATTGCCCGTGAAAACGGGCCTGAGATGGTTGGAAAGATCAATGGCCGGTCTGCGGTTGCCAACAACGCTCAGATTATATCTGGTATCAAACAAGGCGTCTATGAGGCTGTAAAGGCAGCTCAAGGACCCGGTGCAACGCCGATGATAAATGTTTATGCTGGCGGAAAGCAGATCACGGATGTGGTCATTGAGGATGTGAATAACCGTACCCGATCAACGGGAGTTTGCCCGATCACGGTGTAGGAGGTGGCAATGCTAAAATTTAACGGAAATACGGTGCCGGAACCCGCACTTGGAGGGTTAGAAATTAAGAAAGAAAAAATCTGGTCTAAAAATGCGAATCGAACTACTAACGGGGACTTTGTGGGAGATATTGTCTCAATCAAATATACTCTTAGTATTAACTGGCCCCCACTCAGCCGCCAGCAAGTGGCCGAAATAGATGCTTATTTATGCTTGCCGGAGATCAGTGTTTACTTTCTCGATCCAGGATCCAACTTATACGTTACCAAAAAATTTTACTCGGCGACTCCTTCCTACCCCATCTACTCTCTTGTGGATGGGGTAAAAACTTATCAGGGAGTGTCTGTTGAGCTGATTCAAATTTAGGAGGGTTACGATGCTAATTAAAAACAGTCAACTTGTAAATTTTTTAAATGGCGTGGGCGGTATGCAGGAAAAGAAGTTGCCAATTAAGGTAGCACACGCTATTGCGCTCAACCTGAAAAATATGGAAGCCGCAGCGATTGCTTACGAGGAAGAGCGAAAAAAGCTTGCCAGCTCGTATCAGCCAGGAGACGGGGATGAGGAACTCCAAGAGCTCTTGTCCATTGAGACAGAGATTCCGGTCCAGACTATCAAGTTTTCCGACTTGGAAAAGTGTGATTCTGATAAGTTTGACGCATTGTCTGTCCAAGACATGGTGCTTCTGGATTTTATGACAGAAAAATAAGGAGGCGGCTGCATGTATCAGTCCACAAATGCATTCGGGGAGCTGGTGCGGCAGCGGTCCCGGACCTTTAAGGCAAAATTGGTGGTTGACGGAAACACCGAGATCACAGATGGAATAAAGAACATAACTTTAAATGGCGGCTCCAATGGCAAAGACACTTTTGTTATTGGCTCTGCTGTTTCGCAGTATGTTACAGTAACGCTTAATCGGCCGGTAGTGGCAATAGAAAATCATGAGCTTGAGTATCTAGTTGGATTAGAAGTGAATGGGTCAACAGAATGGATTCCTTTTGGATTTTATACGGTTGGCAAGGTGAAGACGGATGAAAACGAAACATCCTTTACAGCTTATGACCGGATGTTAAAAACGGAGAGAGCTTATTTCTCAAATCTTCCGGAGGAAACCACTACAACAAATATACTTTCTGAGATAGGGACGTTTCTAGAGATTCAAATACTGACTTCGGATTTGCCTTCTTTGCCGATGAAACGTCCGGATGGTTATACTTGCCGGGAGGTCTTGGCTTACGTGGCTCAGATGTACGGTGGTTTTTCTGTTTGCGATCGGTCTGGGTGCATTATAATTCAAACATATACTGATAGCAATTATCAGGTACAAAGTTCCCGATATTGGGACTCTTTTCAGCATAATGATTTCCCCTATACGCTGGAAAAAATAACTTGTTATACCGGTAAAGACACAAACGGAAATGACATCTCTATTTCGGTCGGATCCGGGGTTCGAGAGATGACCGTGTCAAACCCATTCATGCAACAGCCGGATTTGGAACGCATATGGCAGTCACTAAATGGGTACACCTTTATGCCCGGGAGCCTGAAATTTTTGGGTGACCCACGAATTGACCCGTGGGATATTTTGACTGTTATTGGAACGGATGGAAATACCTACAAGGTCCCGGCTATGAAACTTGTACAGGATTTTGACGGTGGCCTGACGACTGAAATCGAAGCGGTTGGATGGACTGAGAGTGAGGCAGAGGACGGATTTTCTGGTCCACTGACACAAATATATGAGAGGTATGCCACTCAGCTGGCGCTTATCAATCATGCCGTTATCAATAAATTAGACGTAGATGTAGCAAAGATTACATATGCCCAGATCACAGACCTTGAGGCCACAAACACGAAAATCGAAAATCTCGATGCAGTATATGCGAAAATTGGAGACCTGAATGCCGCTAATGCCAACATCGGAACCCTGAATGCAGCATACGCCAACATAGAAAATTTGTTGTCGGGCAATGCGGGGGTTGGAGATTTGGTCAATATCCACCTGACTACGCAAAACGCGGTTATCGATAGTGCCCTTATTAAAAACCTCGTATCCGAGAATATCTCCGTGAATGATTTGAAAGCGGGCATTATTTATACAGATAAGATGCAAATATGGTCCGATACTGCTGGCGGAATGAAATTGATTGGCCCAACATTACAATGGACAGATAAAAATGAGATTGTAAGAATGCAGGCAGGACTGGATGCTCAAGGAAATTTTGATTATTATATATGCGATGCCGCAGGGGCTATAATGTGGAACGCTTTAGGCTTAACGTCTGATGCTATTAAATCACCGATTATCGTCAATGATATGGTAGCTGACAATGCAAATATCAGCGCCGGGAAACTTGATATAAACTCTCTAGAATCTGTGATTAACGCTGGTGATCTCCATATCCAGAGTAGTGTGGTAAAGCTTGACACGTCCGGACAGACGTTGGATGCCGCACTGAGCCAGATCCATGAGGAGATCAATGGGATTGTATCCGATGATGGAACTTATCTGTTGCAGACGTGGGTAGAGGGTAACCACGATGATCAGGGGGAGACGGCCACTATTCACGCAAAGGTATATGTAAAGAATATAGACGTAACCGAAACAATTCCGTCAGGGCGATTTCTTTGGAGCCGAAATTCTGAATATGTTGACGAAGATAAAAGATGGAATGCTCGACAGGTAACAGGATATTCGCTTTTTTTGTCTGGTGATGACGTGACTATGTTGGCAGATTTCCAATGTTTATTGACGATACCAGAGGAATATAGCTTGGAGTCCCTGGCTGGTGACACTTTAACCGACACGAATGAAAACGAAATAGTGTCTTTGTATGTATAAACGGAGGAACTATAATGGCAACAAAGAAAATCAAAGAGTTAAATGCTGCAACTACTGCGAACGATACGGATGTTATGATTATCGAAAATGCTGTAGAGACACAGTATATCTCTTTTGCAAATCTTTCTAGCGCGATAAAATCTAATATCAATGGCGCTGTGACAACCATATTGGATTCTGACCTGACCGCGGAAAAAGCCTTGGTAAGCAATGCAGCCGGAAAAATCGGCGTGTCCACCGTGACTTCTGCGGAACTTGATTATCTCAGCGGGGCGACCGCCAATTTGCAGGGGCAGCTGAACCAGCTTACCGAAACGCTGGATAACGTTTCTGGATCTGGGGTTTACGCCTCAGACAGTACAGAGGCCCCGCCAATTGATATCGCGCTTAATGCGGATACGCTAGGAGGGCAGGGACCAAGTTATTATGCAAAGCAGAGTGGGCTAAACATGCAATCAGCAGACGGGACGCATTGTACAGTGTATTACAATGACGCAATTGTCCTCATCAGCTTTACGGCCTCTGGCCTAACGATTGGAGGGACTACAGATACAACAACCTTTGCATTGCCGCAGGGGTATAGCCTGTCGGGGAGCAATTATGTGACCACGTGCGCATTGTCGAGCAGCTGGTGGCCTACTGCAAACAATGTATACATAACTGTATCAGGGAGCTCTGTCAGTATGCGGGCTGTGCAGTCAGCGACTGGGGCAGTGGTTGTGTGCAGTATGATTGTCCCCAGGAGTCGTTTGACAATATCTTAAGGAGGATAAATATGCCAACAGCAGGAAGAAAAGCAACCTTGAATGATGCAGACGGGGCGATCTACCCGATTACGTTAACAGCGTGCGTCGTAGATGCGAACGGGAAGAGCGCGGAGGAAAGGCTCGCGCAGGTGGAAAGTGACTTAAATAAACAGAATAAAAAACTATGGGAAGGGACTCCAATCAGTAGCGGACAAATCCTTTGCAATACAACCGGATATACGGTGTATGATTTTTATTGCACAGACGGACTGATGTTGCGCGGCGTAAAAATTTTGGATACCACTAATGGCAAGCACTACGCCGTCTTGGGTGGGAGTGGCGGCGCTTATAACGGGAGTGCTTATGTCCCTGCCGTCTGGTATGGGTTGATTGATATCTACGATACTCATTTTTATTTGCATGATGTGACGATGTATACCATCCAGGACGGACAGTTGTACAGTGGCCACCAGATATCGGCGGTCTATGGAGTATGGTAAAAACGCGAACAGAAGGCCCCACACCTCTCTACGATGTGTCCAAGGGGGCCACATTTTATAATATTTGAAAGGGGCAAAAGGCTTATGTCGGTAAAACTGTCCTCGAGAGTTACTGTCTATGACCGGTACGCCATATCAAAAAAATTTACAGCTCAGCAGACCGCAATCAATATGGCCCAAGGGAGTATTGATTTAATAGCATCCCGATCTGAAATAGGGCTCCTTAAAAATGGGAATAAAACAATGTATTCTTGGTTGTCCCAGGTGGCTCTCGATCTTGATTCTATTACTCTGGCGGTATCATCATCTAAATATAAGGATATTGATGGAGTTCTTACGGCGATATCACAGGCGCAGGCATCTATCATTATTAACACAGAGAATATCGCTCTAAAAGTATCCAAAGACAGCATTGTTTCGTCCATTAACCAAAGTGCAGAAGCTATTTCGATCAATGCCAATAAAATAAATTTGAACGGCATTGTTACTGCAAATAACGGATTTAAGATTTTGACTGATGGAAGTATGGTTGCGGCCGCCGGAGAGATTGGTGGATGGAATATTAGTAAAGCGGCTATATATAAAGATGTGACAATCAGTGACGGGACTACATACAGGGCATATTTCCAACCGCCACAAATAGACCTACCAGAACGGACGTGGGTTCTGTCATGCCAAAAAAAAGTAAGCGGGGGGAACCGGTATATTGGAAACTTTATTCTGTACTCTGATGGGAGCGCTCAATTCGGGGCGGGGAATTTAAAAATTGATGCGAATGGAGTTTTCACGGCAAGCTCTTCGTACCTTGACAATGTGACGTTGACAGGATCTTTAGCTTCGCTTGCCAACACGTATCCGCCAGGGCTGGAAAATACAAGTTGCATGATGTACGGGGGAGTGCTCAGGATAGAAGGCGGACGGATTTATTTTGGCGCGTATTCCGACAATTGGTGGAATACGTTGCCTTATATCGGCTATTATGGCAATAGTAAACGGCTTAAAGTCTCAGACGGTTTACACGTTGAGGGTTATCTAAGCTGCACAGACCTTACGTGTACTGGGGCAAAAAGTAGAGTAGTTAATACTCCGGATTATGGATGGGTAAGGCAAAGTGCTTATGAGACCGCGGAACCGCTTTTTGGAGACCTTGGACACGGAATAATTGCCGCAGACGGAAAATGTACAATCCCGATTGAACCTAAATTTTGCCAAACGGTTAGCACAGAATATGGATATTACGTTTTCCTTGAAAAATACGGACCAGGCAATTTGTGGATTGAAACAAAAGGGCTTTCGGGTTTTGTTGTCTGCGGCGATCCAGGTATGGAATTTGATTGGGAAGTTAAGGCACACCAAAAAGGGTATGAAAAACATCGATTGGAGAGCGCTGATATAGGTACGAGTGCATGAGGTAGTCAACGTAGAAATACGGGCGAGACCCAGATTGTGGGGTCGACAGAGGGGCCAGAAATGGCCTTTTTATTATTGCTTTTTTGGGTGACGGATAAGGAAAGGGGCAGGGGTATGTCAGAATGGGAAGTAGTCGGGGTGATTGTTGCATTATTGGGTTTGATTGCCGCCATTGCGGGGCCGCTGATCAAGCTGAATACATCAATAACCACCCTTACAGTAACGCTAAAGGGTCTAAATGAGGATATCAGCGATTTGACCATCAAAAACACGAAGTCTCACCAGAGACTGTGGGACCATAATGAAGAGCAGGATAAGAAATTAAACGACCACGAAATGAGGCTTACCATCGTGGAGAAGGAGGTAAATCATGAATAAGGGAAACATGAAACAGTGGGTAAAAGCGGCAGGTGTGAGAGCGATCAAGACGGTGGCACAGGCAGCTATCGCCATGATTGGTACGGCGGCGGTAATGAGTGAGGTTGACTGGGGGATGGTAGTCTCGGCAGCGGCGTTGTCTGGGGTATTGTCTTTGCTGACGAGCGTCGCAGGACTGCCGGAGATTAAGGAGAGTTAATATGTGCGAGTCTTATAAGGTGATTCAGGTGGCAAAATCTCAGATCGGTTACTTGGAAAAGTCTAGTAATAGCCAGTTGGATGATTTTACGGCGAATGCTGGCCGGGCGAATTACACAAAGTATGCTAGGGATTATAAGGGGTTTGCCGGGGAGGATTACCAGGGACAAGCCTGGTGTGATATGTTTGTGGACTGGTGTTTTGTGAAAGCTTATGGGGTGAACAAAGCACGGGACTTGCTGGGGGGATTTGATGCTTATACGCCGGCATCTGCACAGTATTTTAAATCTAGGGGACAATGGTATACGAGCGGCCCACAGCCGGGGGACGTGGTGTTTTTTGAAAACAGCCGGCGCATCAACCATACCGGCATTGTGACAGAGGTTAAAGACGGACGAGTCTATACGGTAGAGGGCAATACATCCAGTGGCGGCGATGTAGTACGCAATGGCGGTGGTGTGTGGCCGAAGAGTTACGCATTGTATAACAGCAAGATCGCTGGATATGGCCGCCCAGCATATGCGCAGCAATCTGATCAGGACTATGTAACCGGTCTTTATCATGATCTGCTGGGCCGGGAGCCGGATGCTGCGGGCTTTGCCTGCTGGGTGGATGCTTTGCAGGGCGGGGCTAGCCGGGATAATGTGAGACAGGCATTTTTGCAATCGGAAGAGTATCAAAGTAAGCGTCAGGCGGCAGAGGATACCCCGGTCATGGCGTATCAGAGATGGCTTAATACATATCTTGGCGGATATCTAAAGGAGCCCTTGGAGATTGACGGGAAATGCGGGGCTAAGACCAAAAAAGCGGCGGTGATGGCCGTGCAGCTGTATCTGAACAAAAACTGTGGCTCCAGACTTGCGGTGGACGGCAGTTTTGGGACAAAAACAAAGACGGCTTATGAGACTGTTTGCAGAGGCCGTAAAGGGGATAACGTCCGCGTCGTACAGGGATTGCTGTATGGCCACGGGTATGACCCTGCTGGGTTTGACGGGAGCTGTGGCGCTGGATGTGAAAAGGCGATCAAACAGTATCAGGCAGATACAGACAGGCTTGTGGTTGATGGGCGTTGCGGTAAGGCAACGTTTGCGGAGTTGGTAAGATAACGTCTGGGATTACAGACGGTAAAAGCCCCTGGGACGTTAATCCTGGGGGCTTGTTTTATTTCTGCACGTATGGATTTATTTTTTTTCAATCCACGCCCCCTCCACGGGGGCGACGGGTATTACGCCGCAAACTGTTAGCAATACTTTATTTCAATCCACGCCCCCTCCACGGGGGCGACCTGTCGAACACCTCGTGCGCAAAGGTCGACATTATAGACCGGATAGCGCATACGCACTATCTATACTATACCGCAAAAACAAGCAGATGTAAATAGTTTATTTGGGTATCCGGATGGGATTGTTTGTCAATGGCCTCCCAACGTGGCTACCTTGACGCTTAAGCAGGCTTTGCACTCTGTTGTAGGTATCGACGGTTACTATGGGCGGGTGATTGCCCTTGTACAGTTGGCCCTTATACAAATTGTATCCCGCATAGATCGGGCGCGTAAGTATTACGGATACAGTGTAGGCGGTAGGAGACTTGCCGCGTTTGCCGCGATATCCGCGGGCCTGGCAGAGAGCGGCTACCTCAGATAGACTCTTGGTTGTGAGGTAGGTGGCGTATACGTAGCGCACATACTCAGCCTCATGCGGGTTGATCTTAAAGCTGTCTTTGCCGTCCAGATCATACCCAAGCACCTCTCCGCATGTCCTTTTGCCGTGCGCCGCCCGCGTGTCCATTGCCGCTCGAACACGCTCGCCGGTGAGCTCCCGCTCCAACTGGGCAAATACCCCGACAATGCCGATCATTGCCCGTCCGATCGGGCTGGTAGTGTCAAAAGGCTCTGTATAGGACGCAAGGGCGACGTGATGGGCATCTAATATCTGCATTACGTTGTAGAGATCAGCGACGCTGCGGGTAAAACGACTCAAGGCCCAAAATACCACGACATCAAATTTGCCGGACTTGGCATCGGTAATCAGCCGGCGCATGTCGGGGCGGTGGTCAATGTCCTTGCCACTAATCCCGCGGTCTGCGTAGAGATCGACAATCTCATATCCCTTATCATGGCAGTATTTGCGGAGACTGGCCTCCTGGGCCTCCAGGGAGTACCCCTCCCTAGCTTGGTCAAGGGTACTCACCCGGATATAGATCGCCGCCCGTTGGGGCCGTGTCACTTTGCATCCTCCTTTGGGACTGGGCCGATCACGCGGCAGCGGATATACTCTACTGGCGAGCCGCCGATCAGGCAAGGGACACAGCTCTCATAGGAGCTGCTGCCAGCCACATCATATGCGCGGATATCGTCGCCGCGAAAATAAGCAGCTTGTCCACGCATAGTCTTGCCAAGGCTAAAATCGTCAGGTATCTCAACATAATAAGCTTCTGACTCGATACGCGCCCACTGATTTGTAACTTGGACGGCACTCCATCTCCATCCACCAAAAAGACGATCGGGGTCAAAATACTTGTACATAATAACTGTTTGCATAATAAATCCTCCTTGTTTTCGGGAGGGCGGATGTGATATAATATATCCGCCCTGGTTGGTTGGGCAACGGTCCGTGTTTGGTTGGTCGCCTTACGGGCCGTTTTTTATCTGCCAATGTACTCCGTGTTTGCCGCGTCGATGTCGTCCCACTTGCCTACGACGTACTCATTAGTTACCAGATCAACGTATCCAGCCTTGTAGGAGCCTTTAAAACGTCCGTTGGCAGTGTAGCAGTTGATAGCAAGGTAAGCTCTTTTTGCGGTGCCTTTTTCCCAGATCTTAGAGGCTACCTGGCGATCTATGCCGGCGTTAATGTGGTAATCGTTGTAGGCCATGTTTTCCAGGTTTGCTTTCAGGACTTCTACCAGATCTTCCATTTTTTCTTTCGCTTCCTTCCATGCTTTTTTGAGTGCGGCGCTGATGGTCAGACCGAATCTCTTGACCAGTTCCCAGGCTCTCTTCATGATGTTGGATAAGTTGTATTTTTTCTGCATTTTGTGTTCCTCCTTGATTTGTTGATATAAGTATATCATTGGTTACCAATAAAGTCAAGCGTTTTTTTGAAATTTTAAAAATATTTTCTTGAATTTTGGTAACCAATATATTATGATATGAGTAACAAAAAAGAGGAGGCAAAAATGGTAGAAAGAAATATTATCATAGCAAAAGCTGGAGGAACTGCGGGAAAGAACTCCGTCAATTATAAGATTAGTCTTCCGGCGGAAATGGTAAAAGAGCTAGGTGTTACTCCGGAAGATAAGAGCGTTTTGGTTTATCTGGCTGATGGGAAAATAATTATAGAAAAGAAGAAAAAAGGTATTGACATTGGTAACCAATGATGATATAATTGTATTATCAGATGAGGGCAAGCAAATCTGAAATACAAGAAAGGCGGTAAGCATGGAAGAGATGGGAATGACAGATAATCAGTGGAAGGACAACTTAAGAACTCAACTAGAAAACTGGGAAGAGGTCGAAGAGCTGTTGGACAGCGGAAAGACCGAAGATGCCAAGAAAAAGATCGAGAAGATCAAGGCAAGAATTAAAAAAGGCTTAGAAGACTAAGCCGGGAAAACGACAGAGGAGGGCGGGCTTGCCACCGCTCCCCCATCTGGTAATAAGATAGCATATAATAAGGTAGATTTCAAGACTCTCCGGTTGGGGAGTCTTTTGATTTGAGCGGCCGATATAATGTAGCGCCCCCTTTGCGGTATCGGAAGACAAACTCCTTTGTACGTAACCGCCGCAAAAATGATGCTACTGCCTTTTTGCTCCAACACCGTCCGCCAGCACTAAGTATCTCTATGATCTCGCGTATTGTAAGATCGTGATCGGCGGCCCATATGATATCCATTATGATACGTTCGCAAGCTGTTAGTCTCATGGGATATAGTATATAATATAGCCGCAGAGATTAAAGCTGGGAATTGCTGGAAATAATTTTGTATTACCTTTATCTTAACTAGCATACAGGAAATTGGCCTGGCAAAACCGTAGCCAACGCGCAGGGGTACTGCCGCCACCGGGAGCGCGGTTATGTCTTAGTGGATATTCCTGGATGCTATTCCCTTCTAGCTCATTCGGCGGAGGAAGAAGTCGCGAGAGATTTTCTTTGTTTTGGCAAGCCGGACGCGGTCGTGGTGGTCTGCGACGCTACCTGCCTGGAACGGAACTTGAACCTGGTGATTCAAGTGTTGGAAGCCGTACCCCGCACGGTGGTCTGCGTTAATTTGATGGACGAAGCGGAGAAGAAAAAGTTAAGCCTTGACCTGGAACAATTGTCAAAACGGCTTCAGGTACCCGTAATCGGCGCGGCAGCCCGCAGCGGCCGGGGGCTTTCCCAGCTGATGGATGCCGTGGAAACTGTTTGCGGTTATCAGGAGGCAGAACCCCTTCGCGTAGAGTACCCAGAATACTTAGAACGAGCCATTGAAACCTTGATGCCTGTCATTCAGGAAATCTGTCCGGATTGGCCAAATCCCAGGTGGCTTTGCGCGCGCCTCTTGGATGCGGATGAAGGCTTACTGACAGCCTTATCCCAGAGTATTGGCGTGGATTTGATGCAAGAAGATTCTCTGGTAGATTGCCTGGCGCAAATAAAAGGGGATTTGGAGCAGGCAGAAATCGGGGAACGGCAGAGAAAAGATGATGTGGCCGCTTCCTTTGTGAGAAAAGCAGAGGAAGTCTGCGAAGGAATCGTCCACTGTGCGACTTCTTCTTATAATAAAAGAGATCGGAAGCTGGATGCCCTGTTCACCAGCCGCGCCACCGGATTTCCCATCATGCTTTTGCTGTTATGCGGGGTCTTTTGGCTGACGATCACGGGGGCCAATGTTCCGTCGGAGCTTCTATCGAAGGGATTGTTTTGGATTGAGGATCGTTTGCTGGAACTGGCGGCGGGAAGCATTCTCCCCGTATGGCTGACAGATCTATTGATTTGCGGCGTATACCGGGTGGTGGCCTGGATTGTCTCCGTGATGCTGCCGCCAATGGCTATTTTCTTCCCGCTTTTTACTTTACTGGAGGATTTCGGATATCTCCCAAGGGTTGCCTTTAATCTGGACAAATGCTTCCAAAAATGCTGTGCCTGCGGGAAACAAGCGCTGACCATGTGTATGGGTTTTGGCTGCAATGCGGCGGGGATTGTCGGCTGCCGGATTATCGACTCTCCGCGGGAACGCCTGATTGCGATGCTGACCAATGCCTTTGTGCCGTGTAATGGGCGGTTTCCCGGACTGATTGCCGTGTTGACCATGTTCTTTCTCGGTGGAGCCAGTGGTCTTGGCGCCTCCGTGCTGTCGTCGGTTTTACTTGCTTTGGTAATTGTGCTGGGCGTATTCATGACGTTTCTTTCCTCACGCATTTTATCTCGAACCATACTGAAAGGCGTTCCTTCCTCTTTTACTTTGGAATTGCCGCCCTATCGGAGGCCCCAAATCGGAAAGGTCATTGTCCGCTCCATTTTTGACCGTACCTTGTTTGTATTGGGCCGTGCGTTGATGGTAGCGGCTCCGGCCGGCGTTTTAATTTGGGTGATGGCAAATGTGTCGGTCGGAGGCGAGAGTTTGTTGGCCTGGTGTTCGGGGTTCCTGGATCCCTTTGCTCGCCTGCTCGGCATGGATGGAGTGATCTTGATGGCGTTTATTTTGGGATTCCCGGCCAATGAAATCGTGATTCCCATCATGATTATGGCATATATGGCCCAGGGAACGTTGGTCGACATCAGCGACTTAGGGTTGCTGCGGGATTTGTTTATCTCCCACGGATGGACCTGGGTGACCGCGGTCAGCGTGATGCTTTTTTATCTGATGCACTGGCCTTGTTCCACTACTTGTCTGACGGTCCGAAAGGAGAGCGGAAGCTGGAAATGGACCGCGGCGGCTTTTCTTGTACCGACGGTGGCGGGAATCACTGTTTGCTTCCTTTTTCACAGCGTTGTATGGATATTGGGGCTGGCGTAAAGGAAGCCCGTTTGAGATAGTCAGATGAGACTTTGGGAAAATTCGTGGAATTTTTTGGATTTTTCTAAGGTCTTGTCTGATTTTGTTGTTTTGGCCGTGAAACAGCTTGCTTTTGGACAGATGGCAGGAGTATAATGGATTCGCTATACATTCTGCTTACCAGCCATATGCGGCGGTACAGCGGATGGTTTGCCAGGAAAAGGCATGGGAGACGGGAGGGCGTGTGATGGAGTTAAGTTATCTGCTGATGGAACAGATCGTTTCCATGGCTTTGATGGTGATCATGGGATTTACTTTAGTGAAAGTAAAAGCGCTTCGCTCCGAACAGAGCAACGTGCTGTCAGCGGTTACGATTTATCTGATTTGCCCCTGCATGATTGTCAGCGCCTTTCAGATTGAATACAGTGAAGACAAGCTAAGGGGCCTAGTGATTGCGCTTGTGGCAGCCACCATTGGCCAGTTGGCGATTATCCTTTTGGGACATCTGCTCCGGCGTCCGTTAAAGCTGTCCGCAGTCGAGTGCGGTTCTATCATCTATTCGAATGGGGGAAATCTCATTATTCCCTTGGTCAGTTCCCTCCTGGGAAAAGAATTTGTCTTTTATACCTGCGCCTTTATTGCATCTCAAAATGTGCTTATCTGGACGCATGGAATGTGGCTGATGGGAGGCAAAGACAGCAGAGGATGGAAAAAGATTGTCAAGAACCCGAACATTATCGCAATCTGTATTGGAGTAATTTTATTTCTGGCCAGAATTCCATTGCCAACGGTCCTGGCTTCCACGGTGGACCGAGTAGGGGCGTCCCTTGGCCCGATCTGTATGTTTTTGATCGGAATGCTGACGGCGGGGACGGATTTAAAGGAAGTATTCCACCGGGGAAAAAATTATCTGATCTGCGCGCTTCGGCTTTTGATCTGTCCGTTGATTTTTATTTTGGGTGTACGGATTTCTGGGATTACAGCCGGCGATGAAACAATAAAAAGTGTGTTATTGGTAACAAACCTTGCGATTAGCGCCCCGGTGGCAGTGGCGGTAACTCAGGTGGCCAATTTGTATGGAAGTTTCAGTGATGCGAAGATCGCTAGTTCCATTAATGTGATGTCGGTTGTTTTCTGTATTATAACGATGCCGGCTATGACAGCCCTGTTTCAGCTGATCTGCTAGGGAGAAAAATCGTGGATCGAGTGGTGGAATATAGAATAGATCAAAAAGACGCCGGAAAATCGGTAGGGCAGGCGCTTTCTAGCTGTCTGGAACTTTCCGGACGGCAGATTCGCCGCTTAAAATTCCAGCCGGATGGGATTTTGCTCAATGGCAAGCGAACGAGGACCAATGCTTTGGTACAAGCAGGAGACCGTCTGACAGTCGTGATTCGAGAAGAGCGGGGCTGCGATCTGATCCCAGTAGACGGCGATGTGGCGGTGATCTATGAAGATCTTGACCTAGTTGTGGTCAATAAGCCTTCCGGCCTGGTGGTGCACCCTTCTCCCGGACATTATTCGGACTCTCTGCTGAACTGGCTGGCAGGGATGGGGTTTCATGGCCTGCACTTGTCAGGACGGCTGGACCGGGACACGTCCGGTCTGGTGGTCTTAGCAAAGAACGGAACGACGATTTCCCGGCTGGCCCGCCAAAAGGAGGACGGGAGGTTTCAAAAACGCTATCTAGCTCTCGTGTCCGGTCATCTGTTCCCTAAAAATGGCCGTATACAAACGCCGCTGGGAAAGGCGTCGGGCGGCGGTATGAGGATGCAGGTGGCGGAGGATGGAAAAGCGGCCTCCACCTGGTATGATGTGGTGCAGGAGTATGAGACATATTCCCTGGTGTCTTTCAAACTGGATACGGGGCGGACTCACCAAATCCGTGTCCATATGGCGTCGATGGGGCATCCGCTGCTGGGAGACCCTCTTTATGGAACGCCGGATGTTCGTCTGGGACGGGCTGCCCTTCACGCGGCGGAGATTTGGATGGAACAGCCGTTTTCTTCAGCGCCATTGCATTGGAAGGTTTCCTTGCCTGCGGATATGCAGGCGTTTATGAGGAACTGAGGAGAGCTTATCTGCTTTGTTCTAGCTAACGGTATTCTTTTCTTTGAAAAATGGGTGACATTTCTTAAAAATGTGGTATTATGGTAACTGAGCAGCGCAAGCTGTAATTTGGGAGATACATAGAAGGAGACTAGTACGTATGGCAATTCAAGTAGGCATTAATGGATTTGGACGAATCGGCCGAGTGATTTTCCGGATCCTGGCGGAAAGAAGCGAGGAATTTGACCTTCGCGGCATCAATCTGCGGAAAGCCGACATTCCGCACATGGTGTACATGGCCAAATATGATTCGATTTTCGGCCGTTTCCAGGGAACTCTGGAAGCCGCGGAGGATGGAATCATTGTAAATGGGAAAAAGATTCCGGTATTCAGCGAGACGGATCCGACGCAGATTCCCTGGAAAGCATGCGGAGCGGAATATATTATCGAATCCACCGGCGCTTTTAATACGGTGGAGAAGTCTTCCGCACACTTGGAAGCCGGCGCGAAAAAAGTGGTGATTACCGCTCCGTCGAAAGACAAAGTGATGCCCACCTTTGTGATGGGTGTAAACCATACGGAGTATAAGCCGGAATATAACATCGTATCCAACGCGTCCTGTACGACCAACTGCCTGGCTCCGCTGGCAAAGATCATCCATGATAATTTTGGTATCGAAGAAGGTTTGATGTCCACGATTCATTCCTGTACGGCGAAACAAAAGGCAGTGGATGCCCGTGCCGGCCGTGACTGGAGAACGGGCCGTTCTGTATTTGATAATATTATTCCGTCCACGACAGGCGCGGCGAAAGCCTGCGGCCTGGTGATTCCTTCCCTGGCAGGTAAGCTGACCGGCATGTCCTTCCGGGTTCCGACCAACGACGTATCGGTGGTAGATCTGACAGCGCGCCTTGAGACTGCTACGACTTATGAGGAAATCTGCCAGAAGGTTCGGGAGGCTTCCGAGACATACATGAAGGGCATTGTGACCTATATTCACGACGAGGTGGTTTCCTCGGATATGTTGGGAGAGGTTCATACCTGTATTCTGGACGAGACCGCAGGTATCATGCTGAACGATCATTTTGTGAAGCTGATTGCCTGGTATGACAATGAATGGGGTTACAGCCATAAGGTGTTGGATTTGGTAGCGCATATCGCAGGTGTCTGTGGAGATCGGTAAAGGAAAAGGGCTGGCTTTCGGTCGGCGCTTATTAAGAATAATTGGTTTTGAAAACGGCGCAGCCTTATAGGCTGTGCCGTTTTTCGTTGCCAGCTTCTATAGTAGAAACCCCTCATATGCTGCATTTTCCATGGCTATGGATTGACATCTTTTTTGTTTTAAGCTATAGTGAAAACCAAGTTCCGCTTCCTGACAGCAAGGGAAGGGAGAAGTCATAGGAGGAAGGTTATGGAGAAGAAAACGATAAAAGCAGCTCTGCTTGGCGCGGGAACGGTCGGCGGAGGCGTTTATAAATTGGCAAAAAGCCTGGAAGAAGAAATGGTAGCAAAAGCCGGAGCCGCCCTTTCGATTTGTAGGATTCTGGTTCGCGATACCAAAAAGGAACGTCCAGGAGTTCCCAGGGAACTTCTGACAGATAACTGGAAAGAGATTGTGGAAGATCCGGAAATCCAGCTGGTGGTCGAGCTGATGGGAGGCATCGAGCCTGCCCGGACCTATATTTTGGAGGCATTGAACGCAGGAAAGCAGGTGGTAACGGCAAACAAGGACCTGTTAGCGGAGCGTGGCCGGGAGTTGATGGAAGCCGCCGCGGCAAATTCCTGCGATTTGCAGTTTGAAGCCTCTGTCGCCGGCGCAATTCCGATTATCCGGCCTTTGAAGCAGTCCTTGGCGGGAAATCACCTGACGGAAGTGATGGGGATTGTCAATGGTACGACCAATTATATTTTAAGCAAGATGTCCGACGAAGGCATGGATTATGGCGAAGCCCTGGCAAAGGCCACAGAACTTGGCTATGCGGAGGCGGATCCGACCGCGGACGTGGAAGGCTACGATGCGGCGAGAAAGATTGCGATCATGGCCTGTTTGGCTTTTAATTCCCGCGTAACCTTCTCCCAGGTTTATACGGAGGGAATTACAAAGATCACAGCAAAGGATATCCGCTATGCTCATGAGTTTGGCTATGAAATTAAATTGTTAGGCGTAGCACGCAATGAGGACGACGGTATCGAGGTGAAGGTGCATCCGATGCTGATTCCGGCGGAGCATCCCCTGGCCACGGTGAAGGACTCCTTTAACGCGGTATTTGTCCATGGAGACGCTGTGGACGACGCTATGTTTATGGGGCGCGGCGCCGGAGAGATGCCGACGGCCAGCGCGGTGATGGGCGATATGATCGATGAGATTCGAAATCTGGTCCATGGATGCAGCGGAAGAGTGGGGTGCAGCTGTTATAAACAGTTGGCGGTAAAAAATATTGAGGAGACTGTCAGCCGGTTTTTCTTACGGATCCGGGCGGCGAACCGTCCGGGCGTTTTGGCGGGAATCGCCAGCGTTCTGGGGAATAATGGGGTTGGAATCGCGCAGGTGGTGCAAAAAAGCAAGAGCCGTCAGGCAGAGACAGCCGAGTTGGTCATCATCACGGATCAGGTCCGGGAATCTGGTTTCCATGATGCTTTGACCGTATTAAAAAGCCTTTCGACGGTACACGAAATTTCCAGTTGTATCCGCGTATATTGATAGACGGCCTTGTCAACGAAAGGCGTCGTGTGGTATACTTTACCATGAAAGCACCGGACGGCGGCCATGAATCATCATGCAAGCATGATGATTCATGGGCATCGGACGGGCAAGCCAGAGAGCCAAGGAGCCTGATAAGGCGGAATGCGAATACGGCGGCAGCTGTGGGAGTGCGAAGCACGGAGCAGCTGGCTTTCATAGATGGGGAAAGCAAGCCGGAGAGCCAAGAAGCCTGATAAGGCGGAATGCTTTTTTTGCGCCGATACCTATTTTGGGAGAGTGAAAAGAACAGGAGGAAATCGAAATGGTTGTTTCAGCAGCAGAAATGTTACAAAAAGCGAGAGAAGGCAAGTATGCAGTCGCTCAGATCAATATTAACAATTTGGAGTGGGCAAAATCCGTACTGCAGGTGGTAGAGGAGTTAGAGTCCCCGATCATCCTGGGCGTGTCGGAAGGCGCAGGGAAATATATGGCCGGATATAAAACTATTGTCGGCATGGTGAATGGGATGTTAGAAGAATTAAATATCCATGTACCGGTTGCCCTGCATCTTGATCACGGCAGCTATGAACACTGCTATAAATGTATCGACGCGGGTTTTCGCTCGGTGATGTTTGACGGCTCTAAGTATCCGATTGAAGAAAACATTGCAAAGACAAAGGAATTGGTGGCGGTTTGCCATTCCAAAGGGATCTCCCTGGAAGCGGAAGTCGGCGCGATCGGTGGTGAGGAAGACGGCGTCGTCGGCATGGGCGAGTGCGCGGATCCGAAGGAATGCAAGATGATCGCGGATCTGGGGATTGATTTCCTGGCTGCCGGTATCGGAAACATTCACGGAAAATATCCGGAAAATTGGCCGGGACTGCGTTTTGATATTCTGGAAAATATTAAGAAGGAAGTCGGCGATATGCCTTTGGTGCTCCATGGCGGCACCGGCATTCCGGCAGATATGATTCAAAAAGCGATCGCCCTTGGCGTGGCGAAGATCAATGTGAATACGGAGTGTCAGCTGGTCTTTGCCGAGGCGACCAGAAAGTACATTGAGGCTGGAAAGGATTTGGAAGGCAAGGGCTTTGATCCGAGAAAGCTTCTGGCACCTGGCACAGCGGCGATCAAGGAGAAAGTAAAAGAGAAACTGACCTTGTTCGGCTCCGTGGGAAAAGCAAAATAAATCAGAGATTTGTCTCTGGCAAATCAACAGATGGAAATTTCAATTGGATAGATGATCGAGAATACTGCCGCAGCAGAAACTTGTCTGCGGCAGTATTTTATTTCATAGGGAAATTCCGCCCCAATTTCCTATGAAATGAAATACGCTCCGCTAAGGATGCACAGGGTCTGCCCCAACGAAGCGGGGGTGCGAGCACGAAAGCAAGATGCTGCCGATGGCGGCCGTGTTCGGCACGAGAATTTCGCAGAGCGAAATTTTTTTGTTAGGGACAGAAAAGGTTGCTTTTAAGAAAGAATTATGATAAAATTGTGATAAAAATTATGATAAAAATGTGAAAGGAACTTTTGAGTATGATACAAATTAGACCGGTTTCTGACCTTAGGAATAAATTTCCAGAGATTGAAGCTATTGTAAACGAAGGAAAGCCAGTCTATCTGACAAAAAATGGTTACGGTGCAATGGTGGTGTTAAGTCTGGAAGAATATGCAAGTTTGACAGACAGTGTGGAAGTAAAACTTGACGAGGCTGACCGACAGGCAGCTATATCAGGAGAACGGCTTTCCCATGAAACGGTTTTCGGTAATGCAAGGAGCGCGATACATGGAAAATAAATCCTATCAGCTTCGGTATTTGCCGCTTTTTGAACAGGATTTGATTTGTACAGCAAATTACATTACGAATGTTTTGAAAAATGGGGACGCGGCATTTCGGTTGGTTAATGATGTAGAGGCTGCGATTCTGGAAAGATTGAAAAATCCGCTTGCTTTTGAGCCGTACCCTTCCGCAAAAAAGCGTAAATATCCCTATTACCGAATTTATGTGAGAAACTATGTTGTTTATTATGTAGTGATTGATCGTGTGATGGAAGTTCGTCGTTTGATGTATGGCGCAAGAGATACGGATAAATATTTAATGTAAACTAGCGAAACTTTTACAAAATCCGCTTGCAAACCGGGAACCGGTAGGGTATGATGAAACCGGAGCGTGTAACTGGCGGATCAGTGGGCAAACCACAGGGAGCACGCGGGAAAAAAGTCGACCGCCTGGGCGCTAGATTGGAGTACTTCAGGAGGAATCAGGAAATGGAAAAGAAATGTCTAAAAACAGAACTTAGCAGTAACGCCTATCCCGGACGGGGAATTGTCATCGGGAAGTCCGAGGATGGCTCCAAGGCAGTAACGGCTTATTTCATTATGGGAAGAAGCGAAAATAGCCGGAACCGTATCTTTGTCGAGGAGGGAGAGGGAATTCGTACCGAGGCCTTTGATCCTTCCAAGCTGGTAGATCCGAGTTTGATTATCTATGCGCCGGTTCGTGTTTTAGGAAATAAGACCATTGTTACCAACGGCGACCAGACCGATACCATCTATGAGGGCATGGATAAGCAGCTGACCTTTGAGCAATCGCTGCGGTGCCGGGAGTTTGAACCGGACGCGCCCAATTACACCCCTAGAATTTCCGGTATCATGCACATCGAAAATGGAAAGTACAATTATGCCATGTCCATCTTAAAGAGCAATCAGGGGGATCCGGAATCCTGCCATCGCTTTACCTTTGCCTACGAGAATCCCAAAGCTGGGGAAGGCCATTTTATCCACACTTACGTTGGCGATGGAAATCCTTTGCCGAGCTTTGAGGGAGAACCGACCTGGGTGGCGATTCCCGGCGACATCGATTTCTTTACGGATTTGGTATGGAATAACTTAAATGAGGACAATAAAGTATCCCTGTTTGTGCGCTATATCGACATTGCGACAGGCGCGTATGAGACTCGTATTGTCAATAAGAATCAGAAATAAATAAAAAGTAGGACGAGGATGTCCCCAGAATGCTTGAACGCATCGTTTGGAGACATCCTTGTCTTTTTATTTTTAACGGAAATGCTTTGCTTTTGAAAACCAGGAAAAATTACTTGAAAACAAAGTCTTTTTGTTGTATGCTAATGCAATCGAACATATATGGTTCAGGAGGAAGAACGGATGAGTGAATCGGTGACGGGCTTGTTTGGCTCCAATGTCTTTAATGATGAAGTAATGCGGGAGCGGCTGCCTAAAAAAGTATATGAGGATTTAAAACGAACGATCCGAGAAGGAGCAGAACTAAACCGGGCGACAGCCGAGGTGGTGGCCAATACGATGAAGGATTGGGCGGTGGAACGCGGCGCAACCCATTATACGCACTGGTTTCAGCCCTTGACCGGTGTGACCGCGGAAAAACATGACTCATTTATCTGCGCGCCGGGTCCGGAAGGCAAAACGATCATGGAGTTTTCCGGAAAAGAGCTGATCAAAGGCGAACCGGATGCTTCTTCTTTTCCCTCCGGCGGACTTCGCTCTACCTTTGAAGCCAGAGGATATACATCTTGGGATTGCACGTCTCCTGCCTTTTTGAAAGAGGATGCCAGCGGCGTTGTGCTTTGTATCCCGACAGCGTTTTGTTCCTATACCGGGGAGGCGCTGGATAAAAAAACTCCGCTGCTTCGCTCCATTGAAGCGGTAAGCAACCAAACCATGCGTGTACTGCGCGCCCTTGGCAATACGACTTCCAAACGGGCTACCCCATCGGTCGGGGCGGAACAGGAATATTTCCTGGTAGACCGGGAGAAGTTCTTACAACGGAAGGATTTGATCTATACCGGCCGGACGCTCTTTGGCGCAAAACCGCCGAAGGGACAGGAACTGGACGATCACTATTTTGGCAGTATAAGAGAGCGGGTTGGCGTCTATATGAAGGACGTGAATCAGGAGCTATGGAAACTGGGTGTTCCCGCAAAGACCCAGCACAATGAAGTGGCGCCCGGCCAGCACGAGCTGGCGCCGATCTACGGCGAGGCGAATCTGGCTACCGATCAGAACCAGCTGACCATGGAGACCTTGAAAAAAGTCGCTACCCGGCACGGGATGGCATGTCTTCTCCATGAGAAACCCTTTGACGGGATCAATGGTTCCGGAAAACATAACAACTGGTCTCTGACCACAGATGATGGAATCAACCTTTTGGAGCCGGGAAAAACGCCCCATGAAAATATACAGTTTTTATTGATTCTAACCAGCATCTTAAAAGCGGTCGACGAGCATGCGGATATTCTCCGGGCTTCGGCGTCCTGCGCGGGCAATGATTACCGGTTGGGCAGGCAGGAAGCGCCGCCGGCGATTATATCCGTATTCCTTGGACAGCAGCTGGAGGATGTCTTGACCCAGCTGATCGATACCGGAACGGCCACCCACAGCCTCAAAGGCGGAAAGCTAAAGACGGGCGTCAGCACCCTACCGGCCTTTTCCAAGGATGCGACCGACCGGAACCGGACCTCGCCCTTTGCGTTTACCGGAAATAAGTTTGAGTTCCGTATGGTTGGTTCTTCCGATTCGATCTCCTGTGCCAATACTGTTTTGAACACCATGGTAGCGGATGTGTTTTGTCAGGTGGCGGATGAACTGGAGAAGTCAGACGACATTGCGATGACCTGCCACGATCTGATTAAGAAATATGCGGCGGAACACGCCCGCATCGTCTTTAATGGAAACGGATATTCCCAAGAGTGGATTGAGGAAGCGGCCCGCCGCGGCTTGCCGAATCTTCCCAGCCTGGTGGATGCAGAACCAGCCTTGCTGAAGCCGGAAGCCGTTGCGATGTTTGAAAAATTCGGCGTATTCTCCAAGGCTGAGCTGGAAGCCAGAGCGGAAGTAAAGCTGGAAGGATACTCCAAGACCGTCAATATCGAGGCAAAAACCATGATCGATATGGCTGGAAAGCAGATTATACCGGCGGTCATCCAGTACACGACGCGTTTGGCGGACTCCATTCGTTCCGTACAGGCCGCCTGTCCGGGCGCCGATGTCAGCGCGCAGCAGGCGTTGCTGCTGCAGACTTCCAGCTTGCTGGGGCAGATGCAAAGCGCATTGAATGAGTTGAAACAAATCAATCAGGAGACCGCCCAGGTAGAAGGGATTATGGAATCCGCGAGAGCGTATCATGACCGGGTTGTTCCGGCGATGGAAGCGCTTCGTGTGCCGGCGGATGAGTTGGAAATGATGGTAGATAAGGAGCTATGGCCCTTCCCATCTTATGGAGACTTGATTTTTGAAGTATAAGAAGACGGTAGGCAAGAGAAAAATTTTAGCCGGCCGTTGATAGGAAGGAAACAGAAAAAGCGAGGCAGTCAGAGGGCTGCCTCGCTTTTTCTGTTTTTGCAGCAAGCAAGCGTTTATTCTGATTTCCGAAAGCGCTCTACCATCTGACCGATTCGTCGAACTGCCTGAATGGCCGCTTGATGGTCCTGGGAGAAATTTAGGCGGATGCTGTTCGTATAAGCCTTGCCAAATTCTGTGCCTGGAGTGACGGTCACGCCGGCCTGGACGCGAAGCAGGCGGCAAAACTCTTCGATGGATACGGTCAGATTTGGCAGCTGAGGGAAGAGATAGCTTCCTGCCTCAGTAGCGCGAACCCGAACCCCATCTATCCGCCTAAACTCCTCCAGGAGATCGTCGCGGATAGCCTGATGATCGCGGATTCGTTGTTCCATCCATCCCTTTGGTTCATCAAACCAGAGGCGGAGTACTCGTTGATTGTAGCCGCTGGCGCGTAGGGAAACGATGGCCTGCAATTTTTCCATCCGCTGGATCAATCGGGAGGGACCAAAGGCTACCCCAAGGCGATAACCGCTTAAAGATTCGGTTTTAGAGGGACCGATAATTGTGATCAGCCGTTCCGGATCTATGGAGGTTCGGCATAGATGCGAATAAGCTCTGTCGTCAAAGATTTGTCTCGAATATAACTGGTCGGCGATGACAGTAACTTGATACTGATTTGCTAACCGAGCGATGGCATCCACCTCCTGATCCGAGTAGATGACACCGGTCGGATTGTTGGGGTTGGAGAATAAAAAGGCTTTGGCTCCCTGGCGAAAGGCTTCTTCCAGTTGGCTCAAATCTAAGCCGGCGCCCTGCTCTTGTTCCAGATAATGAAGCGTAACCGGCAGAATTTCCGCTTCCAGAAATTCGGGGATTTTTCGGTTGGCAAAATAATCCGGGGCAATGATCGCGATTTTGTCTCCACGAGTGACGATAGAGGCCAGCGCCAGGAATAAGGCTCCCTGCGTTCCGGGAGTTAGAATCAAATTGTCCGCTGAGGCAATGGACGTCCCCGTAAAGCGGGAAAGTTTTGCCGCTAGATCTTGGCGGATGGCAGCGCTTCCCCGATATTCCGTATAGGCTTGCCTGCCGCCTACGCGAACTCCCTCAATAAATTGTTCCAGAGAGTTCGGAATGGGAGGGAAAGCATCCACATCTCCATGGGAAAAGTCAACGGGGACGCCGGGTATGGACTCTCCCTGGGATAACAGATCCGGACCCTTCTGTCGAATCTCCTGACCAGGCGCATGATCGACGCCGAGTTTGGTAAATTTTTCTTCTAACGTCATGCTTTTTTATCCTTCTTTCTATGTTTTCGATTGGTGTGGTCATAGTTCCATGGTGATCTGTATTGGCATGGTTTTATCATATCATGAGGAAAAATTCTCGTCCAATCAATAGATGCGTATAACAATATAAATATTTTTCTATATCGTATTGCACAAACACGGAACATATAAACAAAATAATAACAAATTATACGAAATAATCTATTGGACGAAAGACTTTGGAATTAGTATGATAATAGTGCAAAAAAGATCTGGTTGGCAAAAAATAATGGAACTTTTAGGAGGATAAAATAAGTGAAAAAGAATATTAATGACTTTTCTAGTATGGCAAAGAATAAGGAAAAAATTGTATATTTGACTGCCTACGATTATTTAACTGCCAAATATCAGGAAAAAGCTGGCGTCGATATGATTTTGGTAGGAGATTCTCTTGGCATGGTTACCCTGGGATATGATACCACTTTTCCTGTAACCATGGAGGATATGATCAGCCATTGTAAAGCGGTGCGCCGGGGAGCGCCAAATACCTTTATTGTGGGCGATATGCCATTTATGTCTTATCAGACCTCGGACGAGCTGGCGATCGCCAACGCGGGCCGTTTCATTAAGGAAGCGGGAAGCGATTGTGTAAAATTGGAAGTTGCCGGTCCAGGAACCTGCCGCCGGATCAAGGCCATTGTGGATGCAGGCATTTTGGTCATGGGTCACATCGGCCTTACGCCTCAATTCATGGGAATTCTGGGAGGATATAAAGCCCAGGGCAAGACGGCAGAGGCAGCGAAAAAACTGGTGGACTTGGCTCTGTCCATAGAGGAGGCGGGAGCGTTTAGCCTTTTGGTGGAAGGCGTTCCTGCGGTGGTAGGAAAGGCTATTCAGGAGGCTCTTTCCATTCCGGTACTTGGCATTGGCGCCGGCTCCTATACCGACGGGCAGCTGTTGATTTATGCGGATATGGTGGGCTTATATGATAATTTCACTCCTAAGTTTGTGAAAAAGTATGCGGAGATCGGAGCAGAGATGGAGCGCGCTTTCCGTGAATACTGCGAGGAAGTCCGTTCGGGCGCTTTTCCTGATGATACGATCCATGCTTATAAGATCAGCGCGGAGGAAGCCGCAAAAATTGAGCAGTAGGGACGGCTGCGGAGAACATCCGCCCTGCCCTTTGCATCATTACATTAATCCATGAAGGAGGAAGAGAATATGACAAATGCAGCAAAATTTCGGGAATTGGTAAAAACGGGAAAGCCCATCTTGATGCCGGGAGCCTATGATCCAGTCAGCGCTAAGCTGACCGAGGCGGCCGGGTTTGACGCCATCTATCTGACCGGACAGGGCCTGGCCTCACAGTTTGGCTTTACGGACGCGGGGCTGGTCACGTTGACCGAACAAGTGGAGAGGGCTAAATATATTGTAAATTCCGTTCATATTCCTGTGATCTGCGACGCGGATACGGGCTACGGCGGTATTCTGAATGTGATGCGCACCGTTAGGGAATTTGAGGCCATTGGCGTGGCCGGCATCCACATCGAGGATCAGGTTATGCCGAAGAAATGCGGCTCCATGAGCAACCGCCAGGTAATTCCCACGGAAGAGATGATTCACATGATCCAGGCGGCCATCGAGGCCAGACAAGATCCGGATTTCTTTATCTGTGTCCGGACCGACGCCATTGACTGCGAGGGGTTGGATTCCGCCATTGAACGGGTAAAGCGTTATGAGGCGGCCGGAGCGGATTGCATCATGCTGATGCAGGGTCATGGAAATGATTTGGAGGACTTCAAACGCTTCAATGATGTGTTGACAGTACCAAAATGGGGAGTAATCACGGAGACCAATCACTGGGTGCGCCACACTCCTTTATGGAGCGCTCAGGAGCTTTATGAAAAGTGCGGTTTTACCATTTTCAATTATCCGCTGGCTCTGCTGTACGCTTCTGCCAAGCAGGTCAAGGACACCTTGGATGTGATCAAACGGGAAGGAACTACTCAAAATTGGTTGGATCACCAGTTATCTTTCCAAGAATTTACCACATTGATGGGCCTTCCTGAGGTTTATGAGACGGAGAGAAAGTACGGACGTTACTAGAAGCGAATCAAAACATATTCGGAAAAATGGAAAGGAGTATTTCAATGAAAAAAACCTTTTGCTATATTTTGACGGCTGCTTTGTTAATTGCCACTCTGGGCGGTTGCGGAGGAAACTCCCAGGAGAGCTCTGCCCCCGCGGCAGGAACCAGCAATGCTTCTTCTGACGAGGCTACGGCAGCGGAAAGTGCAGGAGCAGAAACTTCGGGAGGCGAATTAGCTGTTACGGAAACCACTCATGTAACCATTGGCACTTCTGGAACCGGCGGTACGCTGGCCATCCTGGGAACGGCCATTGCCAGTGTGGTCAATGAGGCGAACCCCAACATTGTTGTAAATGTAGAGAATACTCCCTCCGGCGGAGCCGGCAACGTATTGGCTATCGGGACTCAGGATATCGAGTTTGGCTTAGCGACGGCGGACGGTGCCTACGAAGGATATCTGGGATTGGGTACTTATACGGAGAAGATTGAGGACATCCGCATGATTGCTACCGGTCTTCCTTTCTCCATGCATGTGATTACATTGGCATCCTCCCCGCTTCAGACCATAGAGGATATTAAGGGGAAAAATGTAGCAGGAGTGGGCTCGGCAGGTACGAGACAGGCCAGCGATATGCTGGCGGTTTGCGGGCTGACGGCGGAAGATTACAACATTACCACTTATACTTTGGGAGAGGCGTGCGACGCCTTAAAAGACGGAGCGGTGGATGCAGTGGTGACTTTTACTTCCGCGCCGGCGGCCAATATTTTGGATTTGACCTCTTCTGCGGAAATTCGTTTCCTGGATGTTGCGCCGTACCAGGAAAAGATTTTGGAGGAATATTCTTTTTGTGTTCCCGCCACCATTCCTGCAGGCGTCTATGACGGGCAGGAGGAAGAGCTGGTCACCATCGCGTATCCGGTAACGCTGTTTACCGGTGCCTATGTATCGGATGCCGTGGTCTATGAGGTGACCAAGGCTATTATGGAAAACAATGAGAAGTTGGTAACCATTTATGAAAATGCCGGCTATTTTAGCCCGGAAAATCAAAAGGAAAATCTATCTGCGGATATCGTTCCGCCCATCCACGATGGTGCATTGAAATATTACCAGGAGAAGGGGCTGCTTCCGTAACAAAAGATCGTTCAAAGTTTTTGGAATAGGCATGTCTGTTGACGCAGACATCGCAAGGTACATGCGCTTCCGGCGGAAGGGGAGGGTCTTTCGTCGGAAGCGTAAGGCATGATTTGTCAAGAAAGGACTCTCAATATGGAAAATAAGTCTTGGTTCCGGTACGGCATCTGGGGAATAGGGATTCTGTTCATTTGTTTTCAGATTTATACGGCCCTTTTTGGCCTGTTGCCCGGTGTGAATCAAAGGGTGGTACATCTGGGCTTTGTCCTAGCTTTGGGAGCCATCCTAGAGATGGAGAAGATTGGAAAAGCAAATCGAAAGGGAGGCTGGATTTTTCAGGCGCTGCTTGGCATTTTCTTTCTGATTGCTGTCATTACCACGGTTTATGGCTATGTGGTCGGCAATACGTTGTTGAGCGACAGAGCGGGCGTTTATAATCAAACGGATATCATCATGGGGGTTATCACAATCCTTCTGGTTTTGCTGCTGACTTGGCGGGTGCTGGGACCAGCTCTTCCCATCCTTGCCCTTTTATTTATCGCTTATGCCAAATGGGGCAATTTGATTCCTGGCTATTTTGGCAATCGAGGATATAGCTTATCCCGGATTGCATCCCAGCTATATCTGGGCTACGAAGGAATTTACGGAACGGCCATTGCCGCGGTCTCCTCTTATATCGCTCTGTTTATTATTTTTGGAGGGCTTTTGGGGGCCATTGGCAGTACGAAGGTTTTTTCAGATCTGTCCTTCAGTCTGGTCGGGCATGTGCGCGGGGGTCCGGCCAAAGTGGCTGTGGTGGCAAGCTCGTTGTTTGGTACTATGTCCGGTTCGGTCACGGCCAATGTGGTGGGAACCGGTAGCTTTACCATCCCCTTGATGAAATCCACCGGCTATTCTGCGCCTTTTGCCGGAGCTGTGGAAGCTACCGCTTCCTGCGGGGGGCAGATCATGCCTCCGGTCATGGGTGTGGCCGCCTTTATTATTGCGGAATATCTGGGGGTACCCTATTCGGAAGTGCTAAAGGCAGCTCTGCTGCCGGCCATTCTCTATTTCCTCGGCGTATTTCTTGCAGTAGATTTTCACGCAGGTCGGGAGCGGCTGACGGGAGTCAAGAGAGAGGAGCTTCCCAAATTTGGCCAGACCTTCCGGAAAGGATGGCTTTGCCTGCTTCCTTTGGTTATCCTGATTTACTTTCTGGGTGTGGCGAAGACTACGGCTGCCCGGGGCGCTCTCATTGGCAACCTCAGCTGTCTGATTATCGGCGTGCTGCTTTTGCGTAAAGATTGCATTCGTCCCATCTTGGAAAGCTTTGTGGACTCTGCCAAAAGCCTGGTTCCTGTAGCTTTGGGAACGGCTACGGCGGGAATTGTGATCGGCATTTTTTCTTTGACGGGGCTTGGCTTTAAGCTTTCCAGCGCTTTGATCCAGCTTTCCGGAGGAAATGTGTTTATTCTGCTCTTGCTGACCATGGTATCGGCGTTGATTTTGGGGATGGGGCTTCCGACGGTGGCCGCTTATATTCTGCTGGCGACTTTGATTGTCCCGGCCTTGGTGGAAATGGGAATTGAGCCCATGGCCGCGCATTTGTTTGTATTTTACTTTGGTGTGATCAGCAACATTACGCCGCCGGTATGCTTGGGTGTGTATGCGGCGTCCGGAATCGCCAAGTCGGAGCCGATGGCTACGGCTATCCAGGCGATTAAAATCGCTATGCCAGGCTTTATCGTCCCCTACGTATTCGCCTTTAATCCGGGATTAATTATGATTAACACCACTATAGGCGGCTGCTTATATTCCTTTTTCATTGTCTTTGTAGGTGTGATTGCTCTGAGTATGGGAGTTTTTGGTTACTGCGTTGGTCCCATTGAGCCTTGGAAAAGGGCGCTGTTTATCGTAGGCGGAGCTTTGATGGTATATACTTCTATCCTGACGGATGTGATCGGACTGGCCATTGTGGTCATCTTAGTTGGAGTGGAAATTGCGAAAAAGAAGAGACAGAAAGCGGCAGAGCCAAGGGAAGGAGCAGTACAATGAGAGGGAAAGAAGCAGCAAAACGATTGTTGACCATATGCGGCGGATGCAAAGAGGAGGAAAAGATCCTGATTGTTACGGACCCCACCAGCAAGGTGGTGGCAGATGCAGTCTGGGAGGCTTCTTCTTACATCAAAAACCGCAGTATGATTGTCATGGATGAGACGGTCATGCATGGAGCGGATCCCAATCCTATGGTAGCGGCCGCCATGGGGGCCGCGGATGTCATCTTTGGCTGTACCAAATTTTCTCTCTTTCATGCACCTGCCAAAAAGGCGGCTGTGGCGGCGGGAGCCCGATTTGTCAATATGGTGGATTATTGTCCTGAGATGTTGGAGAAGGGCGGGTTGTACTGTGATTTTGAAGCCAATGGTCAGACTTGCCTTCGTATCGCGGACGCGCTGCGGGGAAAAAAGACTTGTCGGATTACCACTTCTTTGGGAACTGATTTCACCTGTTCCATCGAGGGAATAGAACCTACGCCGCAGTTGGGACGGAGTCTCCATCCGGGAGAATCCTCTTCCCCGCCGGATATTGAGTGCGCCACATGTGCCAGGGAAGGGACGGGAGAAGGCGTTGTCTACATTGACGGCAGCATTCCTCATCCTAGGCTGGGATTGATTCACTCGCCCATCCGTTTGACCGTGGAAAAGGGGCGGATCGTTCGCATCGAAGGCGGTGAGCAAGCTGCTATTCTAGAACAGATTTTACAGGAATTTGGCGATCCCAAAGTTTACCAACTGGGAGAAATCGGTCTGGGACTGAATCCTCTGTGTCAATTGACAGGGAGGATGCTGGAGGATGAAGGGTGCAGCGGCACGGTTCACTTTGGCTGTGGTGATAATACAGGCTTTGGAGGCCGAACCGCAAGTCGAATCCACCTGGATTTGGTTTTCCAGAAGCCCAGCCTTTGGGCCGATGAAGTACAGCTGCTGGAAGAGGGGCGGGTTCTAGTTTGAGACCGCTTGGTTCGTCAGCGCTTTAGGTTCTGAATATAATCCAGAAAGGTTTGGGCGGCTCCGGAGAGAGAGGCGGCTTTCTGATAGGAGAGAGAAATCTGACGCTTCGCGAGCTGGTCGTCAATTTTGTAGAAGAAGACCTGATCGGTAGCGCTTACGTGCTGAGGAATGGAATCCCGGATAAAAGCAATTCCCTTACCATCGCAAGCCAGATGATAGGAGGTCATTAGCTGATCCAGATACATCCGTATTTTAGGCGTAAAGCCGGCGTTACGACAAATGGATAGGCTGCGGTTATACATATCGTTTCCCTGTTTCATGATGAGGAAGGGCTCATTGGCAAATACCTTGACCGACAGACGAGGATGACAGTCCGTCAGATGGCGGCCTTCCCGGATATCTTGGAAGGAAAGGCGGTAAGCAGTGAGATCCTGATTCACCGGCCAGGCCGCGGGAACGGCGAGAATTACATTTTCGTAGCCCCAGAGAACTTCTTCAAAAAGTTTTTTGTTCAAAGGCTCTACATCCAGGATAAAATCAAACGCTCCATTTTGTAATCCTTCTTCCAGTCCTGGACCGTTCGCTTCGGAGAGGCTGAGAGAGATAGCGGGATATTTCTCCTGGAATGCCTGTAAGACGTCGGCTAGAATGTAGGTACAGAAGTATGTAGTGCTTCCGATGCAGATATGGCCGGAAGCCGCCTCCTGCAGCAGACTTAACTGGCCCTTCAATCTTTCCTGGATGTGCATGATATCTTCGACGGCCTGAATATAGTATTCCCCTGCACGCGTCAAGCGGATGGGATTGGTGCTTCGGTCAAAAATGGGGGCGCAAAGCTCTGTTTCCGCTTTCTTAACGGCTGCGCTTAAGGCGGGTTGGGAAATGAAGAGCTTCCGCGCCGCCTTGGAAAAGCTTTGTTCCTGATAAACGGTATAGACATAGATCATTTCTTTTAACATCCGCGGTATCCTTTCCTTATAACGGAAAACACACAATTAAACACAGTAATTATACTGAATTTGTAAGGAAATTGCAAGTGCAGAAGGCCTGACCGACAAGTGGGGAGGAACAGCGTTTCTGGACTGGGAGCGGTATGCGGGCCGCAAAATGGGAGGTAATGATGAAGAAGAGTATTGGATTTTTGGGTTGTGGAAAGATCGGAAGGAGTATGTTGGACTATGTACGGGAAAAGCCGGAGCTGGAGGTTTCTTTTGTCCAGGATCCCTTTTTTCCGTTGGAGGGAGCAGAATTTCCCGTCTGCAAGGAGGCAAAAGAGGAGCTGCTCCAGAAAACGGACTTGGTGGTTGAATGCGCTATGGCGGATGTGTTAAAGGCGCAGGCTCCTCGGATTTTGCCGTATGCGGATTTGTTGGCTTTTTCCGTGACAGCATTTCAGGACGAGGAGTTTTACCGACAAATAAAAGAGATTTGCCGTCGGGCTGGAACCCACGTATACTTTCCCCATGGAGCCATTCTAGGGATGGATGGAATCTTTGATGGGCGTAGTCTATTGACTAGAGTAGAAATTGAAACGATAAAGAATCCCCAAAGCCTGGGGCGTGACGATACGGAACGGACCATCGTTTATGAGGGACCTGCCCGCCAGGTTTGTAAACTTTATCCGCGCAATGTGAATGTCCATGCGTCGGTGGCTCTGGCGGGGATTGGTTTTGATCGTACCATTTCTCGAATCATCTCAGATCCGGCGGTCGCCACCAACGCCCATCGCATCCATGTGGAGGGAGACGGGGTGGAATTTGAAATACAGGTCTCCAGCCGGTCAGATGGAAGCGTCACCGGCGCCTATACCCCGGTTTCCGCGCTGGGAAGTTTGAAACGGGTGTTGGAGGCGGATGAAATTTTTTCTTTTGTCTGATTATCCGCTGTCGTATCATGCAAAAGAACCTGCCGTAAGGCAGGTTCTTTTGTGAGAAAGGAGAGGGTGATAAGGCCTTGTGGATGAAGCAAGAGCCTTATCGGAAAAACTATGAATAACAACTAATTCGTTGTTGAGTATAGTATAACCCGAAATCGTGACCAATATGTGTCCTCCTGCTTAAGGATTTTGGAAAATTAAAAAGAAAAAAGAAAGAAAATCTAAACAGGGAAGAAGATAGAGAGAAAAACTTTTCATGCAAAAAGACCTGCTTCGCAGCAGGTCTTTTTGTGAGAAAGGAGAGGGTGATAAGGCTTTGTGGATGAGACAAGAGCCTTATCGGAAAAACTATGAATAACAACTAACTGTTGTTATATACATAGTATAGGGGGGAATCTTTACCAAATTATGTCTAGTTACTTAAGGATTCCTAAAAGTTGTAAAATAAATATAAATAAAATTCCAAAATAAATATAAACTTGGAGGTTTAACGCAAAAACATCGTAAATACAAGGAAAAACGACAAAAAGACTGATGAGAACGTGGAGAAAAATTTTCTGGGTAAAAGATATCTTTTATAGATTTGGTAACATTTTGGCCGTACATATCTTTATCCGCGGAAGGTAGACAGAAGGAAACGAATCTGATAGAATAGGATTAGGAAAAGCGAGAGGGGAGGGAGCTGAGTGGCAACAAATTTTCCCTGCAAAAATTGCGGCGCTCCTATGGTTTATGATGTAAACGCCGGTCAGATGATTTGCGACCATTGTGGAAATCATTGTTCGGTAGAGGAGATGGATACCGGGCAAGGGAGGGAAGCAGGCGAATATAAAGTATACCGGTGCAGCAGCTGCGGCGCGGAGATCGTTGCAGATGAACAGACGTCGGCGACAGTGTGCGGATTTTGCGGAACGCCAAACCTGGTGGAGGACCGGCTTTTAGGTGAGTGGAAGCCATCCTTGGTGCTTCCTTTTGAAATTGACAAAAGCAAGGCGCAGGAGTTATTCCGAGCCTGGGTGAAAAAAGGTATTTTTACCCCCAGGGCTTTGAAAAAGCGAAGTGCATTGGAGAAGGTGAGCGGGATCTACGTGCCTTTTTGGATTTATGATATGGATGTGAATATCCAAATGCGAGCCCGTGCAACCAATGTGCGCTCTGTAAAGACAGGCGACTGGATTACAACCTACACCGATCACTATGATATCTTCCGAAATTTGGACATGAGTTTTAATCGAATTCCCGTGGATGCTTCGGAAAAGATGGACGATGATACGATGGACCGCCTGGAACCTTTTCGGTATGAGGAGATGAGAGAATTCCGGATGCCGTATTTGGCAGGTTTTTGTTCCGAGAGATACGATTATGACGAAAAGGAGATGGCGGCAAGAGCGGAAGATAAGATTCGGAAGAATGCGATCCAAGAGGCGCGGTCGACCATTGGAGGCTATTCTCATGTGGATGTGCTCGATTCTCGGTTTTGGTGTCAGATGAATCGGGAGGAGTACGCTTTGCTGCCCGTATGGCTTTTGACTTATCGATATCGGGGAAAAGCGCATACGTTAGCTATGAATGGGCAGACGGGTAAGATCGTCGGCACGATTCCCCAGGACAAGAGACGGCTGGGAGTCTGGTTCGGCGGAATGACCGCCGCGATTTTCGTTATGTACTTATCGCAGCTTTTGTAGGGAGGGAGCATATGAAAAAAAGAACGACAGTATTATTTTTGCTTCTATGCCTGCTCTTTTGCTGCGGTTTTGATTCGGCCCAGCAGAAAGTATATGACGATGCCGGCCTTTTGACGGAGGAAGAACGGGACGAGCTGCAGAAAGAGGCGGTGAAATTGGCGCCTAAAATCCGGATGGATGTGATTCTTGTTACCACGGCGGATACTCAGGGCATGAGCGCTTCCGATTACAATGAATATTTTTACAATACGCATTCCTTTGGTTACGAGGAGCCAGAGGGAAGCGGCGTTCAATTTTTGATCGATATGGAACACCGGGAGTTCTTTGTGCTGACGGCGGGAATTGCCGATCGCCAGTATTCCGATTCAGAGATAGAGAAGATTTATGATCAGATCACGCCTTCGATGAAAGACGGCGATTATGCGGAAGCTTGCCGGAAATTCCTGGAAGGGGCAAGCCAGTATGCCGATCACAGGATCACCCCAGATGCGGAAGGGATTGGGAGAGCGTTTATCAGCAGCGCCGTTGTGTCTGCCGTTATTGTCCTGATTATGGCAAAGGTAAGTAAAAGGAAGATGGGAAACACGGCGAAGAGAAGCTATCGGGGAACGTCCCTTTATATGCGTGAACAGAAAGATGAGTTTACTCATACGACGGTGGTGAGAAAGCCGGTTCCGAAGACGAGCGGAACTTCCGGCGGCCGTTCCGGTGGCGGAGGAGGCCATTCTAGTGGAGGAGGCCGTTCCGGAGGGGGCGGCGGACATTCCCGCGGAGGCGGACGCAGTTTCTAAAAAGATTACCTTCAAAAAATGCATTTGAGATAAATTAGAAAAAAGGAGACGAAGACAATGGCACAAAATCCAGTAGTAACGATTACAATGGAGGACGGTTCCGTCATGAAAGCGGAGCTGTATCCGGAAATCGCCCCTAATACGGTAAACAATTTCCTTAGTTTGGTTAAAAAGGGCTTTTACGATGGGCTGATCTTTCACCGTGTGATTCCGGGCTTTATGATTCAGGGCGGCGACCCGCAGGGCACCGGGATGGGAGGCCCTGGCTATTCGATCAAAGGCGAGTTTTCTCAGAATGGTTTTACCAACCAGCTAAAGCATACCAAGGGCGTACTGTCCATGGCCCGGTCCATGCACCCGGACTCCGCAGGTTCTCAGTTCTTTATCATGCATGAGGAATCCCCCCATCTGGACGGCGCTTACGCTGCCTTTGGAAAGGTGACGGAAGGTCTGGAAGTGATTGACGCTATCGCCTCCGTACCGACCAATTATATGGATCGTCCGCTGCAGACCCAGAGAATTCAGAGCATGACGGCGGAGACCTTTGGAGTAGAATATCCGGAACCGGAGAAGCGTTAAGTATAGGCCTGTGAGATGGCGAAACGGTATAAGAGCATACTCGGTCCTGACCGCGTGTGCTCTTGTCAAGTGCGCCCAGCGGCGCACGTTTCTAACGGGTTAAAGTCCCGAATCCGCCCGGTAGTGGGAAGGATATAGCCGAAGGCAAGGGTGTCCATCGTGAGGTGGAATCTGAAGGAAGCCGGATGTGGGGAACCTACTAACCCGCGGGCAAATCTCTGGTCTGACGAACAGAAATCACATATGAGGTTATGCATGAGGGTAAGGCTGCTTACCAAGTCGAAGCCCAATAACTACACGGAATCATGCATGATAAATGAGGCAGATGGATGGAGAGGAGGAAACGTGTGGTACCTGGGGAGGTCTGTGCGGTATGCCTTGAAAGAGGTAACCATTGCTTAAGGCAATGCTGAACGCACAGAAGTCAGCAGAGGTCATAGTAGTGAAGTTTTTTTTTCATGAAGGACCGAATCAGTGGGAGTCTTGAGTATGACCGGGAAAGGAGGAATGACTGTATATGACAGAAAACTTGGAAAACAATGGCTGTCCGCAAAGAGACAGTGCGGAACACGAAGGGTATGCGGAAGCGTCAAGGTCATTCAATCGGATATGGAAAGAAAGAGACAGTGCACAGCCAAAGCTCTTGGAAGCGATACTACATAAGGATAACGTCAACAGAGCGTATAAGAGAGTGAAGGCAAACAAGGGGGCGCCAGGAATCGATGGGATGACTGTCGAGGAAGCGCTTCCGTACCTAAAGGAACATCAACAGGAGCTGACCGACCGGATTTACAGGGGGAAGTACACTCCGTCTCCAGTGAGACGTGTTGAGATTCCGAAACCGGAAGGTGGTGTGCGAAAGCTTGGCATACCAACCGTGATAGACCGAACACTCCAACAGGCAATAATGCAACAGTTAGTGCCAATCTATGAGCCATTGTTTGCGGACGGCAGTTTCGGGTACCGCCCGAACAGAAGCGCAAAAGAAGCGATACTAAAAGTGAAAGAGTATGCAGAGCAGGGCTGTACATTTGCGGTAGTCCTGGACTTATCGAAATACTTCGACACAATCAACCACGAAATACTTATCAATCTTTTGCGGAAGAATGTAAAGGACGAGCGTGTAATACAGCTGATTAAACGCTACCTGAAAAGTGGAATAATGGAGAACGGAGTGGTCATCGACACAGAGGAAGGCTCGCCACAGGGAGGAAATTTATCTCCGTTACTAGCGAATATCTACCTCAACGAGTTCGACCAGGAGTTCTTAAATAGAGGTGTTCCGTGCGTTCGATATGCAGATGACATTGTGCTTCTCGCAAAGAGCAAACGGGCATCAGAAAGACTTTTGGAAAGCAGTACAAAGTACCTTGAGGAAAAGCTGAAATTAACAGTCAACCGGGAGAAAAGTCGCACTGTGAGCGTGTTTGCAATCCGAAATTTTAAGTTTCTTGGTTTTGCATTGGGAAGGAACGGGAGCGGCATTTATGTCCGGGTTCATGCAAAGTCATGGAAGAAGTTTAAGACGAAGCTGAAAGATTTATCTTCCCGTAAATCGGTACAGTCCATTAAGCCAAGCCTTGAGAAAATCAAGGTATTTGCGAGGGGATGGCTAAACTATTACGGAATAGCGAGCATGAAGAACAACATAGATGACATTAACGGATGGCTCTATCACAGAATACGTATGTGTATATGGAAACAATGGAAGAAACCAAAGACAAAAGTGCGAAACCTAATCAAGATGGGGTTGGAGAAGGATTTGGCATGGCAGGCGGGAAACAGTCGCCGAGGCTATTGGTTCACCACACATACAGTTGCCATAAATATGGCAATGACAAAAGAAAGACTGATAAACAGTGGCTTTTATGATTTAGCCACCGCCTATCAGTCAGTGCACGTCAACTATTGAAAGCGCCGGATACGAGAACCGTATGTCCGGTGCTGTGAGAGGACGGCGGCTAGTCACCGCCTCCTACTCGATTGGAAGGTATGATTAAGAGTGAAACAGACTTCCGATCCAATCCAGAAAGGCAGATCGGACTTCCACCTGACCATCGAGCAGCTGGCAGTCTTCTTCCGTCAGCACATGCTCTAATTTTTCACGGGATTCCTTCGGGACTTCGGCAGTGACAGCATCGGTAAAGCAGAGGGCTGGGTATAAAACGCACCACCAGTTGCTCCCCTCGGCTTTGCCGATTTCTACTTTGACCGCCCGGTAAGTGCCCCGCGGAAAGGTCATATCGCCGTAGGTTTTTTCCGGAAAGTAGAAATCTCCTACCGACAGGCTGACCGGATAGGAAAACCCGGCTTCCTGTATGGCGGTCTGGGCGGCTTCGATGAGCTCTTGTTGGTGAGAAACCGCGTAAGTTTCCGCTTCCTCGGAGCTTGCGGCGGCATTTAGGCCGCGGCTCATCTCGTCTAAGAGACGGTCTCTGACCAAGAGTTTGAGCGCTTGGTCTTCTTCGGAATCGCTGTTTGCCAGGACGCGGAACCGAAGCACTTCTGCAGCCACCGGAGCCACAAGCCGGTCCTGCCGAAGTCCTTCCAGACAGCCCAGGGCCAGGAGACTATTGACAAGTATTACCAAAATAACAAGATGCAGATCTCTTTTCATTGGGTATCCCTTCTATGTATCGATTTTCTAGGCCGCAATTTTGCCGGCATCCAGAGTATTTCCCATTTGTGGTTGAATTATTCCTGTTTCTGGAGTAAACTAAAAAGAAAAAACAAAGGAACTTTGACATGTCTAAAATAAATATCGCCGTTTTGTTTGGCGGCCAATCATCGGAGCATGAAATTTCCTGCCTGTCTGTCGTAACCGTAGCAGGCCATATTGACCCGGAAAAATATCAGGTGTTCCTGGTAGGCATTACAAAAGAGGGGCGTTGGCTGAAAGTGGATTCCCTCGCGGACATTCAGTCGGGAGCTTGGAGAGAGAGTAGGATTCATGCCATTTTGTCTCCGGATGCTGCGATGCGGGGGATTTTATTTCTGGACGGCGCCAATACGACGTTTCAAAAGATCGATGTGGTATTTCCAGTGCTTCATGGCCTTTACGGAGAGGACGGAACGGTGCAGGGATTGCTGGAATTGAGCCAGATTCCCTATGTAGGGTGCGGTGTACTGGCATCCGCAGTCTCCATGGATAAATTTTATACGAAAATTATTGTAAATAGCCTTGGGATTCGTCAGGCAGAATATGTGCCGGTGCTGCGCCGGGAGCTTTCGGATATGAGCGCGGTGGTGGAGCGGGTAGAACAGCGTTTTTCCTACCCTGTTTTTGTAAAACCTTCCAACGCGGGTTCCTCCAAAGGCGTTTCTAAAGCGGTAGACCGGGAGAGCCTTCAGGAAGCGTTGCAGATAGCTGCCGCTGAAGATGCCAAGATTTTGGTGGAAGAGATGATTGTTGGCCGGGAACTGGAATGCGCAGTTTTTGGCGGTAAAGAGACAAAAGCCTCCGGGATTGGAGAAATTTTGGCTGCCGCGGAGTTTTATGATTACGATGCGAAGTATCATAGCGCCGAATCTCGTACGGTTGTAGATCCGGAACTTCCGGAAGGAGTAGCAGAGGAAATTCGTCAGGATGCCGCCCGGATCTTTGAGGCAGTGGACGGTTTAGGTCTGTCCCGCGTGGATTTCTTTTTGGAGAAGGGAACCAATGAAGTGGTATTTAACGAGATCAACACCATGCCGGGCTTTACGTCGATCAGTATGTACCCGATGCTTTGGGGGGCGAGAGGTTTGGCTGTGCCGGAACTGGTGGAAGAGCTGATTCAGACAGCGTTCCTGCGGAGGAGTTGACCATGGGGAATCATGCGCCCATCGGGGTTTTTGATTCCGGTATCGGCGGTCTGACCGTGGCCAGAGAGATCATGCGCCAGATTCCGGAAGAGCGGCTGGTCTATTTTGGAGATACGGCTCGCGTGCCTTACGGCAGCAAATCACAGAATACCATTATTCATTTTGTCCGTCAGATTGTCCGTTTTTTGGAAACAAAAGAAGTAAAAGCCATCGTGGTAGCCTGCAATACGGCCAGCGCCTATGCCCTGGAAACCATTGAGAAAGAGATCGATGTGCCGGTGATCGGCGTGGTAAAGCCTGGCGCAAAAACCGCGGCGAAAGCCAGCAAAAATGGACGGATTGGCGTGATTGCCACGGACGCTACGATCAATAGCGGCCTGTATACGAAGTTTATTCAGAGCATCAATCCAAATCTTCAAGTGTTTGGCAAAGCATGTCCGCTATTTGTTCCCTTGGTGGAAGAGGGATTGACCCACGATTTTGTGACGGAAGAGATTGCAAAGCGATATTTAAAGGAATTGAAGGAAAAGGAGATTGACACGCTCATTTTGGGGTGTACCCACTATCCGCTCTTGCGCTCCCTGATCGGCGGAGTGATGGGGGATGCGGTTCAGTTGGTGAATCCAGCTTATGAGACCGCTTTGGGCTTGCGCCGTCTCTTGACGGAGAAGCGGTTATTATCGGAAGACGCGGCCTGCGCAGAGGGGAAATATGAGTTTTTTGTCAGCGACGGCGCGGAAAAGTTCCGGGTTTTTGCCAATTCTATTCTGCCTTATGAGATTCAAACCACACAGATCGTAGATATTGAAAAATACTAAAAAGGAAAATACCATGGACAGAGAGGTTTTAGTGACAGTAAGCGGTTTGCTTTCCCTGGGGGATGTGGAAGCCGAACGTCAGGATATAGAGGTGATTGCACCAGGCCAATATTATTGGAAAAACGGAAAGCATTATGTCACATACGACGAGATGGCGGAAAACTTTTCGGAACCGGTACACAATCTGCTAAAGATTTCGCCGGAGACTGTCAGTATCCGAAAGAAGGGGCTGATTGAGACGGAGCTGACCTTTACCAAGGGAAAGGAAAACGTGTCCCACTATTCTACGCCCTTTGGCAACCTGGTTTTAGGAATTCGGGCCAGAGAGTTGGAAGTAAAGGAAGAAAACGACGGTATTCAGGTAAATGTAGAGTATGCCCTGGAGATTAATTACGAACATATCTCGGACTGTTTTATCAAGATCCGAGTGCAGGATAAAGAAGCGAAAGACTTCTCTTTATTGTCTTGACGAAAACGGAGGGAGGAACCGGCTGGGCCGGAAATCGACGCGGGGGGTTATGATTTTGAGAAGGAAATACAGAAGCATCATTGGACTTTTGATGATGGCGGTGCTTTTGGCCGCAAATCCATGGCCGGCGTTTGCCGCTGGCGGGCGAACCGATTTGCAGCAGACGGATGCCCGCAGTATGGAAGGATGGCCGGCGGGACCATCTATCACCGGCGAGAGCGCCTATTTGGTGGAGGTCAATTCCGGTGCCGTGCTCTATGGAAAAAATGAAAATGAGACCAGGTATCCGGCCAGTATTACCAAGGTGATGACGGCTTTGGTTGTTCTGGAGCATTGCCAGCTGGACGAACAAGTGACCTTTTCCCATCAGGCAGTGACGGATATTGAGTCAGGAGGAAACTTTGGCGGCATGGCTCTGGAAGGGGAGACTCTGACAGTAGAGCAATGTCTGTATCTGTTGATGCTGAATTCTGTAAATGAAAGCGGTTACGCGCTGGCGGAGCATGTGGCGGGATCTTTACCTGCCTTTGCGGATCTGATGAATCAGAAGGCTGCTTCCCTGGGCTGTACCAATACGCATTTTGCAAATCCCCATGGTTTAAACGATTCCAACCATACGACGACCGCCCATGATATGGCTCTGATTTTTTGGGCCGCGCTTCAAAATGAGACGTTTTATCAGATTGACTCCACGACTTCCTATGTGATTCCGGCCACGGAGAAAAATCCCAAGGGTTTTACCTGTACGATGCACCATAAAATGATGCTTTCTTCCAGCGAACATTATGATGAGCGGGTAAAAGCAGGAAAGACCGGATACACCTCCATCGCGAAAAATACGTTGGTGACTTACGCGGAGAAGGACGGTATGGAATTGGTCTGCGTCGTGATGAAGGACGCGGGCGGCGGCGTGGTATATCAGGATACGAAAAGTATTTTAGATTATGGGTTTAACAATTTCCGCATGGTGGATATGGGGGCGACCAGCCGGAATTTCTGCGCGGGACTTGGGGCTGGTTATCCGATGCCATTGGCTCTTTCTGGCGAGGGAAAGCTGACGATTCCCAATGGCATCGAGAGCTTGACTCTGGAATTTACCGGCCGGGAAGACGGCGACCCGGAAGGGACCGTAGGGGATCTGCTTTACCGGAGCGGCACTGCCACGTTGGGACGGCAGCCCATCGTCATTCGGGGGACATCCGGAGATGTGCAGGCGAATCAACCGGTGACGGCGGAAGTGAAGGAATCGGGAAGGCCCTTTTGGTTTTGGATTTTAGCGGCGCTGGGGGTTCTGGTCGGTCTTCTGGTGATTGCTTGGGTAGTGATTCAGATTATTAAAAACCACAGGAGAAGAAAACGGCGGAAACTTCGTCAGCAAAGAAGACGGCAAGAGGCCGCGCGTCAGCGGAGACGGTAGGGACTTGCAAGACAAGGCCTACGAAAAGGAATAAAGAATCATCAGAGAACAAAGCATTTCTCTCTATGAAATTTTCACTAGAATAAAGAAGGACTTATGGCAAGGCAAAGCCATAAGTCCTTTTTTGAAATAAAATTTTTGCATAGGATAAAGGTACCTTCAGTTGGCAGGAGACCGTGTTTGTCCTTGCCAGTGGAAGATATTACAGGCACTTACTCCATCCGCAGTTTTTGCAGATAGTACAGCCGCCTTCCATCACCAGATTTTCTCCGCATTCCGGGCAGCGCATCTTGTCGCGGGCGCTTTGGACAGCCTGTGGCTTCGGCCGTTTTTTCGGCGGCTCAGTGGACTTTTTCGCGGCAATTTCCTGCTGAACTTCGTTGTACATGTCGAGGAGCGCGTTTCCAACGGCCATAGGACAGCAGCTTCCCTTGCTGGTATCCTTGTGTAGCGCGCGGCGTACCGTATAGGAGGGACAGGAACCAGTGGAATTCAGTTGATCGATGATGGTGTAAATATCGATGCCTCCTCGTGCGCTGATGGAAATCATCCGCGAGAGACCGATCATGAAATTGTTGCAGCCGCCGGTGGAGCCTTTGCTCAGGTATGTTTCTAAAAGCGCTCCGGTATTGGGGTCAAAGAGAGCGATACAGTGAAGACTGCCGCAGCCAGTGATCAGCTTTCTCTTTTTGCCCAGGACATCGTCGGTAACCAGCACAATCTCCCCGCGCTTTAACCCGTCTCCGGCCACAGCCGGTCCAGGCGTTTCTTCCGTGGTCAGTACTCCAGTCCGTTTGCAGCCGTCCCGATAAATCGTGATGCCTTTCAGTTTTTTCTCAAAGGCATAGCGGTAAAGATTTTCGGTTTCCTCTACGGTAAAGTGATTCGGGACGTTCACCGTAGAGCTGATCGATGCGTCGATGTGCCGCTGCCATACGGACTGCATATCGATTCGGCTATGATAATCTAACATCATGGCCGTGACAAAGAATTCCGGAAGATCCCGATCATCGGCAATTTGGAAGGCCTTCATGTAGGTCTCTACAATTTTGGTGTACACCTTATAGTAAACGTCGGTTCCATGGAGAGACTCGGTCTTTCTCTCATAATAGTTGGCAAAGATCGGCTCAATGCCACCGGAGATGCCGAGCATGGTGGACAGGGTCCCTGTGGGAGCGATGGTCAAAAGCTGCGAGTTGCGCAGACCGTATTTTTTCACTAGTTCTACCGTGGCTTCCGAAGTATTTGCCTGGAAAAAGGGCGTAGAGATAATATTTTCCAGCTGATACTTGGGGAATGGACCAAACTCCTTGGCGAGGAGAGCGGAAGCCGCGATGGCAGTGTCAGCCATATGAAACCCGATTTGATCACAAAGCTCCAGAGATTCTTTGCTTCCATAGGTGATTCCAAGTTTAATCAGCATATCGGCCAGACCCATGATTCCAAGACCGATCTGCCGCCAGTTACGAACGCTTTCCTGCTGTTCTGACAGGGGATGCAGAGGCAGCCCTTCTTCCAAAACTTCGTTCATCGCGCGGACGGAGATGGCGACGGCTTCCTTGAATCCTTCAAAGTCAAAGGACGCGTTGGGCGAAAAAGGTTCTTTGACAAATTCGGATAAGTTTAAGCTTCCCAAAAGGCAGCTGCCTCCGGCGGGCAGAGGTTCCTCGGCGCAGGGGTTCACTCCGGCAAAGGAAAATTCCTCGGTATTGCTGAGCAGGCTCCAATTTTTGATCTGATCCCAGAAAAGAGCGCCGGGCTCCGCATAGTCCCAGTTGACCTCTGCAATATGGCGGAACAATTCCTGGGCGTTTACTTCCCGTTCCATGACCTCGCCGGTAGCTTCCCTGGTATAGTGAAGGCGATAGGTCGAATTGTTTTTGACCGCTTCCATAAAGGCATTGTCAATGCGAACGGAAATGTTTGCCTTCGTCACCTTTTCCAGGTCGGTTTTCAGATCGATGAATTCTTCTACATCCGGGTGGGAGCAGTCGATAGAGATCATCAGAGCGCCCCGGCGGCCGTTTTGACCGATCAACTCAGTGACCAGCGCGTAAAGCGTCATGAAAGAGACAGCTCCGCTGGTCTCCTTGGCGGCATTGTTGATTTTGGCGCCGCGGGGAGCCAATTTGGAAATATCGACGCCGCAGCCGCCGCCGTAGCTATAGGTACGGGCTAATTTTTTCGCACAGTCAAAGATACTTTCGATGTTGTCCTCCGGGGGAGTGACGACATAGCAATTGGAAAAGGTAACCTTTCGGCTTTGATGTTCCAATCCACGATTGGAAAGAATTCGTCCGCCAAACAGGAATTTTTTCTGGCGGATCAGTTCTGCCGCTTCCGGATTGCCTGCTGTGATACGCGTGGTCCAATCGTCAAAGGTTTCTTCCTGATCTTTATATTTGTTGTTCCAAATATCGATTCCAAGCGGATTTTCTTTTCCAAGCCATTCTTCTAACGTCATGGTGTTGTTCTCTCCTTAACTTTCCATATGTTGTAGACGAATGATATAATAGCACAACATATAGAATATGACAAGCCCCTTTATCTAATTTTTATTTTGACTGGATGTTGCTGGAAAAAGGCACTGTACAAAAATATGTCGGTACATTTTGTATTTGCAGGAGCGTTAGTACTTCTTCGATTCCGGAAATTTGTATTACGAGCAAAAATAAGACTGTTTGAGCGCAGCGAGTTTCTTATTTTTGCGAATGTTTTTTACAAATTATCGGAATCCTAGAAGTACTTGCTCCGAAACCCTACAAAATGTACCGACATATTTTTTATACAGCAGCCCTTCTCCAGCGGCACTCAGTCAAAATAAAAATCATTCCCTAAGGCTTTATCCGACCGTAAACCGTTCCGTTTTCCAAGCCGCCTCGATACTGAGCCAGTTCGCTGACAGTAACCAGCTGATACCCGTCCTCGATAAGCCGGGGAATGATTTGCTCTGCCGCTGCCGCCGATGCTTTGTAAAGATCGTGCATGAGTATAATATCGCCATCTTTTACATCTTTAAACACCGCTTTTACGGTGGAACTGGCGTTTTGGGTTTTCCAGTCCAATGTGTCGATGGACCATAAAATCAAGGGGAAATCGACAGCTTTTTTCACTTTATCGTTGTAGCCTCCGCCGGGCGGGCGCATCAGCGTTGGATTGACGCCGAGGATGTCATAAATCGCGCGGTTGGTCTTTTCCATCTGGGAAGAGATGCCGTCCCGATCCAGCTTGGTCAGAATCTTATGGCTGTAAGAATGATTTCCGATTTCATTTCCCATCTCATAGGTCCGTTTTAGAATATCGGCGTACTCATCGACACGTTCGCCAACCACGAAAAAGGTAGCTCTGGCATCATATTCCTCCAGACAGTCTAAAATCCGTTCCGTATACTGAGAAGGTCCGTCGTCAAAGGTTAAAGCAACCATCGGTTTATCCGGGTCAATGGTTCGTGCCTGATTCCCATAGGTTTCACAAAGTTCCGTTACTTGACGGAATAGAGAGTCTATCTGGCTGGAAAAATCCGTTAGAAAATCGTTTCCTCTTGCCGTCTTAGCTCCGGCGGTGAGAGCCAGGCAGAAAACACAGAAAATTGCGGTCAGGCGCGCTGCTTTTTTCATTCGTACTCCTTTCTTTTACGGTTCGTATCTTTTATCGATCGTTTTCTTCTCGTTGCTGTACGGCGTAGTACTTCATCAAGGTTTCCTTTGTGTTGTATTCAGGATGTTCCAAAACCAGCATGAGAAGACGGTTTAAGACTTCTCCCATCTGAGGTCCTGGTTTCATCCCTGCCGCGATCAAATCCCGTCCGTGAACGGCCAGGCGTTTTAAGTCCGTACAGTCGTTATCTCTTATAATCTCCGCGTACAATTCTTCCAAGCGGTCAATTTTAGGCAGGAGACGTTCTTTGGCGTAATCGCTTTTCGCCATGGTATCAGCCCGCACTAGTTTCAGCAAAAGAGGAAATAAATCATTTCCCACTTTATAGATCGCGCGCCGTAGGTTATGCTTGGTCAAGTCAAAAGAGTAATCATGATACTTGGTCAGCAAGAAGACGGCGTCGATGGTATCGTTGTCAAAACGAAGCTCCCGGAGAAAGTCTTTGGAAAAGATAGCGCTTGCCATGCCGTGACCATAAAAATGGTCGATGCCGGCGCTGTCCGTAGAATGGGTCGCGGTTTTGCCGGTATCGTGGAGCAGAGCGCACCAACGAAGGAGTGGGTCAGGCTCAACATACGTTAACATCTTGAGCGTGTGTTCTCCAACGGTATAACAATGGTAAGGGTTATGTTGGGGAAGAGCCATCATCTCGTCAAAACGGGGAAAGAGGATGCTGGTAATCCCCGTTTCATAGAGTAAACGGAATTGTTCCGGGTGATCTGATTTTAGGAGTTTATGGAGTTCCACTTGAATTCGTTCTTTGCTGACGAGCTTTAAGCGTTCGGCAAAAGCGGAGATGGCTCCAAGGGTTTTCTTTTCAATGGTAAAGCCAAGCTGAGCGGCAAAGCGGATGGCCCGGAGAATCCGGAGAGCGTCTTCCTGAAAGCGTTCTTCCGGGGTTCCAACGGCTCGAATGATCCCCTCTGCAAGATCGGCGTTTCCTCCAAATAAGTCAACCAACCCTTGATCTGGGTGATAGGCCATCGCATTGATGGTAAAATCCCGACGTTTCAAGTCTTCTTCCAAGTTAGGCGTAAAAACAACCTCTTTGGGGTGGCGTCCGTCTTCATACTCTCCATCGATACGGTATGTGGTGACCTCAAATCCATCTTTCCCAAACATGACGGTAACGGTGCCATGCTGGATTCCCGTATCAATGGTTCGGCGGAACAGCTTTTTCACCTGGTCTGGGCGGGCGGAGGTGGTGATATCCCAATCTTCTGGGACGCGGCCCAGCAGGGTGTCACGAACACAGCCGCCCACAGCATATGCTTCGTGGCCGGCCTTGGTCAAAATGCGAAGGATTTCAGAAACGTGTTCCGGAAGGGATAAAACCATGGAAATCTCCTTTACGTATGACAAGATTCATCGTTCCTATTTTATCATATCCAAACCAGATTGCAAGTCCGCACAAATTTCTGAAAAGGTTTTTGTGGCGTTTGTCAATGGATTTTTGCCTTTCAATCGGGTATGCTAAAACGCAAAAGGAGGATATGGCATGGCAAATGTATCGCTCAGGCATGTTTATAAAAAATACGAAAATGGTTTTGAGGCAGTAAAGGATTTTAATCTGGAAATCGAGGACAAGGAATTTGTGATCTTTGTCGGTCCGTCGGGCTGTGGAAAATCGACCACGCTGCGGATGATCGCCGGCCTGGAAGAGATCACCTCCGGCGAGCTTTTCATCGACGGGAAACGAATGAATGACGTGGAACCAAAGGACCGGGATATCGCGATGGTTTTCCAGAGTTATGCCTTGTATCCTCATATGACTGTATTTGACAATATGGCCTTTGGCCTGAAGCTTCGAAAAGTACCGAAGGAGGAGATTCGGCGCAAAGTGCGCCATGCGGCCCAAATCTTAGATATCGAGCATCTTTTGGACCGAAAACCGAAGGCTCTTTCCGGTGGGCAGCGGCAGCGTGTGGCCATGGGACGGGCGATCGTCCGAAATCCGAAGGTGTTTTTGATGGACGAACCGCTCTCCAACCTGGACGCCAAGCTGCGTGTGCAGATGCGGATTGAGATTTCAAAACTGCACCAAGAGCTGGGAAGCACGATGATCTATGTGACCCATGATCAGACGGAAGCGATGACGCTTGGGACCAGGATTGTGGTCATGAAGGACGGCGTCGTTCAGCAGGTGGATACGCCTTCCAATCTGTACGATCATCCGGTAAATAAGTTTGTAGCGGAATTTATCGGTTCTCCCCAGATGAATATGATCGATGTGGCCATTCAAAAGGAAGGGGAGCATGTAACGGCATGCTTTGGCGGCCATCGGCTGGTGGTTCCGGAAGGCTGGGCCGAAGCTTTGGTACGCGGCGGATATATCGACAAAGAGATGGTCCTGGGGATTCGCCCGGAGGACCTGCACGAGGAGGACAGCTGGCGGCAAAGTCATCCGGAATGGGTGATTCCGGCGAAAATTCGTGTGTATGAACTGTTGGGGGCCGAAGTTTATCTGTATTTTGACGAGGGCGGCGCCAGCTTTACAGCCAGAGTAAGGCCAAACACCGAAGCTCGAACAGGAACCAACATGCAGTTTGTCCTGGACATGGAACGTGCCCATTTTTTTGACAAGGAGTCGGAAGCGGCAATTCGGAAAGAGTGTAGACATACCTAACCGGCTGTTGTATAATAAAAGGAAGATGGCAGCAAAGCTGCCCCGCCGCAGGCGGAGAATTTCGCAAAGCGAAACTTTTTCTTGTGACAAGAGCAAACACGGCCAGAACGAAGCAAAGGATTGATTTTTTGATGAAAAAAGGAGATTTGTCGACGGAGCATAGCAGGCTTCTCGCGTTGCTGGAAGAATATAAACAGGAAAGCGGACAGGATGTTTTTCTACAAGGGGAAGACGGCCGCGTGATTGCCGCTACCTGTGAACCGGCGGCGTTTTTGCTGCGCGCTGCTTTAGCCGGTCGGATTTCATCAAAAGAGCTAGGACGCAAGGCGGAAGAACTGGGGGAAACAGCCATGGAAAACCGCTGCCTGTTTCTTTTGAAAATGGAAGAGCAGGAGCGATCTGGGGTAAAAGATGTGATATCCGGTTTGGTGGAAGCGAGTGGGAACGGATGCGCAGTGGAAATAAATCCGGGACTTCTGGCGGCTCTTTTGCAGATGGAAAGCCAGCATCCGGAAGAGCAGAAGGAGATGGCGGAAAGCCTTCTTGCTATGATGGAGGGGGAGGCTGGCGTTACGGTTCGAGTGGCTTATGGGAGATGCTTTACCGGCTGGGAACAGCTGCCGGAGGCTTACCGGGAGGCGGAGTTTGCTTTGGAGGCAGGCCGTATCTTTTACCGGGAGCGGCAGATTCTGGCATATTCGGAACTTTTATTGGCTGGTTTTGTGATGCAGCTTCCCTCCGATCTTTGCCAGAAGTATTTGAGACGGCTGCCGCAAGGCTTTTTGGGAGAACGCCTGGATGAAGAATTGGCGAAAACCGCCGCGGCCCTGCTGGAAAATCGTTTAAATGGTGCGGAGACGGCCCGCAGGCTTTACATTCATCGGAATACGTTGACCTACCGACTGGATAAGATCAAGAAGATCACAGGTTTAGACTTGAGGCGGTTTGAAGATGCTGCCGCCTACTACTTGGCGATGATGATTGCTGGAAAGGAGAACCAACGATGAGCCAGCGTTTACAGCGCGGAGCAGGAATTCTGCTCCCTATTTTTTCTTTACCGTCCCCCTATGGGATCGGAACGTTAGGAAAAGAGGCAAGAGAATTTGCAGTGTCTCTAAAAAAGGCGGGACAGAAATACTGGCAGGTGCTTCCGACCGGCCCCACTGGCTACGGAGACAGCCCCTATCAGTCTTTTTCCGCGTTCGCGGGAAATCCCTATTTGATTGATCTTCCGGAGTTGATCAAGGAAGGACTTCTTCGGGAGGAAGAGGCGGCTTCCAAGTCCTGGGGAGAACGGCTGGAGGCCGTGGATTATGGCCGGATGTATCAGAACCGGCGGGATGTTTTATACTTGGCATTTACCCGCTTTTTCCCGAAAGGAGAACAGGCTGTTTCCTACGAGCGGTTTCAGTTTGAAAATCGAGACTGGCTTCCGGATTATTGCTTATTTGCGGCTCTAAAACACGCGCTGAAAGGAGCCCCTCTTGGCGAATGGCCGGAAGATCTGCGGCTGCGCAGGCCTGAGGCATTACAGGAAGCAAAGAGGCGGCTTCAATCGGAAATTTGCTTCCAGGAATTTTGTCAGTTTCAATTTTTCCGACAGTGGGAAGCGTTTCGAAAGGTGGTTCGGGAACAGGGAATTGATCTGATCGGCGATTTGCCGATCTATGCTTCCATGGATAGCGCAGATGTTTGGGCTCACCCGGAGCTCTTTCAACTGGACGAAAGGAGGAGGCCGGTGGCTGTCGCCGGAGTTCCGCCGGATGCTTTTACCGAATTAGGTCAGCTTTGGGGAAATCCTTTATACGACTGGGAACAGATGGAACGAGATCATTTTACCTGGTGGCGCAGCCGGATGCAAAGTTGTGCCCGCCTTTTTGATGCGGTTCGTCTCGATCATTTTATTGGAATCGTCCGTTATTATGGGGTTCCCGCTGGGGCGGAAGATGCGAGAGGGGGAGATTACTTTCCTGGGCCGGGCAGGAAACTTCTGGAGGCGATATCAGAGGAGGCGGGAGAAACCAAGATCATTGCCGAGGATCTGGGCGTGTTTTTGCCGGAAGTGAAAGCGCTTCTTTCCGAAATGGGATATCCCAATATGAAGGTGCTGGAATTTGGATTTGACGGCGGCCCGGACAATGAACATGCGCCCCACAATTATTCCCGTAACTGCGTTGTCTATGGAGGGACCCATGACAATGAGACCATGGCGGGCTATCTGGATGGCAGATCGGATCGGGAGCTATCCTATGCCTACGATTATTTTGGAGTATCCGACCGAAAAGCTTTGCAAAAAGCTATGATTCGGGCGGCTTACGCCAGCGTGGCGGATGTGGCGATTTTTCAGATGCAGGACATTTTGGGGCTGGGAAATAAAGCGCGGATGAATTTTCCGGGTCACATGGGCGGTAATTGGCAGTGGCGTCTGCTGCCGGGCCAGGTAACGGAAGCGGTATGGGAAGAGCTTCGGAATTTTGCCTGGCTCTATGGAAGATAAAAGGACGTAGATCAAAGGGAAGCTGCACATAAAAGCTCTTTTTCGCTCATACAATGAAATGGCAAGTTCGAGGGCCGGGGGAGGATTAACATATGAGCGAACGAGAAATGGAATTATGGGAACAATATCCTTTTGAGATAGGGAAAGTTAGCCGGGTTCGCGGGGCCTTTCTTTGTGAGACGAAGGAAGGCCTCCGCTATCTGAGAGAGACAGGGAGTACGGAAAAGCGCCTCCGCTTTGAAAATGAAATTTTAAAAAAGTTGACGGATTCCACGGGAATTCCGGTGGACAGCTATGTGGAAAATAAAGAAGGAAATTTGATTACGGAAAGCAGCGACAAGCGGACGTTTGCGGTAAAACGCTGGCCCCTTGGCAGAGAGTGCGATATGGCGTCCTCCGAAGAGATTTTAAAAGGGGCGGAAGTGCTGGCGAAACTCCATACTGGGTTGATTCAGATCTCTGCCGAAACCGACAGGGAAACAGAAAACGTGGAGGATTGGCGGGAGGAATTGGCGCGTCATACGAAAGAGCTTTTGCGAACCAGAAATTATATTCGAAAAAAGCGGCACAAATCGGATTTGGAACTTCAGATTTTAAGCGGATTTGAGGGGTATTATGAGCAGGCGCGGGAGGCGTCCGCTCTTGCAGAGGCGGAACCGATGGCGGAAACCTATCTCTGCCATGGAGATTATACCCATCATCATCTTTTGGTGCATGGCAATCAAATGGCAGTGGTTGATTTTTCTCATATGGGTTGGGGCGTGCCGGTTGGCGATTTGTATCTGTTTCTTCGGAAGGTGATGGAAAAGCATAACTGGAACCAGAAACTGGGAGAATCTTTAATTGTAAGATACCAGAAAGTACGCCCTCTTTCCGACGGGGAACGGCGGTATTTGGAGATTCGTTTGCGGTATCCGGAAAAATTTTGGAAACAGGTCAATTACTATTACAACCGAAAGAAAAGCTGGGTTCCCCTGAGAAATCTGGAAAAGCTACAGCTTTTGGAACAGCAAAAGGAACAGCAGCAGAAGTTTTTAGGGGAAATGAAGGCAAAAGGAATTCTTTGATTCTATGAGGCGGGAGTCCGAAATCGGTTCCCGCCTCATCGTTTGCGCAGCGTGCAGAAAAACGATGGGATAGGTTCTTCGTTTCCCCGGTTGCAAGCCCCCTAAAAGTATGATAGACTATGACGAAAGGAAAAGGAGGACAATGCGATGGGATATCAGGAAGCCTATCAGGAGTGGTTGAGTAATTCCTACTTTGATGAAGAAACGAAGCGGGAGCTTCGAGAAATAAAAGACGATGAGACTGAGATAAAAGAGCGGTTTTACGCGGATTTGGAGTTTGGCACGGGAGGCCTTCGAGGAATCATCGGCGCCGGCACCAATCGGATGAATCGCTACACCGTGCGGAAGGCAACCCAGGGATTAGCGAATTTTATTTTGAAGCAAGGAACCGAAGCGAAAGGTGTGGCAATCGCCCATGATTCCCGCCGGATGTCCACTGAATTTGCCGAGGAAGCGGCGCTTTGCCTCTGTGCCAATGGAATCAAGGCTTATGTATTTGACGATTTGCGTCCAACGCCGGAGTTGTCTTTTGCAGTGAGAAAACTCGGCTGCACGGCCGGCATTGTCATCACCGCCAGCCATAATCCGCCGGAATATAACGGCTACAAGGTTTACTGGGCGGACGGCGCTCAGATCACTCCGCCCTATGACACAGGGATTTTGGCGGAAGTGAAGGCAGTGACAGACTTTGCCGCTGTGAAAAGTATGGACCGGGTATCTGCAGAGAAAGCAGGCCTTTTTGTGACCATTGGAAAAGAACTGGACGATGCCTATATGGCGGAATTGAAGAAACAAATCAAACGCCAGGATTGTATCGACGCGGTAGGAAAGGACTTGAAAATCGTTTACACGCCTCTTCATGGAACCGGAAACGTACCGGCTCGCCGGATTTTAGCGGAGGTTGGATTTCCTCATGTGACGGTCGTTCCGGAGCAGGAGCTTCCCAATGGAGATTTTCCGACGGTCAGCTATCCGAATCCGGAAGCAGCGGAGGCCTTTACTCTGGCACTGGCGCTGGCGAAAGAGCAGGGGGCGGATCTGGTTCTGGCGACGGACCCAGATGCGGATCGTCTGGGCGTATACGTGAAAGATGCAAAAGGAGAGTACCGGTGTCTGACAGGGAATATGTCCGGCTGCCTGTTGGCTGATTATGAGATTGGACAGTGGAAAGAGCAGAAAGGGCTTCCCTCGGACGGAACTTTGGTAAAAACCATTGTAACTACGAATATGGCGGATGCCATCGCAAAGAAGTATGGCGTGCGTGAGATCGAAGTTCTCACAGGTTTTAAGTATATTGGCGAACAGATCAAACGTTTTGAAGAGTCAGGCGAAGGGACGTATCTGTTTGGCTTTGAGGAAAGTTATGGTTGTCTGATCGGCACTTACGCAAGAGATAAGGATGCGATTGTAGCGACTATGGCGCTCTGTGAGGCGGCCGCCTATTACCGCACGAAAAATATGACTCTTTGGGATGCCATGGTGGAGCTTTATGAGGAGCTTGGGTACTATAAGGACGGCATTTTCTCCTTAACGATGAAAGGACTGGACGGCAAGGAGAAAATTCAGAAGATCATGGATACGCTGAGAAAGAATCCGCCGGAGAGTATCGGATCTTACCGTGTGGAGGCGTATCGGGATTACCTGACGGACCGGAACTGTGATAACCGGACAGGGGAACAAAAAACGACTGGCCTGCCTAAGTCCAACGTTCTTTATTATGAGTTAAATGAAGATAGCTGGTGCTGTGTGCGTCCGTCCGGAACCGAACCAAAAATCAAGATTTATTACGGCGTGAAGGGACGCTCCATGGAAGATGCGGATGCGAAAATGGCGGCGATTGAGAAAGCGCTTCAGGAGTTGGTGGAGAAGGCTGGATGAATACGATATTATTTGACCTGGATGGGACGCTGCTCCCCATGGATCAAGATGAGTTTGTGCGTTTATATATGGAAACTTTGGCCCGCCGGTTTGTTCCTCTTGGCTATGAACCGGCAGGCTTTTGCCGCGCCTTGACGGAATCCATTTTTGACGTGATCAAAAATCAATCGGAGAATACCAATGAAGAGGTGTTCTGGGAGACGTTTGCCCGGAGGGTAGATACGGATATTCGGAGCAAAGAGCCGGTATTCTGGGATTTTTATGAAAAGGAGCATCCTGGCCTTCGCCGTGTGGTCAAGGAAAGTCAAAATTCCAGGCAAGCGGTTGATCTACTGAAAAAGAAGGGATATGAAGTCGTACTGGCCACCAATCCGGTGTTTCCACAGATGGCAACCTGGCAGCGGATTGGCTGGGCAGGCGTGAAGCCGGAGGATTTTTCTTATATTACCACCTTCGAAAACAGCCGCCGCTGTAAACCAAGTCCGGAATATTTCAAAGAGCTTTTGGACAAGCTTGGGAAACAGCCGGAGGATTGTATGATGGTGGGAAATGATGTGGATGACGATATGCTTTCCACAGATGTTTTGGGAATGAAGAATTATTTGATTACGGATTTTTTGATTAACCGGAACAATCAGGATTTGTCCAGATGGGAGCATGGAAGTTTTGAGGACTTCCTGCTCTATGCAAAAGGATTGCCGGAGGTAACAATGAAATGATCTTACTGCTGGCAAAGAGGCTGATTCGAGACTGGGAGAACGTTCAAGCTCCTGCGGTGCGCCGGGCTTACGGCATTTTATGCGGGGCGGTTGGAATTGGGCTGAATTTGTGCTTGTTTTTGGGGAAATTATTGGCCGGTTTTTTGAGCGGATCGATTGCTATCATGGCGGACGCTATGAATAACCTGTCGGACGCCGGTTCCTCGGTGATCACACTGATTGGATTTCAGATGGCTGGGCAGAAGCCAGACCCGGAACACCCTTTTGGCCACGGGCGTTTGGAATATCTATCTGGATTGATCGTCTCCCTGGCGATTATCCTGATGGGAGTGGAGCTTGGGAAAAGTTCGATCGACAAGATTTTTCATCCGGAGCCAGTGGAATTTCGGCTGATTGCGGTAGGAATATTGGCGGTATCCATTGCTGTGAAGGTCTATATGGCCTCCTATAACCGTGCCATTGGAAAAAAGATTGGTTCGGCGGCTATGAGAGCGACAGCCGCGGACAGTTTAAGCGACTGTATTTCAACGGCGGTGGTATTGGCCGCCATGCTGATTGGTCATTGGACTGACTTAAAGATCGACGGTTGGTGTGGTGCGTTGGTGGCAGTCTTTATTCTACGAACGGGAATCCAGGCGGCGAAGGAGACCATCGACCCACTTTTGGGGCAGCCGCCGACGCCGGAATTTGTCCAGTCGGTTTACGATTTGGTGATGTCCTATGAAGAGATTATCGGGATTCATGATTTGGTTGTTCACGACTACGGGCCAGGACGGCGGATGATTTCTCTGCACGCAGAGGTGCCCGCATCTGCCGGTATGATAGAAATTCATGATGTGATTGATCGAATGGAACGAAGGCTTGGAAACGAGCTGGACTGCGAAGCGGTGATTCATATGGACCCGGTAGATGTAAATGACGAGCGAACCATGGCCATGAAACAGGTTGTAGCTGATCTGGTGGAAGGAATTGAGTTTGGCATGACCATTCATGATTTTCGTATGGTTAGCGGTCCGACTCATACCAATTTGATTTTTGACGCCATGATGCCCGCGGAATCCAAGTGGACGGAAAAAACGCTGAAGGAAGAGATTGTACGCCGGGTGGAGGCTTTACCAGGAAATTATTTTGCCGTGGTCCACATCGATCATACCTACGCATCGCCCCAGGGACATTCATAACTTCTACCAATATGGGAGGAAAAATATGCTGCTTGCTTCGTTGAACATGACACAATGGATATGTATCGTGCTATTGGCATTGATTGCCGTGCTTTTGCTGATATCTCCCAAAACCATCTGGAAGGCCATCTATGGAAAAGGCGGCGGCGTAGAGCCGGACGGCGTGACGTTCCGCGTATTGAGGGCTTTGGGGGTGTTGATTTTAATCGGCATTGGATATGTGTGCTGGCGGATGCTGTAAAGGAAATTACCAGAGTTTCTTTGTGCAAGCGACAGCCAAAGCTCCAGGGCCGATATGGCAGGAAACGCTGAGGGACAGGGGGTCCATGACAATATCCTGTTTAGGGAAAATTTGCTGCACTTCCTCGTAAAAGTGCTCGGCTTCCTCCCGGCTGCCGCTATAAGCCAACTGTAAGTTCATGCCAGAACCCTGCTCGTCCGAGCCGAAGCGCTCCAGAAAATCGTGCTGTATGGCCTTGATCATCAGGCTTTTGGCCTGTTTGATGGATCTTGCCTTAGCATAGGCATCCAGTTTTTCTCCCTGGATCTGAAGAACCGGCTTTAATTTCAATAAAGTTCCAATGGCAGCGGCCGCCGGTGTAATGCGTCCGCCCTTTTTTAAATAATCTAACGTATCCACCATGATATAAATGCTGGAATCGTACTTGGTATCTTCCAAAATCTTTTTGATTTCCTGGGCGTTTTTCCCTTCTTTGGCCAGACGTAAGGCATCCAACACAGACTGGCGCTGTGTGACAGAGATTCGTTGGTTGTTTACGACTTCTACCTTCCCCTCATAGTCGGCCGCCAGCGCGGCAGCTGTCTCGCAGGAACCGCTGAGCCCGCTGGACATCGGAATATGAACTACCTGATCATAGGAATTTAATAGCTCGTCCCACAGATCCAATACGCCTGCGACGACAGGTTGGGAGGTAGAAATGTTAGCCCCTGACGCTAACATTTGATAGAACTGTTCCTGAGACAGATCAATATCCTCATAGTACATTTTTTCATTGATATAGAAAGGCATGGGAAGAACTCGCACGCCAATAGTAAGCGCCTGCGCCTGGGTAATACCGCTGTTGCTGTCCGTAACGATTGCTACTTTGCTCATTTTTTCTCCTCAATTTTTCGGATATAAGTTCAAAAGACGTTAACTTTTATTATATCGGGTAGACCCCTGTTTTGACAAGGGAAAACGAAAAAACTTTTCCTAGAACTTGCTTTTTCGCTTTAAATCTAGTAAAATGTTATTCTGGTTGAAAATAAAGTTGACAATTTGTATTGGGAGATCAATATGGGAATGATCAAGACGGACCGTCTGGTTTTTGAATATATTAGAAAAGATGAAGAAAATCAGATTGAGGAAGTCATGCGAGCCGTGGACGGCGTTAGTCTGGACATCGAGAAGGGGCAATTTGTGGCGATACTTGGACGAAATGGCTCCGGAAAGTCTACATTGGCGAAGCATATGAATGCGCTTTTGTTCCCGACAGACGGTGTGATTTGGGTCGGGGATAAAGATACGCGAGAAGAAGAAAATTTGTGGGAAGTGCGGCAGAGCGCAGGTATGGTGTTCCAAAATCCGGATAATCAGATCATTGCTACCGTAGTGGAGGAAGACGTTGGTTTTGGGCCGGAGAACATCGGAGTTCCGTCTGCGGAGATTTGGAAGCGCGTGCAGGAAAGTCTGGAGGCTGTGGGCATGACGGCTTACCGGAAGGCATCTCCGAATCATCTTTCCGGTGGTCAAAAACAACGGGTGGCAATCGCGGGAGTGATGGCCATGCGCCCGCAGTGTATTGTGCTGGATGAACCGACCGCAATGTTAGATCCCAATGGACGGCAAGAGGTGATTCGAACGGTACGGGAGCTGAACCAGGCCGAAGGGATTACTGTTATTTTGATCACCCACTATATGGAGGAGACTGTTTTTTCAGACCGGATTTTTGTGATGGATCGAGGAAAAATCCAGATGGCGGGGACGCCGCGGGAAATCTTTTCTCAGGTGGAAGAATTGAAAGCGCTTCACCTGGATGTTCCTCAGGTGACGGAATTGGGAGCGGCTCTTGCAGCTTCCGGTCTGCCGTTATCCTCAGGGATTTTGACGATTTCAGAATTGGTACAAGCGCTGGTAGAAGCTCGTGAGTCTGGCGCCTGCATCCAGAGCGTAAATCAGATGATGGAGAAACAAGAAGAGCCGGAGCCTGAGGCAGGAGAATCGATACTGGAACTTCGGGATGTAACCTATCGATATGGCCGGGGAACGCCGATGGAGGTCAAGGTATTAAAGGAGATCTCTTTTGCAATTCCCAAGGGACAGTTTCTCAGCATTATTGGACATACCGGCTCTGGCAAATCTACATTGATTCAGCATTTAAACGGACTATTAAAGCCGGATTCTGGGGAGGTGCTTTTCCATGGGGAGAGCATTTACCGGGAAGGTTACGATAAGCGGATTTTACGAGGAAAGGTTGGCCTGGTGTTCCAGTATCCGGAGCATCAGTTGTTTGAGGAAACTGTCTTTGCAGACGTCTGCTTTGGACCGAAAAACCAGGGGCTTCCCAAGGAGCAGATAGAGGCGCGGGCCAAGGAGGCTCTTCGGTTAGTTGGGATGGATGAGAGCTTTTACACCCGCTCTCCCTTTGAGCTTTCTGGCGGTCAAAAACGCCGGGCTGCCATTGCAGGCGTGTTGGCCATGGAGCCGGAGGTTTTGGTTTTGGACGAGCCGACGGCAGGCTTAGACCCGGGGGGACGGGATGAGATTTTGGATCAAATCAAAAAACTCCATGAAGAAAAGGGGATGGCTGTAGTCTTGGTTTCTCACAGCATGGAAGACGTGGCCAGGTATGCGGAACGCCTGCTTGTTCTGGAAGATGGTAGGATTGCCTATGACGGAACGCCGCGAGAGGTATTCCGTCACTATCGGGAATTGGAAACGATGGGTTTGTCGGCGCCGCAGGTGACGTATCTGGCGGAAGAGCTAAGAAAGAACGGATTTTCTTTGCCGGGGGATATTACCACGGTGGAGGAAGCGAAACAGGCCATTGAGAATGCGTTTGCGGGTATCGATGGCGGCAGAGAAACACAGCCGGTAAGAAATTGAGGTTGGAAGTATGCTGAGAGATATTACGTTGGGCCAATATTATCCGGTAGCCTCGCCGATTCATCGGCTGGACCCTCGGACGAAATTGATGGGAACGCTGGTGTTTTTGATTTCGCTGTTTGTGGCGGATAGCTGGTATTGCTATCTGCTGGCGACGGTCTTTCTGGGCGCCTGTATTCGAATTTCCCGAGTGCCGTTAAGCTTTATTCTGCGGGGACTGAAGGCGGTGATCTTTCTCCTGCTGTTCAGCGTTGTGTTTAATTTATTTTTAACCGACGGAGATGTGTTGGTTCGATTTTGGATTTTTAAGATTACAAAACAAGGTCTGCTGCAGGCCGGTTATATGGCTATTCGGCTGATTTACCTGATTATGGGCTCTTCCCTGATGACATTTACGACCACGCCTACTTCGTTGACAGATGGATTGGAGCGGGGATTAGGTTTTTTAAAAATTGTCAAGGTTCCGGTTCATGAAATTGCCATGATGATGTCAATTGCTCTGCGGTTTATTCCGATTTTGACGGAGGAAGCGGATAAGATCATGAAGGCGCAGATGGCGCGGGGAGCGGACTTTGAATCTGGGAGCTTGATTCAAAGGGCAAAGTCTCTGATTCCTCTTCTAGTGCCGCTTTTTATCTCGGCGTTTCGCCGGGCTGCGGATTTGGCCATGGCCATGGAAGCCCGCTGCTATCGCGGAGGGGAAGGACGGACCAAGATGCACCCGCTGAAGTATGCGGGGAGGGATGGCGTTGCATATGGATTATTGGCAGGGTATTTGGGGATCATGATTGTATTGAAGGTATCGATAGTAATTTAAAAATAAAATTTGAATTTTGGGGAAGACTTGATTTTGCTAACGGTGCATGTTATAATGCTCGTAAGCAAGGAAAGAAATTGTATCCGCAAGGACACAAACGAAATCCCCAGAGGGCTAGCTCTGGGGATTTCTTCTCTTTTTTGGACGGTAGAGCATCCGTTAGGCTAGTTGTCACTGTCATCGCCGTCTAACCATTTGCAGATATAGTAACTAATAATACCTGCCGTAACGGAGATCAAGAAAGAAACGATTAACTCCACAAGGATACTCACCCCCTCCCGTTGCCGGATTGGGTATGACAACAAAAATAGTGTATCAGATTCGACAAAAAAAGACAATCCCAAATTAGACACTTGTAGTCCACGCGAAATGGATTAAAAGAGTAAATAAAAAAGCTGTCGTTTTACGATTTTTTATCGTTAAAACGACAGCTTCTTATGATTGCATTTCCTAAATTCTATTTTTTCTTCTCGTTTTTGTCCTTCTTAAAGCGGGCAAAAAATCCTTTTTTCTTTTGGGGAGCCTGGATGCTTCCTCCGCGAACGCTCTTGATAGAGACGATATAGATCCCGCTGACTTCCACTTTGACCTCTTGCTTTACCGGGAGTACGTCCCAGACGGCGCGGTCGGCGGCCAGCACCATGATTTTCGGACCCACCTTGGCTTTGACGATGGGAAGCTTGGACCAGCGCAGATATTTGGGCGTCTGATCGATCACCATTTGGGGAAGTCCGGATTCTTTGACTTTTAACCTCTTCTTGTCAATGATCAGCATGGAGACGGTTTGTTTCATCGCTTCCATCTGGACGCTGGCTTCGGCTTGCTTTTTTTGCATCCGGCGGCCAACAAAATAAAGAACCACCAGGATAGCCAGAATGACTAAGAGGATAATCGTAATAATTTGCCAAACTGACATATTTGTTCCTCCACTCTTATTTCATTATCTTCCATGGCCAAGACGCGTGCGCATTTTGACCGATAAAGATAGGATTTTGGGGTAAATCCTACCTGATTATAGCATCGGTCCGGAGGGCTTGCAAGTAAAAGTTAAGAGGAAATGGAAAAAAGCTGATTTCTAAATATTGATTTGAACGCTCAAAAAGTGGATAGAATGGGAGAGAGATACCAAAAAACAAAAGAACATTGTCTTTTTGGTAAAAAGAACTGGAAAAGATACAGGAAAAGAATGGATAAATAGAGGGGAAACTGGAAAAAAAGTCGTTGACAGGCTGGCTTTTATTTGATATTCTAAAATGTACACTATTGTGGTGATGTATGCCTATCCCACATAGGAGTGTAAATATAGATTAAATATAGGGGTGAATCGTCTATGGAGAATTGCAGAATGCGCCCGGTGAAGGCCGGAAAGGGCGTGCGAATGAGTTACTCAAGACAAAAAGAAGTGCTGGGAATGCCAAACTTCATCGAAATTCAGAAGGATTCCTACCAGTGGTTCTTAAATGAGGGGCTAAAGGAAGTATTTGAAGACATTTCTCCAATCGCCGATTTTAGCGGCCACCTCAGTCTGGAATTTGTTGACTTTACTTTGTGCAGAAATGACGTAAAATATTCCATAGAAGAGTGCAAAGAAAGAGATGCCACCTTTGCAGCCCCACTGAAGGTAAAGGTTCGTCTGATTAACGAAGAAACCAGTGAAATCAAAGAACATGAGATTTTTATGGGCGACCTGCCGCTGATGACGGAGACAGGCTCTTTTGTGATTAATGGAGCGGAGCGTGTTATTGTCAGCCAGTTGGTGCGTTCCCCCGGCATTTACTACGGCGTATCCCACGATAAGATTGGGAAAAATCTGTATGCCTGTACCGTGATCCCAAATCGCGGCGCTTGGCTGGAATATGAAACAGATTCCAACGATGTGTTTTACGTCCGCGTAGATCGGACCCGTAAGGTGCCGGTGACGGTACTGGTGCGTGCCCTGGGTGTTGGAACCAATGCGGAGATCGTGGAACTCTTCGGAGAAGAGCCCATGATTATGGCCAGCTTTGGCAAGGATACGGCGACCAATGCCGACGAGGGACTTTTGGATTTGTACAAGAAGATCCGTCCGGGCGAGCCGCTTTATGTGGACAATGCCAGAAGTCTGTTGGAGAGCATGTTCTTTGATCCGAGAAGATACGATCTGGCGAAGGTAGGACGTTACAAATTTAATAAAAAGCTTCATTTAAATAAGAGAATCGTCGGTCATACCCTGGCTGAAGATGTCATTGATATGGAAACCGGAGAGGTTTTAGCGGAAGCAGGAACTGCTGTTACCAAGGAATTGGCGACGGAGATCCAGAATGCAGGCGTACCCTTTGTATGGCTGCAAGGGGAGGAGCGCAAGATTAAGATTCTCTCGAATTTGATGGTCGACATGTCCGGATACGTGGATTTTGATCCGATGGATGTGGGCGTCCGTGAGAACGTATTTTATCCCGAATTGATGAATCTTCTGGAGCAATTCCCCGATCCGGAAGAATTAAAAGAAGCGGTGAAACGGAACATTTCGAATCTGGTTCCCAAGCATATCACGAAGGAGGATATCTTCGCCTCCATCAACTACTGCATGCACCTAAGCGAAGGAATTGGCAACAGCGATGATATCGATCATCTGGGAAATCGTCGAATCCGTGCGGTGGGAGAACTGCTCCAGAATCAGTATCGTATCGGTTTGTCCCGGATGGAACGTGTGGTGCGGGAGCGCATGACGACTCAGGATCAGGAAGATATTTCGCCCCAGTCGTTGATTAACATCAAACCGGTAACAGCAGCGGTAAAAGAATTCTTTGGAAGTTCCCAGCTGTCTCAGTTTATGGATCAGAACAATCCGCTGGCGGAACTTACCCATAAGAGGCGTCTGTCCGCTCTGGGGCCCGGCGGTTTGTCCCGTGACCGCGCTGGATTTGAAGTCCGTGACGTACATTACTCCCATTATGGAAGAATGTGCCCTATTGAGACGCCGGAAGGTCCGAACATCGGTCTGATCAACTCCCTGGCGACTTACGCCAGAGTCAATGAATACGGTTTCATTGAAGCGCCGTACCGTGTGGTTGATAAGACGGACCCGAAGAATCCTGTGGTTACCGACGAGGTGGTTTATCTGACTGCCGACGAGGAAGATAACTACATCGTGGCGCAGGCGAACTCTCCTTTGGATGAGGATGGCCATTTTATCAATAACAATGTGGCGGGCCGTTTCCGGGAGGAAACTTCCGAGTTCCAAAAACAGAAAATCGACTTGATGGATGTATCGCCGAAGATGGTATTCTCGGTGGCGACTTCTATGATACCGTTCCTGGAAAACGATGATGCAAACCGTGCTTTGATGGGGTCAAACATGCAGCGTCAGGCAGTACCGCTGATGATTACCGAAACTCCGATTGTCGGAACCGGTATGGAAAGCAAAGCGGCTGTAGATTCGGGCGTGTGCGTGGTGGCAAGACGTGCGGGCGTGGTAGAGAAGGTTTCTTCCGATTCCATTACCGTAAAAGTGGAAGATGGAAATCGGGACGAGTATCATCTGACCAAATTTAAGAGAAGCAATCAGAGCAACTGCTATAATCAGAAACCGATTGTAAACAAAGGCCAAATCGTGGAGAAGGGCGAAGTTTTAGCCGACGGTCCCTCCACCAGCGGCGGTGAAATCGGCCTTGGAAAGAACCCGTTGATTGGGTTTATGACCTGGGAAGGCTATAACTACGAGGACGCGGTGCTTTTGAGCGAGCGTCTGGTCCGCGACGATGTTTATACATCGATTCATATTGAAGAGTACGAGGCGGAAGCCCGGGATACCAAGTTAGGGCCGGAAGAGATTACCCGCGATGTACCGGGCGTCGGCGACGATTCCCTGAAAGATCTGGACGACCGCGGTATCATCCGTATCGGCGCGGAGGTACGTGCCGGCGATATTCTGGTTGGAAAGGTGACGCCGAAGGGCGAAACCGAGCTGACCGCGGAGGAGAGGCTGCTGAGGGCGATCTTTGGCGAGAAGGCCAGAGAGGTGCGGGATACTTCTTTGAAAGTTCCCCATGGAGCTTATGGTATCGTGGTAGACGCCAAGGTCTTTACCAGAGAGAACGGCGACGAGCTGTCTCCGGGCGTCAACGAGACCGTCCGTATCTATATTGCCCAGAAGAGAAAGATTTCCGTCGGCGACAAGATGGCAGGACGTCATGGTAATAAGGGCGTTGTGTCCCGCGTGCTGCCGGTGGAAGATATGCCGTATCTGCCCAATGGCCGGCCGCTTGATATTGTTTTGAATCCTTTGGGCGTGCCTTCCCGTATGAATATCGGTCAGGTTTTGGAGACACATTTGAGCCTTGCTTCCGAGGCCCTTGGCTTTAAGGTCATTACTCCGGTATTTGACGGCGCCAATGAGGACGATATTATGGATACGCTGGAACTGGCAAACGATTATGTCAATTCCAGTTGGGAAGATTTTGAGACAAAATACAAAGGCGTTGTCCGCGACGACGTAATGCAATATTTGGGAAGCCACCTGGAGCACCGGGAGGTTTGGAAGGGCGTGCCGATTACCAGAGAAGGAAAGGTCCAGCTGCGCGACGGCCGGACCGGTGAGAACTTCGACGGAAAGGTTACCATCGGACACATGCACTACTTGAAGCTGCACCATCTGGTAGACGATAAGATCCATGCGCGTTCTACCGGTCCTTACTCTTTGGTTACGCAGCAGCCTTTGGGCGGTAAAGCTCAGTTTGGCGGCCAGCGTTTCGGAGAGATGGAAGTGTGGGCTTTGGAAGCTTATGGCGCCGCTTATACGCTCCAGGAGATTTTGACTGTGAAGTCGGATGATGTGGTGGGCCGTGTGAAGACCTACGAGGCGATCATCAAAGGCGGAAATATTCCGACTCCTGGCGTGCCGGAATCCTTTAAGGTTCTTTTGAAAGAACTTCAGTCTCTGGGACTGGATGTCAAATTGCTGCGCGATGATGGAACTGAGGTAGAGGTCAAAGAAAACGTGGATTACAATGAAAGAGATCTGCGTGCGGTGATCGAGGGAGACAGAGAACCTCGTCACCAGGAGTCCTTCAGCGCTCACGGTTACCAGGAACAGGAATTTTCTGACGGCGAGCTGGTAGATGTGGACCCGGAAGAAGACGAGTTGCTGGAAGATTTGGATGGGTTGGGAGAAGCGGATCCCGACGAGGTCGATTTTGACGAAGAATAAGAGAGGAGAACAACATGCCTGCAATGAACAATGAGGATAATTACCAACCATTGATATTTGATGCAATTAAAATAGGCCTGGCGTCTCCGGAAAAAATCTTAGATTGGTCCCATGGAGAAGTGAAAAAGCCGGAGACCATCAATTACCGTACCCTGAAGCCGGAAAAAGACGGCCTGTTCTGCGAGCGCATTTTCGGACCCAACAAGGACTGGGAATGCCATTGCGGAAAGTATAAGAAGATTCGCTACAAAGGCGTCATCTGCGACCGCTGCGGCGTGGAAGTAACAAAGGCCAGCGTCCGCCGCGAACGGATGGGGCATATTGCTCTGGCGGCGCCTGTATCTCATATTTGGTATTTTAAAGGGATTCCGAGCCGAATGGGATTGATTTTAGATTTGTCCCCTCGGACATTGGAAAAGGTTCTTTACTTTGCCTCCTATATTGTTTTGGATCAGGGGAGCACGGAACTTCAATATAAGCAGGTGCTGTCTGAGAAGGAGTACCGGGAAGCGGTGGAAAAGTATGGCCACAATCATTTCCGTGTCGGTATGGGCGCGGAGGCCATTCAGGAACTTTTGCGCGCCATTGATCTGGAAAAGGATTCCGCGGATCTGCGCTCCAAGCTGAAAGATGCCAGCGGCCAGAAGCGGGCCCGTATCATCAAGCGTCTGGAGGTCGTGGAGGCATTTAAGGCGTCCGGCAATAAACCGGAATGGATGATTATGGATGTGGTGCCGGTGATTCCGCCGGATCTGCGTCCGATGGTACAGTTGGACGGCGGCCGTTTTGCCACCTCCGATTTGAACGATCTGTACCGCCGGATTATTAACCGGAATAACCGATTGGCCCGTCTGTTGGAGCTGGGCGCGCCGGACATTATCGTCCGCAATGAAAAGCGGATGCTTCAGGAGGCCGTGGACGCGCTGATTGATAATGGCCGCCGTGGCCGTCCGGTTACAGGACCGGGGAACCGTCCGTTGAAGTCCTTGTCCGATATGCTGAAAGGAAAACAAGGCCGGTTCCGTCAGAATCTGTTGGGAAAACGTGTGGACTATTCCGGACGTTCCGTTATCGTAGTTGGACCGGAGTTAAAGATTTATCAGTGCGGACTGCCGAAGGAGATGGCGATCGAGCTGTTTAAGCCTTTTGTGATGAAAGAGCTGGTCGGCAGAAGCATCGCTCATAACATTAAGAGCGCGAAGAAGATGGTAGAGCGTCTTCAGTCAGAGGTATTTGACGTGTTGGAAGACGTGATCAAAGAGCATCCGGTGATGCTGAACCGTGCTCCTACGCTGCACCGCCTTGGTATCCAGGCCTTTGAGCCGATTCTGGTAGAAGGTAAGGCCATCAAGCTGCATCCGCTGGTGTGTACCGCGTACAACGCAGACTTTGACGGCGACCAGATGGCGGTTCACTTGCCGCTTAGCGTGGAAGCGCAGGCCGAGTGCCGATTCCTGCTGCTCTCCCCCAACAACTTGCTGAAGCCTTCCGACGGCGGCCCAGTGGCGGTGCCGTCTCAGGATATGGTTCTGGGTATCTACTATTTGACTCAGGAGCGTCCGGGCGTTCGCGGCGAGGGAAAGTATTTTAAGGATATCAATGAGGCGATTTTGGCCTACGAAAATAAAGAATTGGATCTTCACGCCCGCATTCACGTCCGTGTAACCAAGGAAGTGTCGGATGGCAGAGTGCTGACAGGAAATGTGGAATCCACGTTGGGCCGTTTTATCTTCAATGAGATCATTGAGCAGGATCTGGGCTTTGTGGACCGTTCGGTTCCGGGCAACGAGCTGAAGCTGGAAGTAGATTTCCATGTGGGAAAGAAAGGCTTAAAGCAGATTCTGGAAAAAGTAATTAACACCCATGGCACTACCGAGACCGCCGAGGTTTTGGACCGCATCAAGGCCATTGGTTACAAATATTCGACCCGCGCGGCAATGACCGTATCGATTTCGGATATGACGGTGCCGGCGAAAAAGAAAGAGCTGATCAAGGCGGCTCAGGATCAGGTGGATGTGATCAGCAAAAACTTCCGCCGTGGCCTGATTACCGAGGAAGAGCGTTACAAGGAAGTCATCGAAACCTGGAAGGAGACCGATGATATTCTGACGAAGGAACTGCTGGGGGGCTTGGATAAGTATAACAACATCTTTATGATGGCGGATTCCGGAGCCCGTGGTTCGGATAAGCAGATCAAACAGCTGGCAGGTATGCGTGGATTGATGGCGGATACGACCGGCCGAACCATCGAACTGCCGATCAAGTCCAACTTCCGGGAAGGTTTGGACGTTTTGGAATACTTTATTTCCGCTCACGGCGCCAGAAAGGGTCTGTCGGATACGGCTCTGCGTACAGCTGACTCAGGTTATCTGACCCGTCGTTTGGTAGATGTATCCCAGGATCTGATCATTCGGGAGGACGACTGTTCCGAGGGCGGCGAGATTCCGTCTCTGGAAATCCGTGCTTTTATGGACGGACAGGAAGTCATCGAGAGCCTGGAAGAGAGAATTACAGGCCGTACTCTGGCGGAGGATGTGGTGGATCCGACTACCGGAGAGATCGTGGGCCATGCCAATGAGTTGATGACGCCTAGAAAGGCGGCCGCAGTGATGAAGACCGGCGTAAAGTCGGTGAAGATTCGTACCGTACTCACTTGTCGTTCCCATGTGGGCGTCTGCGCGAAATGCTATGGTTCCAACCTGGCTACCGGCGATTCGGTGCAGGTGGGTGAAGCGGTTGGTATCATTGCCGCTCAGTCCATCGGCGAGCCCGGTACTCAGTTGACGATGCGTACTTTCCATACGGGCGGTGTAGCCGGTGATGATATTACCCAAGGTCTTCCCCGTGTAGAGGAGCTTTTTGAGGCGAGAAAGCCCAAGGGCCTGGCGATCATCGCGGAGATCGGCGGCGAAGTATATATCAAAGATACAAAGAAAAAACGCGAAGTGATCGTAACCGATCGGGAGACAGGAAACAGCAAGACGTATCTGATTCCTTACGGATCTCGGATCAAGGTGCAGGATGGCCAGATCTTAGAGCCGGGCGATGAGTTGACCGAAGGTTCCATCAATCCTCACGATCTGTTGAAGATCAAAGGGGTTCGCGCCGTGCAGGATTATATGATCCAGGAAGTGCAGCGCGTGTACCGCTTACAGGGCGTGGAGATCAACGATAAGCATATCGAAGTGATCGTGCGGCAGATGTTAAAGAAGATCCGCATTGAAAATAGCGGCGACAGCGAAATCCTGCCCGGAACTTCGATGGATGTTTTGGAATACGACGATATGAATCAGGAGTTGATTGCCGAAGGCAAAGAGCCGGCGGATGGTAAGCAGGTAATGCTTGGTATCACCAAGGCTGCTTTGGCGACAAATTCCTTCCTTTCAGCGGCATCTTTCCAGGAAACCACGAAGGTTTTGACGGAAGCTGCTATCAATGGTAAGGTCGATCCGTTGATCGGTCTGAAAGAAAACGTGATCATTGGTAAGCTGATTCCTGCCGGAACCGGTATGAAAAAGTATCGTTCTGTGAAGTTGGATACCGATGGAAGCGATCTTGTGGATGAGGAAGAAAGCATCGTGTATCCGAAAGAGGACAAATTTGTTCCTTCTCTGGACGAACCGGATGAGGAGGACGAGGAGCTGGATGATATCGATGAGGAATCCGAGGAAGAAATGACTTTGGAAGACCTGGAAGAATTACCGGAGGAAGAAGACGAATAGGTTTTCGGAGATTTTACAATTCCAAATTTCAAAAAGATTTTTGATTAAATAGAACAGGAAACGCCAGAACGGGAAAGCCGGTCTGGCGTTTCCTGTTTTATTCCATTCGAATTCCAGTGAAAAAATCTCTGCGGGAAAAGGTCTCGGAATATTTTGTAGAGTTTCGGAGCAAGTACTTCTAGGATTCCGAGAATTTGTAAAAAGCATGAGCAAAAATAAGAAACTCGCTGCGCTCAAACAGTCTTATTTTTGTTCATAATACAAATTTTCGGAACCTGAGAAGTACTAACGCTCCTGCAAATACAAAATATTCCGAGACCTTTTCCCGCAGAGATCTTTTCACCGGAATCCTATAGAAAGAATGCTTCGCTGTGTGAGGCAGGACTATCTGGACTGGATAAAAAAATTAAAACTGGATATTTTCACCACACCATATTTGGCGTTAGAATACCTTTAATTGACAAAGCGTGTATGCTCTTGTTTATGGAAGGTATATTCAGCTGACGAAGGAAAGAGGAGATGGTGAATATGGTACAGGAAAAAAATGAAAAGGTTTACCGGTTGGTATTGGCGGCTTTGATGGCGGCTCTTTGCTATGTGGGATACGCATTGCTGCCGGCATTAAACGCAGATGGGACAAAAATTCATTTTGGGAACGCCTTTGTGGTACTGGCAGCCTATCTTTTAGGCGGTCCTTACGGCGGCCTGTCAGGGGCTGTTGGTTTAAGTCTGGCAGATATTTTGGGTGGATTTGCGGAGTCAGCTCCCAGAACATTTTTGACAAAGCTGGTAATCGGATTGGTGGTTGGTTTGGTTGCCCACCGGATTGCCAAAATTTCGGAAGATCATCCGTCGTCCTATGTGTGGAAATGGTCGATCATCGCGGCAATTGCTGGGCTGGGGGTGAACTGCCTGTTTGAACCGGCGTTAAAATACGTCTGGTATACCCTTTTAATCCCCAATCCGGACAAAGCGGCTTCCGCCATCAAAGCTTTGCTGGCAGTGACCACCTATACCACGTTAATCAATGCGGTGACAAATTCGATTGTGGCCGTGATTTTATACAATGCGGTACGGCCGGCGTTAAGGCGCGCTGGGATGATACTTCCGGTGGGAAAACATCGGAAAACGGAACAGAGGTAAAGTGTGGAAAAAGATGAAATAAGAAACAATTGAAAAAGAAAAATAGCAAAAAAAAGAAGTAACAGGAGTAGAGAAAGAGACGGAAAATATAGACAAGGAGAAGGCAGCGATGAGAAGAAAAGACCGAGAGATGCCGGCAGAATTTGGAGAGCAGGTAGCGGATAAATGCGAGTGGGCGGTTCTTTCCATGATAGAGGAGGACGGCGCTCCTTATTGTGTGCCGTTAACCATTGTACGAGATGGGAACGCAATCTATTTTCACACGGCGAAGCAAGGGCAAAAGATCCATGCGCTCCGGAAAAATCCAAAGGTTTGCTTGGCTTGTGTCGGCGATACCAAGCGGGCTGCTCATGAATTTACAACGGAATATGAGTCGGCAATCATCCGGGGAATCGCCGAAGAAGTGACGGAAGATGCAGAAAAAATCCGTGCCTTGCGCCTCTTGTGCGAGCGCCATACGCCGACGAACATGGGCGCCTTTGATGGGGCGATCGCCGGCAGTCTGTTCCGGACCGGGGTTTGGAAAATTCAGATTCAGGAGATTTCTGCAAAGAGAAAGAAGTTGAAACAGGAATAAAAAACGGGACAAATTTGGTTTTAGAACCCCCTTTTTCGGCATATGTTACAGTAAGCGCCGGAAGGGGGATTTTTTTATGAGACGGTATATGGATACATTTTTGGGGTTGGTGATGCTGTTGATCATTAGCCTTCTGGCAAGCCAGGGCCTGGAAGCGGTGGCGGCTGGCAGCGTACCGGGAAAAAAGGTGGTGGTATTGGACGCCGGACACGGCGGTTCTGATCCTGGCAAGGTGGGAACCAACAACGCGCTGGAGAAAGAAGTGAATCTGGCGATTGCGAAAAAAGTGCAGGCCAAGTTAGAAGAGGCCGGCGTGGAAGTGCTGATGACCAGGGAGGACGACGGGGGCCTGTATCAGGAGGGGGATTCTAACAAGAAGATCGCGGATCTCAATGCGCGTTGCCGCCTGATCGAAAAGAGCGGCGCGGATATTACGGTCAGTATTCACCAAAACAGTTATCATGATAATAGCATCAGCGGTCCCCAGGTCTTTTACTATAAGGATTCTGCAGAAGGAAAAAAGCTGGCGGAGATTTTGCAGGCATCTTTTGACGGCGTAGTGGAAAAGAACACGAGGAAGGCAAAAGCCAATGATAATTATTACCTGCTTTTGCATACGAAGTGCCCGCTGGTGATTGTGGAGTGCGGTTTCCTGAGCAATCCGGGGGAAGCAGATCAATTGATCACCGAAGAATACCAAGAAAAGATTGCAGAGGCGGTCAGCCGGGGGATTTTGGGATATCTAAACGCGCAGACAACATAAAAAACATGACTTTTGCTTTATGATAATTGATAGGCTCAAAAGCCTGGGTATAAAAATATTCCAATATATTTTTATACCCAGGCTTTTTTGTTCTATAGGAAATTTCAACGAAATTTCCTATAGAACAAAAAAACGCTCCGCTAAGGAAGTACATCTGCGGGATGATGAAAATACTCCAAGGCAAAATCCCAAAAATCATTAGCGGCTTGGGAGAGGACGTTTCTCCTTTGTCTTGCCAGAAGGACCGAACGGGTTGTGGTATAGTGTTCGATTGTGAAAAAGCGCAATGTCGGGTCAATCTGTTTGGCTGCGGGAAGACAGACCTCTGGTAGAAATGCAATGCCTGCGCCTTCTGAAACGAGAAGGACCTTGAAGAAAAATTCATTTACTTCAAAGGCAACTCGCGGCGTAAATCCAACGACGTTGCTAAATGATTGGAGCATATCGTAGATATGCGCTTTATAGGGGTGCGCCTGAGCCATGACGATATAGGGAAAGTCCTTGGTTTCGTACAGATCAATGGAAGTCTTTTCCGGTGGATAGTCTTTAAATTTGGGAGACAGAACGACAAAATATTTTTCCTCGAATAGTTTACACGACACGGGAAAGTAGTTCTCGGCAGTATAGTGGCCGCTTTCACTGGCAGTCAAAACAATGTCGATATCCTTTCTTAAAGAATAAAGAGAACGGTAGCTGTAACGGAAATTTACTTCGGGTTTCTCTTGGTGATAAGAAAGAATACAACGGTTTAAGATTGGAGCAAATGCAAAGGTTCCAAGACGGACGGTACCGAGGACAGAGTTGTGAAGGTTTTTCATTGCCATTTTTGCCCTGTTCATAGAAATTAAGGTATCATCCGCATATTGGCAGAATAGCTGCCCGTGCTTGCTGAGACGCAGCCCTCTTCCAACGCGGTCAAAAAGCTGTACGCCTAATTCTGCTTCCAGGGCGGCGATGAGCTTGCTGATTTGTGGCTGTGAAGTATTTAAAAGGGACGCGACCGTGGACATGTTTTCGTATTGGGCAAGTAAAGAAAAGGCATGAAGCTGCTGCATTTCCATATGAGAGGTCTCCTTTCGTTTCAGCTGAAGGTATGAAGGAAGTATAACAAAAGTGAAGAGAAAGCACAAGATATATTTGATATATTGATTATAAAATAAGATAGATTAGACATTAATGATAATAAAAAGGAATGAATGAATATCAAATTGCGAATTGATTAAACTGATAAAATACTTATACTTTAAGATAAATACAAAAATAAATGGGGGGGGGGTAGAAATATTTTTATATAATGGGAAATTATAAAATAGAATAAAATAATTTGGGGAGGTAAAATATGCATAAGTACATCGCAAAAAGAGTGCTGATGTTGATTCCGGTTTTGTTGGGAATTACAATTTTGGTATTCCTGATGCTCCATTTAACGCCGGGAGATCCGGCCCGCAGTATGCTGGGGGACACGGCGTCCCCGGAGGAAATTGCAGCACTGCGGGAAGAACTGGGGCTGAATGACAATCTGGTCGTTCAGTACGGCCGGTATATGAAAGATTTGATCTTTCATGGGAGCCTAGGAACTTCTTACGTCAGTGGAAGAGACGTAATGTCAGAAATCCTGAACCGTTTTCCGACCACCATTCTTTTAGCGTTCTGCGGGATTATCGTTACGGTGATCATCGGCGTGCCGACGGGAATTATTGCGGCGGTCAAACAAAATTCCTGGATGGATAAGGTGGCTACGTTTATCGGATTGTTCGGAGTTTCTATGCCGGCTTTTTGGCTTGGACTTCTCTTGGCCCAATTTTTTTCCTTAAAATTGGGATGGCTTCCAGCCACCGGGTTCTACGGTCCCAAATATTGGATTCTCCCGGCGGTAACCGTAGGGCTGAATACCTCGGCGATGGTGATGCGGATGACCCGTTCTACCATGCTGGAGATTATCCGCCAGGATTATATTCGGACGGCGCGGGCTAAAGGAGTGAGAGAGAAAGCGGTTGTGATTCATCATGCGCTGAGCAACTGTATGATTCCTCTGATTACCGTAATCGGCCTGCAGATCGGCTCCCAACTTGGTGGGGCAATGGTAACGGAAACGATTTTTTCTATACCGGGATTGGGGAAATACTTGGTAGATTCTATCTCCAGCCGCGACTACCCCGTAATTCAGGGGGGAGTTTTATTTACCGCCGTCGTATTTAGCGTGGTAAATCTGTTGGTAGATATCCTTTATGCCTATGCGGATCCCAGAATTAAAACGCAGTATGCAAAGGCAGGCGGAAAGAAGCGAAACGAAAAGCTGGAAGGAAAGGAGGCATAGACGATGGGCTCAGTACAAAGCAGCGTTTTGACAGCTCCTACGGTAGAATTGAAAAAGAAGAGCCAGTGGGTTTCCGCCATCAGCCGGGTAAAGAAAAATAAGCTGGCTATGTTCGGATTAGCTCTTGTCATTCTTATGATTTTGGTGGCAGTTTTTGCGGATGTCATCGCGCCGTATCCCTATGAAGAGCAGCATTTGGCAGACAGCTTGCTGGGGCCTTGCGCCAGGTATCCGTTCGGTACGGATAAATTTGGCCGCTGTATCCTAAGCCGCGTGATTTACGGGGCAAGAACTTCCTTACTGGTTGGTTTTGCGGCGGTTACTCTGTCCACTCTGGCCGGCGGATGTATCGGAGCGGTGGCTGGCTATTTTGGAGGCGCCTTGGACAATGTCCTGATGCGGCTGATCGATATCATCCTTTCCGTCCCTCATATGCTGCTGGCAATTTCAATTTCTGCTATGATGGGCACTGGTCTGGTCAATACGATCGTTGCTATCTCCATCGGAGGCATTGGGGAATTTGCCCGGATCACAAGAGCGTCGGTGCTGTCGGTCCGCGATCAGGAGTACGTGGAGGCGGTAAAAGCAATCAGCGCAGGAAACGGCCGGATTATCTTTAAACACATTCTGCCAAACATTCTGGCTCCCTTGATTGTTCAGTATAGTCTAAAGATTGCTTCTTCGATTTTGGGCGCGGCCGGTCTAAGCTTTGTCGGCCTTGGCGTGCAGCCGCCGACGCCGGAATGGGGGGCCATGCTGTCGGCCGGACGCTCGTTGATCCGCTATAACTGGTGGCTGACGCTGTTCCCTGGTTTGGCAATTATGATTACAGTATATGGATTCAATCTGTTTGGCGACGGCTTAAGGGATGCGCTGGATCCCCGCCTGAAAGATTAGGAGGGAGCGGATGAATACGAAAAAGAACGCTTTATTGGAAATTCGGGATCTGGCGGTAGAGTACCGGACCGGAGACGGTGTTGTTCAGGCGGTAAACGGCATTGACCTTACAGTAAATAAAGGAGAAACCGTGGGGGTGGTCGGAGAGACCGGAGCGGGAAAGACGACGGTAGCTCTCTCCATTTTGCGCCTGATTTCCGACCCGCCAGGGCGGATTGTGCGGGGCGAAATCTTGTGGAAGGGAAAAGATCTGCTGAAGGAAAGCATTCCGGAGATGCAGAAAATCCGAGGGGATCACATTTCTATGATTTTTCAGGATCCGATGACCGCATTGAATCCGGTACATACGGTGGGGGAACAAATTGCTGAATCCGTAATCCTCCATCAAAACCTTCATCAAAAAGAAGCGGAAAAGGTGGCCAAAAAGACGTTGGAGTTAGTGGGAATTCCGGGAGAACGCTACTCGGATTATCCGCACCAGTTTTCCGGAGGCATGAAACAGCGGGTAGTCATCGCGATTGCCTTGGCGTGTAATCCGGAGCTTCTCATTGCGGACGAACCGACGACGGCCCTTGACGTGACCATTCAGGCTCAGATTCTGGATATGATGAATCAGCTGAAACGTGAGATGGAAATGTCTGTGATTATGATTACCCATGATCTGGGTATTGTGGCAGAGATGTGCGATCGGGTCGCGGTCGTCTATGCCGGGCAGATTGTGGAATGGGGAACCACCCGGCAGGTTTTTAAAAACACACTGCATCCCTATACGTTGGGATTGTTTGGTTCCTTGCCGGATATGAGCGCGGCGGATGAGCTTTCTTTTGACGAGCGGCGTTTAAAGCCGATCAGCGGCATGATGCCTGACCCGACCAGCCTGCCGGCTTGGTGCCATTTTGCCGAGCGGTGTCCTTATCAGACGGAGGCTTGTGTGAAGGAACCGGTTCCTCTGCGCGATATGGGAGAGGGCCATTTGGTTCGCTGCTGCCGTTGCCCGATTCTGGGAAAGGAGGAGTGAGAAATGCTATTGGAAGTCCAAGACCTGAAAAAGTATTTTCAGACTCCCGGCGGAACCCTCCACGCGGTGGACGGCGTCAGCTTTTCCATTGATAAAGGAAAAACCCTGGGAGTAGTGGGGGAATCCGGTTGCGGAAAATCAACGCTAGGCAGAGTGATTCTCCACTTATTAGATAGCACGGGAGGGAAGATCTTCTTTGAAGGGGAGGATATCACGAACGTCAGTAAAAAGAAACTGAAAGAATTGCAGCGAAGGATGCAGATTATCTTTCAAGATCCGTTTTCTTCCCTGAATCCCCGTATGACGGTCAGTGAAACAATTCGGGAACCGCTTTTGATTACAAAGCTTGTTCCGAAGACTCAGATCGACCGAAAAGTCAAGGAGATGATGGATATCGTCGGTCTGGCTCAGCGGCTGGTGAACAGCTACCCCCATGAATTGGACGGCGGACGCCGCCAAAGGATTGGCGTGGCGCGTGCCTTGGTGCTGAATCCCAAATTTATTGTCTGCGACGAACCGGTCTCCGCACTGGATGTCTCCATTCAAGCGCAGATTATTAACCTGCTGCTGGATTTGCAGAAAGAAATGGGGCTGACCTACATGTTTATCACCCATGACCTATCCGTAGTAAAGTATGTGTCCCACGATATCTGCGTGATGTATCTGGGTCAGCTGGTAGAAAAGAGCCCGGCGGCGGAACTGTTTAAACGGCCGGCGCATCCCTATACACAGGCGCTTTTGTCAGCAATTCCCATTCCTGATGTCGATCATCAGCAGAAACGGATTCTTTTAAAAGGGGAATTGTCCTCGCCAATCAATCCCAAACCAGGATGTCGATTTGCAGCAAGGTGCAATTTTGCAAAGCCGGAGTGCTTCGAGAAGCAGCCGGAGCTGAAGGAAATGGCTCCTAATCATTTCGTGGCCTGCCACTTTGCGGAAAATAAGAATCTATAAGGAGGAGAAAGATGAAGAAAAGATGGATAGCAGTAATGATGTCGACGGTTATGCTGCTGACGGCGGCCGGATGCTCCGGCGGAGAATCCGGTACAGCGCAGGCGCCAGGGACGGAAGGAAGCGGCGCGGCTGGAGGCGCCACCGCGGGAAACGTCAGTGTGGAGGCAACGGGCGAGAGCAGCAAGGATACGCTGATTATCGCCAATACGTCTGGCGAACCCGGCAACGTTCACCCTTATAACTCGGTGAGCATCGGAGCAAGTATGGTGCAGTATCTCATCTTTGAAGGACTGGTGTCCGTCGATACCAAGGGAGAAGTGTTGCCGGCTCTTGCCGAATCCTGGGAGGTAGATCAGGAAAAAATCACTTTCCATATCCGGGACGGCGTGACGTTCCATAATGGCGAAGCATTGACGGTGGACGACGTGGTTTTCTCTATCCAGGAGATGGCGAATTCGACCGGCGGAAAGGCTTCCAACTATACAGCCTGCGACGTGGAGAACATCACTACGCCGGATGAGAAGACCGTAGTGATTCCCCTGAAAGAGGACAATTCCGGGCAGCTTAGTTATTTTGGGGAGTTATTTATCGTCAATAAGAAGGCATACCAGGAGATGGGCGACCAGTATCAATATGAGCCGGTTGGCACAGGTCCCTTTAAGCTGACGGATTGGGTAGTCGGAGACGTGATGACCCTGGAACGATTTGACGATTACTGGGACGGTGCGCCGTTATTGGAAACCGTCAAGATCCGTACCATATCGGAGGTTTCTCAGGCGCTGATCGAAGTGGAGACCGGCGGAGCCGATATCATGATCAATCCGGACGGCAGCGATGTGGCGCGTGTTCTAAATGGGGAAGTTGGCGGAGTGAAAGCGATTACCGAACCGACCTTGATTCTTCGGAACAATAACGTGAACTTCAATCACAACTCTGAATATATGAGCAATAAGAAGGTGCGGGAAGCTATCGCTCACTGTATCGATCGGGAATCCTGGGCCAATATCATTTCGCCTGGTGTCGGCGTTCCGGCCTACAGCAGCGTGGCCGCTGGTATTTGGGGATTTGACGAGACCCTGGCGGACAATTATCCATATGCCTATGATTTGGAAGCGGCGAAAGCTTGTCTGGCGGAAGCGGGTTATCCGGACGGCTTTTCCTGTACCATTCTGACCGATGCCAGAACCTATCATCAGGCCCTGGTGGAGCTGCTGCAGGCATCTTTGTCCCAGGTGGGAATCGATCTGAAGGTGGATACCATGGAGCTGGCAAAGCAGAAAGAAATCATGGCGTCCGGAGAGGGCTTTGATTTGTTCCTGCTGGACAACGTAGGGCGCAGCGGCGATCATCTGTCCTGCCTGTGGCGGGATTCCAATCCAGAATTCAGCGGAATCGGTGGAACCAACTATCTGTTCTATACGGTAGAGAAAGAGGGCGCCAAGGAGTACGCCGAGTGTTTAGGGAAGATTCGAGCCTGCTATGACGATACCGAGAGGCTGGCTCTCTGCAAGGAAGGGCAAAAGATTTTTACCGACAATCTGATCTGGATTCCAGTCAATTCGATCCAGGCCTATGTATTGGCTACGGAGTCCCTACAGAATGTAACCTTTAGCGGAGACATTTTGAGAATCACAAATAAAACATTTTTTGAGTAAGAGAGGAATCTCGAATGAGTAATTTTAATCGTTTTGGCAACATGTCGCCGCCGCCGGAGCTGATGCGCCGTTCCTACCTGATGGCGGAGGAGCCATTTCACATTGTAGGAAATGTGTATTTTGTAGGAAATACCTGGTGCAGTTCCCATCTGATCGATACCGGTGACGGCTTGATCCTGCTGGACACCCCGTGTCTACCGGAACTGGCATATTTGCTGGATAATATTTGGCGGCTGGGATTTGATCCCAGACAGATCAAATATATTCTGGTGTCTCATGCGCATATGGATCACTATGGAGCGGTCCGTGCCCTGGTTCATCTGACGGGGGCGAAGACCTTAATGGGAGAGGTAGACGCGGCGGATATGGCGGAGCATCCGGAACGCTTTGAGAGGATGAATCTGGGAGGAGGCCGTTTTAATGAAAATTTCACGCCCGATATCCTCTTAAAAGACGGCGACGTGCTGGAACTTGGAAATACTAAGATCCGCTGTGTGCTGACGCCGGGACATACGATCGGCGTAATGTCTCACTTTTGGGAGACCGAAGAGGATGGGAAGACGTATCACGTGGGAATCTACGGTGGTGCAGGCTTTGTCACTCTCAGCGAAGACCGGTTAAAGGAATGCGGGCTGACGGTGGACATGAGAAAGGTTTTTGCACAGTCCATTGATAAGGTATGGGATGAGAAAGTGGACGTCATGCTAGGAAATCATCCATTCCACAATGATACCTATGAAAAGTGGGAGCGTGTAAAAAAAGGGGAAAAAGACGCGTTCATCGATCCAACGGAATGGCATCGATATCTTCAGGAGCTTCGCGACCGTTATCAGGAATTCCTGAAGCTTTCTCCGGAAGAGATAAAGAAAATGTACGAAAAGAGTTACTTCTTTGTGTACCGGGATAAAGCGGTTCCATATCTCTTCGGCGGTATTCCCGAAGACATGGCTTTGCCGGAAGCATAAGAATCAAGAAGTTTTTCATGGGAAATTCCAACGAGATTTCCCATAGAACGAAAACAGGAAAGGGGGCAGCACGGAAATATCCGTCTGCCCCTTTTCTCAATTTTTTCAATCCTTCTCACTTTTTCCTAAAACTCAAAGAACCTCCAACCCCCTGAAAAATGGAGAATTTTCCGGGGGTCTTTTTTCGTTTATGATGAACCCAAGCACCACTTGGCAAAACAAAACGTGAAAAGAAGGAGGGGATTTTGTGAAAGTTTTAAAGTGGCTGGAGCAATACCTGGAGGAAGGAATCTGCGTCATCTTACTGATCAGTTTGACCGTTGTTATGATGCTGCAGGTAGTTCTTCGATATTTCTTTCAAGCTCCATTGGTATGGCCGGAGGAATTTTGCCGTTACTGTTTTGTAGCGTCTGCTTTTATTTCCTTAGGTTATTGCTTCCGAACCAATTGTATGCTGCGTGTGGATATGCTGGTAAAGCGAGTGCCAAAAGTGATCGGAATCGGACTGGAGGTATTCGCCCGTGTCATGAGTATCGCATTTTGCGCGATCATGATCGAACCAGCCTTTCAGGTTGCAAAGAATGCGGCGGAGATTCACCAGGCAAGTCCGGCAATGAAGCTTCCGATGTGGATCCTTTACGGAATTGCACCGATTGGATTTGTTCTTGGAACAGCGCGTGGAATTCAAGATTTGGTCAAATATTTCCTGTCGCTGCGTAAGAAGGAGAAGGGGGTAGAGCTATCATGACTTTGTTTGTATTTGGCGTATTTTTTGTCTTGCTGGCATTGTCGGTTCCCATCTGCTTTGCTATGGGCTTTGCCACAATTACTCCGACATTGATGGACCCAAACTTTATGGCGGATCTGCAGTTCGTTGTCCGCAGTATGATTAAAGGCGTGGACAGTACGCCGATTTTAGCGATTCCTCTGTTTATGCTTTCCGGAGCGATTATGGCGACGGGCGGTTTGTCCAAAAAACTATTCGATGTTTTTGCTGTATTTATTGGAAAGATACCTGGAGGAATGCCCTGCGCGGTTGTCGTGACCTGCCTATTCTATGGCGCGATCTCCGGTTCCGGTCCGGCCACCTGCGCCGCCGTTGGTACCATGTGTATCCCGTTTTTGATGAATCTGGGATATGAGAAGCTGTTTTCCGCCTCTTTGGTCGCCACGGCTGCCGGATTGGGCGTTATCATTCCTCCCAGTATTCCTTATATTGCCTATGCGATGGTTACGGATACCTCTGTTGGAAATTTATTTATCGCCGGCATCATCCCTGGCTGTTTGATTGCCGCGGCATTGATGATCTATACGGTAGCGTATTGCCGTATCAAGGGCGAGGATCGTGCCCGTATTGAGAAAAATTATCGGGAATTGAGGAAAAAGGGGGTTTTCCATGTACTAAAGGATGGATTCTGGGCGCTATTGACTCCGGTTATTATTTTGGGCGGAATCTACAGTGGAATTGTAACTCCGACCGAAGCTGCCTGCGTGTCCGTGTTTTATTCCATTTTTGTCTGCCTGTTTATTTACAAATCCATCCGAGCAAAAGACCTGATCGGTTTCTTCCGGAGCGGGGTAAAGTCTTATGGGCCTTTGGCAGCTATGATGGCGTTGGCTCAGGGTTTTGTAAAGCTGATGGTCATTATCGATGCGCCGATTGCTATTTCGGAGTTCTTGTCCGGTACGGTTGGAAACAAAGTAGTTTTCCTGCTCATTTTGAACATTATCCTGTTTATTATGGGAATGGTGATCGACGTAGGGCCCGCCGTGATGATTCTTGGTCCGATGCTGCTGCCTTTTGCGGTTAGCTTAGGGATTGACCCAGTACATCTTGGCATCATTCTTACCTGTAACCTGGCGGTCGGTTTTGTGACCCCGCCCTTTGGCATGAACCTATTTGTGGCTGCCCCCATTATCCATGAGGACGCTATGGTAATAGGAAAGAAAGCATTACCATTGATTGGAACCTACTGTATTGCGTTGCTGATGATTACCTTTATCCCAGCACTCAGTATGGCATTGGTCTAATAGAAAATCTAAAGGAGGAATTTTTATGAAAAAGAAGTTTGTAGCAATGATGATGAGCGCCCTGATGGTGGCTTCCCTGGCTGCCTGCGGCGGAGACTCGAAGACCACGACAGGCGCAGACACAACTGCAGCCGCAGGGACGACGGCAGCGGCTGCAGGGACGGAGGCTGCCGCAGGAACAGAAGCTGCTGGCGGAGCAGATTTTGCGGATCTGCCGGAAATGCAGATTACCTTTGCCTCTTCTCAGTCTTCCGCTCTGGATGTAAGTAAGTATATCACGGAGAAAGCAGCGGAAATCAGAGAGCAGACCGGAGACAAGCTGAATATTAAGGTTGCTTTTGATGGGACGCTGGGAGCAGATTCGGAACTGGTAGAAAACTGCATGGCCGGAAATATTCCTATGATTCTGCTTTCTTCTTCCGCTATGGTTTCCTATGTACCGGAGATGGCTATCTTCGATATGCCGATGGTTTATGCATCCGATGAGGACGCTTATGAAAAGATCCCTCAGTTTAAAGATACCATGAACGCGATCACCAATCAGAAAAATATGGAGATTTTGTATCTGAGCGGCGGTACGATGAGATCTCTGACGACGAATACGGAAATCAAAACTCCGGAAGATTTTAAGGGTATGAATATTCGTACGCTGGAGAACTCCTATCATATGGCCTTTTGGAAAAATTTAGGCTCTAACCCGACCCCTCTGGCATTTTCGGAGCTGTATCTTGGCCTGCAGCAGGGATTAGTGGACGCGCAGGATAATCCGATTCAGGCAGTTTATGCTATGAAGTTCCATGAGGTTCAGGATTACTTTATGGATATCCCGGCATTTTCCAATGTCAGCTGCTACATGATGAATAAGGACTATTATGCGTCTCTTCCGGATGCGTACAAGGCAATCCTGTCTGATTTCCTGGAAGATGTGAGCAATTACGCATGGACAAATTTAGAGGCAACCAATGCCGCTACATTTGAAGCAATTGGCGATGGACTTACGGTTTTGGAGTGTACGGATGATATCCGGGCTGCGATGACTACCGCGGCGGAGCCAGTATGGGATATGCTGCGTACGGATTTGGGTGATGAGCTGGTAGACGCTTATCTGAAGAATGCCGGCGTTCAGCAGTAGCTTACCAGGATGGCAGGGAGTATAGAGCCTGACTGGCAGTGACAAATCGGCAAAGTAGAATTTAGAAAGGGCCGGCATTTCGGTGCCGGCCTCTATTTATAAAGGAAAAAAGATGGTATGAGAAGGAAAAAGATACATCCTGCCTGGAAGGTTTTGGTTTGCTGCTGTTTGATTCAGGCGGGAACCTTAGGAGCCGCTCTTTGTGCGTCTATGTTTTATACGCCGGTAAGCCAAAGCTTAGAGATTCCTTTGGGAACATTTACGATGTACGTTACGGTACAGGGGATTTTGTCGGTAGCAGCGTCGCCGGTCTATGGAAATTTAATACAGAAGATTTCTGGAAAAACTTTGATGACCATAGCGGTTGTTCTTTATGGTGTATCCTGGATTGTGCCTGCATTATCCCAGGGCATGGCGCTTTGGTATCTGATTGGAGTGATGCGGGGAGTTAGCATACCTATGTTTTTTCTGTTTATTCCGATTGTAATTCAAAATTGGTTTGAAGAAAAACGGGGAATGGCTCTGGGGATTGCAACTGCGTGTACCGGATTTTCTGGAGCGATAATTAATTACGGAATTTCTTGGTTAATGGATTTTGCCGGGTGGCGGCTGGCATCCATTTTTTGCGGCATTTTTTGCCTCCTGGCGTCTCTTTTTGCCTTGCTGTTTGGCGTGACGATGGAGCCGGAGAAAAAAGGACTTTTACCTTATGGGAGTAAAAGTCATGCTGCCGAAATGATATCGTCAAAGTGTACGCTGACCGCCAAGGAAATTCTGCATTCCAGGCCCTTTTGGCTGATGGCAATTATGATGGGGACGTTTGGAGTCGGGAGCGTGATTTCTCAATATATGGCAAGCTATGCGTTGCATCTAGGGGGCACTTTGCAAATGGCCGGCGCATGTGCGACTGCTGCCTTATTGGGAAATTCGATTGGAAAAATCCTGTTGGGATTTCTCAATGACCGTCTTGGGATAAAAAAAGGCAATGGAATCCTGATGATATTGGCGGCGGCATCCTTTGTTCTTTTTCTTTCTGGAAGCAGATGGATCGTTCTTTTGTGTACGGCCAGTTTTGCTGTTGGATTTTACAATTCAATGATATCCGTGTCGGCTCCGACTCTGACGAGGATGTGCTTTTGGGGAGAAAATTACAGCAAAATATATTCGTGGCTTATGGCTTGTCAGAGTTTAGCCAATGCAGTCAGCGTCTCTCTTTTGGGGCGCACAGTGGATTATTTTGAAAGTTACCGACCAGTATTTTTCGTGGGATTTGTAGGAGGAATGCTGTGTTTATTTACATATTATCTACTATTTAAGGAGGAAAATTATGGCACTGTTACAAGCAAAGACCGAGAACGGTCTGGTAGAAGGATTGCCGGCAGGCAATCAGATGGTCAGTCTGTTTAAAGGAATTCCCTTTGCCAAAGCTCCGGTGGGCGATCTTCGTTTCCGAGCGCCGGAACCGGCGGAGCCGTGGGAAGGCATTTACCCGGCGTACCGGTTTGCACCTATTGCGATGCAGCCGCGGTTTGCCTCAGAAGGTGGAAATACGCTGGCTGCAAGGGAGTTTTACGTTGTGGAATTTCCGCGCAGTGAAGATTGCTTGTATTTAAATATTTGGACTCCGGCAAAGTCGGCGGAAGAAAATCTTCCGGTAGCGGTTTATTTTCATGGCGGCGGCTTTGAAACTGGCTACAGCTATTTAAATGCCTATGATGGGGAGGGGTTTGCCAAAAGAGGAATTGTCTTTGTCAGCATTGCTTACCGGCTGAATGTGTTTGGTTTCCTGGCCTTAGATGAGCTGGCGCAGGAGGACGCTCATGGCAGTACTGGAAATTATGGAACGATGGATCAGGTGGCCGGTCTGGAATGGGTAAAGCGAAATATTGCTGCATTCGGAGGCGATCCGGAACAGATCACCATTTTCGGTCAGTCGGCCGGAGGGTTCAGCGTGATGAATTTGTGTGCCTCTCCTTTAACAGATGGGTTGTTTCAGCGTGCGATTATGCAAAGCGGCGGAGGGCTGGCCCGAAAAGGAGCCTTGAATCCGACGATGCAGGAAGCGAAAAGGCGCGGACAGGAATTCTTGAAGTTTGTGGGAGCGAACAATGTTGCGGAGGCCAGAAAACTGCCGGCGGATTTCCTTGTTGAAAAGTATCAAGAGTTTAAGTCGTATATTGGGATTGGAATTCCTTTTGCACCCGCGGTGGACGGCTATGTGAATCCGATGCTTCCGGAGGAATATTTCCTTCAAGGAAAGCACACGGTAAAGGATACGATGATCGGTTCCACCGCAGATGAGATGCGCCACAAGGATGCGGCGCTGCCTTCTTCTGATACGCTTTTGCAAATGGCAAAAAGTTATGGTTCCAGGGCGGATGAGTTTTTGACCGCGATCCAATCGGAGAGCCCTGAAAAGTGCCGCAAGCATTTTGAAGATCCCGTCGGAGATGGAATGTTGGCAGCATCCATTGCCTGGTGCGAAAACCAAAATAAATTGGGCAGAAAACCCGCGTTCATGTATTACTTTACCTATGTGCCTCCGGGGGCGGAAGAAACAGGCGCACACCATTCCGTGGAGCACCACTATGTGTTCCAGACACTGGTGCGCTCTTTAAGGCCATATACCGGGCATGATTATGATTTGTCCAATCAGCTGGCAGATTATTGGGCAAACTTTATCAAAACCGGGGATCCGAACGGCGCAGGTAAGAAAAGTTGGGAGCCTTACATAAAGGAAACACAGAAAACGTTAATCATCGGCGAGGCCTGTGAGATGAAAAAGATGGAACCAAATACAAAAGTTGGTTTCTTGGTGGATTACAATTTGAAAGGATAAGTTTGATTTCCAAAGCTCGATAAGCTTGGCGCCGAATGACGCCAGGCTTTTCGCGCATCTGTTTTTCTTTGACAAGGAATACGCAGTTGGGAATGGTAGAAACCGAGGATAAAGTGTGATAGGATAAGAAAAAAGCGGAGAGAGTGAAAATATGAGACAAAGGATGGAAGCGTTTCGACGATTGATACATACTCAAAAATTGTATTTTCAGATTTTTGGCAGTTTATGTCTGCTTTCTATCGTTATGCTTGCTTTCTTTTTATTTTATGCCAATACAGCCATCAGCGGAGAAAAAAATACAAGCCTCCACCGTATTCGTGCGCTTGGGCTGCAGGATAAAAGTGAGAGCTTAGAGCGGATGATGGATTATCTGGCGGCGTCCATGGAGCAAACTCTTTGGACGGACGATTTTGTGATGGCTCTGATTAATCCGGACGCGGTAAATGATGAAGTATCACAGCGGATCGTAAAGAACTTGGCCAGCCAGCAGGCGGCAAATTCGATGTTGGAAAAAATTTTTTTCATCTCTGACCGATCGGGAATTCTTTATCATTCGGATCATTATTATATGCCTTGGGAATATAGTACGGAAGTCAGCGTGTACGAACGGCATTTGGAGAGGGCGCACCCAGAGAAACATCCTAGTAACCAAAAAGGAAACTGGCAGGTGATGACCTGGAACCAAAAAATATATCTTGTGATTGACATGAAGACGCCGTATTACGTGGGTAGCTGTCTTTTGGAATTGAACCAAAGGGAGCTGGAAGATATTTTAAAATCCAATTTGGAAAATATAGAGATCTGCGTTTATGATGAAGACAAATCGCCTATTTTAGGGACAGAGGTCGATTACGGTGAACTCCCGGATGAAATTCAGAACATCATTTATGTGGAGCAATTGGAGCAGGCGGATCTGACGAGCGGGGCGACAACGGCTTATTATTTGCAAGGGGAACATTTGCGGTGGAGTTATTTTATGATTCCACAAAAGCAAAATCCGACGGGCTGGTTTTCTCAGTTGGTGGTTTTGCTTCCGGTTGCCATATTGTCCGCCGCATTTTGCGTGTTTCTCTCATGGTTGATTTCCAAAAGAGTGTATGCGCCAATTCGGGTATTGTTAAAGAATGCGATAGAAAAAAGAAGCGATCTGGAACTATATTCGGAGACGGAAGTGTTTTCGAATCAGCTAAAAGAGACCAATGAGAGCCGGGAACGGATGAACTTGTTCCTTCAGGTGATGTCGCGGGACATTTTAGAGCAAGTCATTCGAAAATATGTGTTGGGAAAATATGGAGATGAAAACTATATTGAAGAGGCTCTGAAAGAGATTGGCGCCGAATCACTGCTTCACGGGCGATATGTCGTCATCTGCGGAGGATATCGGTATCTAAATCCAGAACGGCCGCAGATCTTTGAAAATACGCTGCACAATCATAATCTGATTAATTTGGTATGGCAGATGCACTATGAGAACCTGACGCTTTGTCCCGTGGCTTTCAGCAATACAAATTTTATGATTGTCTGCTGCTTTTCAGAAGAAGCCGCGTCTCCTTATATTAGAAAAATCGTGGTTACGATTATGGAGCAAATCAAACAGTTGGTACAAGACCAACCTTTTGAGGCTATTTTGTCCGCTAGTCCGATCAGTATGGATATTCGAGAACTGAGAAATCTTTGGCTGGAGACGAGAGAAAAGGTCTTATTTCAACAATATTTGGACGGGGAGGTATCAGAGACTGGCGAAGCGGAACATCAGATGATCAGAAAATATGTACAGGAAAATACGAAACAGATGCTGGCATTTGCTCTGGAGGGAGATGCTGCTGCTGCGACGGATAAGGCGGATTGCATCGTTGCCCAGATGAAACATGCGGATGAAAAAGAGAGGCAAGCATGGAAGCAGATCCTTTTTGAGGCAATTACGGATGCACTGTTAGAGCTTCATGTACCGGTGGAGAATATTCAACGATTGCAGGTAGAAAATGGCCTGACGGTGGGGCAGATTCCGGAGGATACCGATGAATTTGCCAGATGTTATCGCGGTTTCTGCACGGATATGGCCCATATGGTTGTTACGGAGAACCGGAAAAGGCGATACCGCTATGTGGATGTGGCCAAAGCGTACATCCAAGAGCATTTTAACGACTGTGACCTGTCCCTGTCGGAAATCAGCAATGTTGCCGGCATTTCCGCTTCCTATCTAAGCACTTTATTTGTGGAGGTGACGGAGACAACCTTTATTTCTTATTTAAATCAATACCGTGTGGATATGGCGAAGCAAATGTTAAGCGCATCTGCGCTTTCTGCGTCGGAAATTGGTTTTCGGTGCGGTTTTCATTCCAATCAGACGTTTTACCGGGTGTTTAAAAAATTTACAGGAATGGCTCCGAATCAGTATCGTGAGATACAGAAAGGGACTAACGTTACTACTTTATAATACGAGGGAGGAGAGGGATGAAATATTGGTGGATGTCTTTGATTTTGGTTGGACTTTGTCTGAGCGGATGTACAGCCAAGAGAAAAGTAGAGATCATAGAACCTACTTTTATGGAGGAGATTCAGACGGAATGTCCGGTTTATTTATCCATTGCGACTGCCGGGAACTTCTCAGATGCGCCATATGGGAAGGTATTTCAAAGCTGTTTGGACGATTTGAATGCAAGCGGTTTGTTTGACGTGAGCCTCTATGAAAATGGGATTATGGGGGAAGACGCACAGCTGATTCGAGCGGTTCAAAATGGAACGATATCTGTTACTATGATGTCTCCAAGCGGACAAACCACAGTGGTTCCGGGAGCTTCTCTGCTGGATATTCCTTGGCTGTTTCCGGATTCTGAGACATACCAGAACTTTCTCAATGAATCGGGGATGCGCTTCCTGGAGCCTCTCTACGCGGAAAAGGGGCTTGTTCTCTTGGGAATTAGCGCTCATGATTATCGATATCTGACTTCCAATCGCCCGATCTACTCGGTGGAGGATCTACAGGGATTAAAGATTCGAATCCAGGACAATATTTGTCACCGGATTTTATGGGAGTCTTTGGGCGCGGAGCCGGTTCCCATTGATTTTCATGAACTTTATATGGCTCTTTACAATGGAACGGTAGATGCTCAGGAAAACCCCTATGTAGTGGCAAAAAGCAAGCGTCTGTATGAAGTTCAGGATTACATTGTGGAAACAGGGCATTTGCCGACCGTTTATGTGTATGTGATGAACCAAGAACAGTGGAACCAGATGACGGCGGAGCATCAGGAGATGCTGAAGGCGGAAATTCAGCGTTATATTTCAGAGGTGACGGAGCAGACGCCAAAGATCGTAGGAGAGTTAAGGCAATGGCTGACTGAGACAAAAGGGATGACATTGCTAACGCCGGACGAGGCGTTTCAAAAGGAATTATTGGCTGGCCGGCAGGCGGTTGTGGATTACATCAAAACACAGATCGGAGAAACGGAGGTAGAACTCTATTTGTCTCTGGCGGATAGTTACCTTCAATTGACAAGGGCACGCACGGCCAGGACAGAGTAAATTTTGCTTTCTGCATCGTTAGTTTCACTCAGCGTACGCCCTGTACGCATCGTTCAACTGCCTTGCAGAAAGCAAAATTGATCTCTGCCTGGCTCTGTGACCTCAAGCGGAGAGAATTTAGGCATCGTCCAGGCATCTGACAGAGGCGTACTGGACGTACGCCGATGGAAGATAACGCAGAAGATGCCTAAATTATCCCGCTATGAGGCGTGTATGCTCTTGTTAATTGAAGGTATAAGACGCTCCACCCATCCGGGGAAGAGTGAGGGGTGGAGTGTTTCTTGCCCTTTGCATGTGGTTCAATGAAAGGCTTCTTGACAAAACAAGTTTTGCTGTGTATACTAACAGCATCAATTGAATACAATCTTCAGGGCGGGGTGCAATTCCCCACCGGTGGTACAGCCCACGAGCCGCAAGGCAGATTCGGTGCGATTCCGAAGCCGACAGTATAGTCTGGATGGAAGAAGATGAATGATACGGAATGATAGGATTCTGTATGAGAATGGATTGCCTTGGAGTGTTTTTTTGACATTCCAAGGTTTTTTATTTCATAGGAAATTCCGACGGAATTTCCTATAGAATAAAAAGCGCTATGCGATAAGCACGGCGGTTCTCATGCGAGATAGGATATTCTCTGGATTTTGCCCTGAACCATTGGTTCGGGGTATTTTTTTGTCTTTCTGGATGAAAGGGAAAGGCTGACTTGTATGAATTTTTTGGAGGGTGTAGGTGTCAAAAGGAGGAAAAAAATGAGAGATGAGGATTACATGAGGATGGCCTTGCAGCTTGCTGAAAAAGGCTGCGGATGGGTATCCCCGAACCCGATGGTAGGGGCGGTGATTGTAAAAGACGGGCGTGTCATCGGACAAGGATATCATGAACGATACGGCGGCCCCCACGCCGAGAGGAACGCCCTTGCTTCCTGCACCGAATCGCCGGACGGCGCGACCATGTATGTAACCCTAGAACCCTGCTGCCATGTGGGAAAACAGCCGCCTTGTACGGAGGCCATTTTGGAAGCGGGCATCCAAAAGGTGGTGGTCGGGTCAGCGGATCCGAATCCCCTGGTTTGTGGAAAAGGAATTCAGCAATTGCGGGAGCATGGCATGCATGTGGTGGAAGGTGTTTTGCAGGAAGCGTGTGATCGGATAAATGAAGCCTTTTTTCACTATATTCGGACTGGACGGCCGCTGGTGGTCATGAAATATGCTATGACCATGGATGGAAAGATCGCGGCCTATACAGGAGATTCCAAATGGATTACCGGAGAAGAGGCCCGAAAACACGTACATCAGCAGAGGCATCAGGCCGGAGCAATTTTGGTGGGCATAGGAACGGTACTGGCCGACGATCCCTTACTGACTTGCCGTATTCCAGGAGGGAAAAACCCGATTCGTGTCGTCTGCGATTCCAAGCTTCGCACTCCCGTGACCGCCCAGGTGGTTACAACGGCAAGACAGACGCTGACGATTCTTGCCACCTGTTGTACCGATTCCAAACGGCAGCGCGTTTACCAGGAGGCTGGGTGCCGGTTATGGGTCATGGAGGAGAAAGACGGCCGGGTTGACTTGCGGAAGTTGATGGAGCGGATGGGACAGGAGCAGATTGACCGCGTTTTGCTGGAAGGGGGCGGCGTTTTCAACTGGGCGGCTTTGGAGGCAGGGGTTGTAGATAAAGTGCAGGCGTATCTGGCGCCGAAACTTTTGGGCGGGCGGGAGGCGAAGACTCCGGTGGAAGGGGATGGAATTGCCGCCCTGGCCCAGGCGATATCTTTAAAAAACAGCACGGTAATTCAATTGGGAGAAGATTTTTTGATCGAAAGCGAGGTAAAACCTAATGTTTACAGGGATTGTTGAGGAAGTGGGAGTGGTAAAACAGATTCAAAAGGGAAGCAAATCCGCTGTTTTGACCATTCAGGCGAAAGCGGTCTTAGAGGGAACGAAAATTGGCGACAGTATCGCTGTGAACGGCGTTTGTCTGACCGTTGTTTCTTTGGGAAACGGGTGTTTTTCGGCGGATGTGATGCACGAGACCATAAACCGTTCTTCCCTGGCGCGGCTCATATGCGGCAGCCGCGTCAATTTAGAACGGGCAATGGCAGCTGACGGGCGATTCGGCGGCCATCTGGTGGCGGGGCATGTCGATGGAGTGGGAAAAATCGTAGAAGTCCGGCAGGACGATACGGCGATTTGGTATACGGTTCAGGCGGAACCTTCCATCTTGCGGTATATCGTAGAAAAGGGTTCCATTGCGATCGACGGCATCAGCCTGACGGTGGCGCAGGTGTTTTCCGACCGGTTTTCTATTTCCGCTATCCCTCATACGGTTCGGATGACCGTGTTGAAGGATCGAAGGGAGGGGGATGAAGTTAACCTGGAAAACGACATGATAGGAAAATATGTGGAAAAGTTATTGCGGGTAGACAAGGACGAAGCGAACCAAAGCCGGATTACGAGAGATTTTTTAACTCAGTATGGGTATTAAAAAGGAGGGAAGTTCATGTTTCAGTATCATACCATTGAGGAAGCGTTGGAGGAACTAAGAAGAGGAAAGATTATCTTAGTCACAGACGACCCGGAACGGGAAAATGAGGGGGATTTTATCTGCGCGGCGGAATTTGCCACTACCGCCAACATCAATTTTATGGCGACTTATGGGAAGGGATTGATTTGTATGCCCATGTCCGAGGAGTATGTAAACCGGCTGAAAATCCCCCAGATGGTGGCGCAAAATGGCGATAACCACGAGACCGCGTTTACCGTATCCATCGATCATATTTCGACCTCCACAGGAATTTCCGCTGCCGAGCGTTCCATCACGGCGATGAGCTGTGTGGCAGAGGACGCGGGGCCGGAGGATTTTCGCCGTCCGGGGCATATGTTCCCGCTTTTAGCTAAGAAAAATGGCGTCTTGGAACGAAGCGGGCATACCGAGGCGACCGTGGATTTGTGCCGTCTGGCCGGGCTAAAGGAGTGTGGACTTTGCTGTGAAATCATGCGCGAAGATGGAACGATGATGCGGTCTTCGGAATTGATGGAATATGCCAAGCAGTGGAATATGAAATTTATTACGATCCGGGAGCTGCAAAATTACCGAAAGTGTCATGAAAAGCTGGTGGACCGTGTGACTGTCACAAAGATGCCGACGAAATACGGGGATTTTATGGCATATGGCTATGTAAATCGGTTAAACGGGGAGCATCATATCGCATTGGTAAAAGGCGTGATTGGCGGCGGACAGGACGTGCTTTGCCGGGTTCATTCGGAATGCCTGACGGGAGACACCTTCGGCTCCCTGCGCTGCGACTGCGGTCAGCAGTTGACTGCCGCGATGGGACAGATTGAGGAGGAAGGAAGAGGAATCCTCCTCTACATGCGTCAGGAAGGGCGCGGAATCGGTCTGATCAATAAGCTGCGTGCCTATGAGCTTCAGGAACAGGGCATGGATACCCTGGAAGCCAACGTGGCTCTTGGATTTGCAGGAGATCAGCGGGAATATTATATCGGAGCGCAGATTTTGCGGGATTTAGGGGTAAAGAGCCTGCGCCTTTTGACCAACAATCCGGATAAAATCTATCAGCTCTCCGAGTTTGGTATGGAGATTACGGAACGCGTGCCGATTCAGATGGAGGCCACTGCCCATGATCTATTTTACTTGAGAACAAAGCAGCAGCGCATGGGGCACATTTTGAAATATGAAGAATAGAAGCATTCAGACCCAACTGGATGTCTGAGGTTTTTATATTATAATAGGAAGGAGTCAAGTACAATGAAAACATTAGAGGGAAAATTGATTGCGAGGGGGATGAAGATCGGCATCGTAGCCGCCCGGTTCAATGAGTTTATCACAGCGAAACTGCTAAGCGGGGCGGTAGACGCGCTGACGCGCCATGAGGCAAAGGAAGAGGATATCGCTGTCGCGTGGGTTCCGGGAGCCTTTGAGATCCCACTGATTGCATCGAAAATGGCAAAGACGGGAAAGTATGATGCAATCATCTGCCTGGGCGCGGTCATTCGCGGCAGCACCAGCCATTATGATTACGTATGCAGCGAAGTGTCGAAAGGGATTGCCGCTGTGGGATTAGCCAGTGAAATTCCCGTCTTGTTCGGCGTGCTGACCACAGAAAATATCGAGCAGGCCATCGAGCGCGCCGGAACAAAGGCGGGAAATAAAGGCTATGATTGTGCGATGAGCGCCATTGAGATGGTCAATCTGATCCGGGAAATAGGATGATTTTCTCCTTAATAGCCGAGACCTGCTTGGATTACGCTGCCATCTAAAGCGCTTAGAGAAAGTACATGACTGGCAGGCTTGGGCTCGGTGGATTTGTTTCCATTTTCATCCACAATGATAAAATCGTAGGTTAACTCCGAATCGCCTTCTGCGCGTACTCCGTCGAAGCCGTAGAAAGACCAGGTCGGAATCAGATAATATTCCATGGTGGCGTTGGGAACGAGAACACGGGACAGCCGTCTTTTGATGCCAGTGATTTTAAAGGCGGCTTCCTCCACTTTCGGGCCTGTGCTTTCCGGATCCCCTTCTTTTCCTGGAAGCTGGAACCAGCTAAAGGGGTAGGAGATCTCCATTTGCGCCGCAAACCGCTCCATAATCTGATCAAAAGAAAGTTCCGTTACCGCCGCATTTTCTACGGAGACCACTTCTAACGGAGACGACCAGTTGAACTGGATGATTTCGCCGTTTGCGATCGTGACATCCAAGGATTCGTAGGAATAGAAGGGCGCGTAGTGATCTCCATCGCCTTGCGAAATGTCTTGCAGGTCGGATAGGGAAAAACCTTCAAATATGGGAAGGTAAGAGATATAAAAGCTGTACCCTCCCGTCGGAGTTCCATCCTCTTGTGTGAATTCGCTTTTCATGCACTGCTGAAAGTTCCAGCGATCTTGAATTCCCAGGTCGTGTAAAAGCTGATCGGCCAATTGCTTTGCTTCCTCCTCCGTGCCGGAAGTTCCCCCGGTATTCCAGATGGGATCTTCCCAGGATAGGCCAAAGCTGATGTGATGACCGATATAGCCTTCCGTTGTGTGATTCATCGCCTCAACTTCAAGCGCTTTTCCATTCACCGTGGCGCTGGCCTTTATATAGGAAGCCTTATCATTTTCACAGATTCCTCCCGCGCCGGGCATTTCCAGCGTTTCATCAAAATAGCTGGCCGGATGGAACTGCCAGTCGCATTCCTTTGGCTGGTAATCGTCCACCGCAGTTTCGTAGCGTTCTTCCCAGAACTGAATTTCCTGTTCATATTGTGCCCTTAAATCTTGTTCATGCTCCGGACTATTCGCGCAGGCAAGAAGGCCGTTGGTATCGTTCATCCATGCTTTTATTTCCAGAATCCGCTTTTGGATCTCTTCTTTTGTCATTACGTATCTGGATTCATAGGCGGTCTGGCCCTGGAAGAAATAGTCCGCGATGGGCCGGACTTCCTCGACGGTGAACTCATGGGGCTTTACCAAAAGCACTGGCATGGCCGAATCATAGGTTTCTACCTTGGCGTCGATGATGAATTGAAGATTTTCAGACGGCGTATACGTTTTTTGAAAGGTAGATTCGCTGGGGACCGCGGTTGAAGGCGTTCCATCGGGGATAGAACCATTTGCTTCTGTATTGGAAATCAGATCTTGAATCTGATTTTTGCCGACCACTACCTCGTTTTCCGGCGCTGGCTGACAGGCGGCAAGAGACAGCGATATACCGAGACACAGGGCCAATAATGCGGCCCGATTTTGATTTTTTTTCATAGATCCTCCTTTTTCTAACAACGATATATGCCTGGCGGCGTAGCTGCCAACCAGGGCTTTCCTAATGAATAGGCATGACGCCTGGCGGAGCTTTCCTCGTAAGTTTATCGGCCCCTTGTATCGGAATCGTCTCCAATCTGTATCCAATTTGTAACGAAAGAAAAATAGCGGTGATGAAGACGCTGTGCTTGTAATTTTAATGGGTTTTTGATATAATGAAAAACCGAGTTAGAGCCTCACAAGTGGGGCGTGGCATATTACCTAAAAATGGGAGGTCCTTATGAAAGCGATCGAAGTAAAAAAAGGGATTTATTGGGTTGGCGCCGTAGACTGGTCGGTTCGGAATTTCCATGGATATACAACGAATCGGGGAGCTACTTATAATGCGTATTTGATTGTGGATGAAAAGATCACCTTGATTGATACCGTAAAAGCCCCCTTTGCAAAAGAACTGTTGGCGAGAATCCGCAGCGTGGTGGACCCGGAAAAAATCGACTATGTTATCTCCAATCATGTGGAGATGGACCATTCCGGCGCATTGCCGGAGGTGATGAAGGCGTGTCCTCATGCAAAAGTAGTAACCAGCGCGCCCAATGGCGTAAAGGGATTAACGGCTCACTATGGAGAGTTCGATTATATGCCGGTAAAAGGCGGCGACACGCTGTCTTTGGGAGCACGCAGCCTGGCCTTTGTGGCTACGCCCATGGTACACTGGCCGGATAATATGGTCACCTATTGCCCGGAGGAAAAGATCTTATTCTCCAACGATGCCTTTGGACAGCACTATGCCTCCAATGGACGGTTTGACGACCAGGAACCTTTGGATGTGGTTCTCCAGGAGGCTAAGAAATATTATGCAAATATTGTCATGCCTTACAGTAAGCAGGCGGGCGGCGCGGTAGCGGCCTGCGGCGGTTTGGATATCGGGATGATTTGTCCGAGCCACGGCGTAATTTGGCGCAGCCATATTCCGGCGATTCTGGAAGCTTACGGAAAGTGGACGTCCGGAGCCCAGGAGGAAAAAGCTCTGGTAGTATTTGACAGTATGTGGCATTCCACGGAGCAGATGGCGCTTGCCGTGTTGGAAGGATTTACCCAAAAGGGAATTCCTGCGAAACTTTTTGATCTGAAATGCAACCACAATTCCGACGTGTTGACGGACGTACTGGACTGCACCTATATTGCGGTGGGCTCGCCGACACTGAACAATCAGATGCTTCCGACAGTGGCTTCGTTCCTGTGCTACCTGAAGGGCCTTTCTCCCAAGAACCGCAAGGCATTTGCCTTTGGTTCTTACGGTTGGGGCGGACAGAGCATCGGCCTGGTGGAAGAAGAATTAAAAGCCTGCGGCTTTGAAATTTGCCTGGAAAAGATTCGGATTCCGTACGTTCCCAAGGAAGAGCAGCTGTTGGAGATTACGGAGAAGGTAAAAAATCTGTAAGAAGCAGATGGATGGAGTTGAACAACAAAATACGTATAGCAAACAAAAACCGATACGATATTTCAAACGTATCGGTTTTTGCGTTATGGAAAAACTATTTGTAGAGGGCGGCTTTGCCCAAACGGGTTTTGGCGAAATTTAGCATAAGCACCCGAAATCTGTCTGTACATCCGGAAAAGGTTGTGATATGCTTATTCTATAGGATTTTTATGCCCAAAGGAGGTACGCCATGGCGGAAGCGGGTGTTGATAATATTACTTTTTTAGAAGAAGCGAAAGCGGCTGTGATTCAACTGCGGCGGGCGCAGGCGGTTAAGGATGAGCAGGAGCTTCAGACAAAGCGTTTGGAAAAGGCTTTGACGTTGGAAAAGAAGGCGGTGGCCGATAGCATTGAGCTGACGATTCGAAAACGGAAAGCAGAGATTACCGATAGTTATGACACGCAGATTGAGGAGATTCAAGGACATTTAAAGAAGATACGAAACAAGAGAGAAAAAGCAAAAAATGAAGGGATGAAAGACCGGATTGCAGAGGAAACCGCAGATTTGAGAGAGGAAAACCGGCGTCTGAATACGGAGATTAAAACCGGCTTCCGCCAGGACCGGGTTCCCGGATTCTGCAACTCGCTGCTTTTTTATTCCCTTTATTATACCAGAGGATTGAAGGAGATTCTGGTTTTCATTTTGACGTTTGCCGTCTGCTTTTTTTGTGTTCCCGTGGGAATTTACCGGTTGACAGGCGTGGACAGCACGTTGGTTTTGATCTTGCTGTATGTGGTAGATATTTTCTTTTTTGGCGGCCTGTATTTCCTTTTAAACAACCAGATTAAAGTGCGTCACTTGGATGCCCTGCGGAAAGGCAGGGAAAACCGGAATGCCATGGCGGCCAACCGCAGGAAGATCAAAGCGATTAAGAATGCGATTCGGAAAGACAAAAATGAGGAAATGTACGGTCTGGAAAAATTTGACCGGGAAATCGAAAAACTGGAAGAAGAGAAGATCGGCGTTGCCAATCAAAAGCAGGAAGCGCTGACTCATTTTGAAAATACTGGAAAAGTTCTGATTGCCCAGGAAATCACGGAAAATAATCACGATCGGATTTCAAAATTGGATGCTGATTTTACCCATTCGTCGGAGCTGCTGGCAGAATACCGCGAGCGGCTGCGGAAAGCCACGATGATTTTGACGGAGCGTTATGAGCCGATGCTGGGGAGAGAGTTTTTGCAGGAAGAAAAACTGGATGCCCTTTTGGCAGCGATTTCCTCCGGACAAGCCGCCAATATTACCGAGGCCCAAGAACTCGTGCGGGCAGGTGCGCCTATCGGCGTGGCAGAACCTCCGGTGGATTCTGATTCGGAGCAAGGAGAAAAACGGGAATCATCCGACGCCACGTAGAACTGTATTTGGCACAAATGGCAAAACGAGCTGCCTTAAGGTTTCCAGCCACTCTTCCGATGGCGTGGTAAAACGGCGGTCCAAAACGTACTCTGAGTCCCGATAGGCTTGCAGGTAATAGGCGTTGGCCCCTTGAATCCACCTTCCAATTTCGGGAAAATCCTTTTCCTCATGGAGTTCGGGCACGACGGTAGTGCGGAATTCATATTCCATGGAAGTTTCTAATAGGTAAGAGATGCTTTCCTCAATCCACTCCAGATGCAGGCCTTCTTTTCCTGCGATGGCGGCGTATTTTTGTTTCGGTCCTTTGATATCCATGGCCACGTAGTCTACCAGTTTTTTTTCACACAGATCCCGCAGGACATCCGGGCGATAGCCGTTGGTATCGAGCTTCACCTGGTAATCCATTTCTTTTAGCTTTTCCATAAAGCTTCCCAGATCTTTTTGCAGAGTCGGTTCCCCGCCGGTGATGCAGACGCCTTCCAGCATCCCGCGGCGTTTTTTTAATGTTGCAAGAATTTCTTCCTCGGGAAGCGTATCGCCGGGAAGAATCAATTCGCTGTTATGACAAAAAGGGCAGCAAAAATTGCAGCCGCCAGTAAAAACCGTAGCAGAGAGCCGTCTGGGAAAATCCAGTAATGTTAGTTTTTGAAATCCACCAATCTTCATAGTCTCTACTATAGCACAGTGCTTTCGAGAAAGAAAGGGAAAAATGGAAGGGAATTCTTATGGGGAAAAATGGAGGAAAGAAAAAAGAGTTTGACATCGCGCCTATCATGACGGTATAATAAAAAGGCGGGTATCTTGCCCGTATTGTAAATATGCCATAAAGTTTCCGCGCAGCCGGGGAGTTAGCGGTGCCCTGAACCTGCAATCCGCTATAGCAGGGGTGATATTCTGCCTAGGATTCTTATTTGTGGGGCTGCCCTTTGTAAGTGACGTTGATGTTCTGGTCTCACGCAACGGGAATTCGTGAACCGTGTCAGGTCGGGAACGAAGCAGCACTAAGCGAAACCTTCCGTGTGCCGTGAGGGCGCCGGATCTGAGTTAACTGCTAAGGTAACGCCCATGAAAAGGAATACAAAGCAGAATGCGCGGATATTTTTTTCATTTCATAGGAAATTTCGTTGTTTAAATAGGAGGCATTCTTTATCATGTCCTATACCGCCCTCTACCGCAAGTGGCGTCCAACCAATTTTTCAGATGTAAAAGGCCAGGAAGCCATTGTCACTACTTTAAAGAATCAAATTACCACAGGGCGTATTGGTCATGCGTACTTATTTTGCGGTACTAGAGGAACCGGAAAAACGACGATTGCGAAGATCTTTGCGAAGGCTGTAAACTGTGAGCATCCCGTGGATGGCAGCCCTTGCGGTGAATGTTCTACCTGCCGTGCGATGGAATCCGCTGCTTCTATGAATGTAGTGGAGATTGACGCGGCGTCCAATAATGGCGTTGACAATATCCGTGAGATTCGGGATGAGGTACAGTACTCGCCAGCGGAAGGAAAATATCGCGTATACATTATCGATGAGGCCCACATGTTGTCAACAGGGGCCTTTAATGCATTGTTGAAGACCTTAGAAGAGCCTCCGGCTTATGTGATCTTTATTTTAGCCACTACGGAACCGCATAAAATTCCAGTGACGGTTCTTTCCCGCTGCCAGCGTTACGATTTTAAACGGATGACAAACGATGTTTTGGTAGATCGTTTGAAAGAACTGGTTTCCTATGAAAATGTAGAGATCGAAGAAAAAGCTCTCCGTTATATTGCGAAAAAGGCGGACGGAGGGATGCGGGACGCGATTAGCCTTTTGGATCAGTGCATTGCGTTTCATATTGGAAAACCGTTAACCTATGAGATGATTTTAAACGTGCTGGGAGCGGTAGACAATGAGGTGTTCAGCGGTTTCCTCCGCTATTTGGCAACGTCCGATACCACCGGGGCTTTGCTTGCGGTGGAAGATATCGTGATGAGCGGTAGGGAGCTGGGACAATTTGTCCAGGATTTTATTTGGTATATGAGAAATTTGCTGCTGCTTCAGACTTCCGAAGCGGGCAGCGAAGCTTTTGATTTGACAGAGGACGATTGGATTCGTTTGCAAGAAGAGGGGCGGATGATTTCGACGGATGCGCTGATGCGTTTGATCCGGATTTTTTCGGAACTATACAATCAGATGAGAAGCGGCGTCGGGAAGAGAGTGCGTTTAGAAGTGGCGGTAATTCAATCCACCCGTCCTGCCATGGAACAGAATCTGGAATCCGTGTTGACCCGTTTGGACGCGCTGGAAAGAAAGGTGGCCGAGGGTGTACCCGCCGCAGCGCCGGCCGCGCGCAGGGAGGCAGCGCTGCAAGAAGAACAGGCGGAACCTGTTTTAGAAGAGCGCGAGCCTGTTGTTTTGCCTCAAGCGGAATGGGAAGATTTAAACCTGATTCAACAGGAATGGCCTAGGATTTGTGGAAGCCTTGAACGTATTGCGACGCTTTCTCTGGCAGGCACTCGTGTAGAGCCGAAGGGAGAAGGCGCTCTGGGGGTGGTATTTTCAGACCAGTTGAATTATAATATGTGTAAGACCGTAGGCGCGTTGGAGCAGGTAAAGGCGTTTGTGGAGCAAACGTACCAGAAAACCTTGGCCTTTGACGCCAGGTTGGCTGTCCAAGAGGAAGCGGCGCCAGCCTATGTCAGCGATGCGGATTTATCGGTGTTTCATACCGAAATTGAAATAGAAGAAGATTAGTTATGTATAGAAGGAGGTTTTGTTATGGCGAGAAAAGGGGGATTTCCAGGTGGAATGCCGGGAAATATGAATAACTTGATGAAACAAGCGCAGCGTATGCAGCGTCAGATGGAAGAGACGACGAAAGAATTGGAGCAGAAAGAGTACACAGCGTCAGCCGGAGGCGGGGCTGTGGAGGTAGTAGTATCTGGGAAAAAGGAACTGGTTTCTATCAAATTGGCGGAGGAAGTGGTCGATCCGGATGACATTGAGATGCTCCAGGACCTGATTGTAGCAGCTGTCAATGAAGCGTATCGGGTAGCGGACAGCGAATCCCAGAATGCGATGGCGAAGCTGACCGGTGGGCTTGGCGGCCTGGGAGGCTTTGGCTTCTAATGGATTATTATAGCACCCGGATTCAATCTTTAATTGAAGAGCTGGCGAAACTTCCTGGTGTTGGTCCCAAATCGGCTCAGCGTTTGGCCTTTTACCTGATCAATCTTCCGGTGGAGGCAGTGGAAAAGCTGGCGGGGACAATGTTGGACGCCAAGAAAGGCGTATGCTACTGTGAAAAGTGCTGCACTTTGACAGATGCGAAGCTCTGTCCGATCTGCAGCAGCCCGGCGCGCGATGCTTCGACGATTATGGTGGTGGAGAATCCGCGGGATCTGGCAGCTTATGAGAAGACCGGTCAATATGAGGGACTATACCATGTGCTTCACGGAGCGATTTCTCCGGCGCTTGGAATCGGTCCTGGGGATATTCGGTTGAAGGAGCTGATGCAGCGGCTGCAGACAGAAGAAATTTCCGAGGTGATTATCGCTACGAACTCCAGCTTGGAGGGAGAAACCACGGCGATGTATATCAGCAAATTGATCAAGCCAACCGGCATTAAAGTCAGCCGCATTGCCAGCGGCGTACCGGTGGGCGGCGATTTGGAATATATTGATGAAGTAACGTTGTTGCGGGCTCTGGAAGGGCGCGTGGAGCTATAAGAATCTTACCTTTGGGGTGAAAAAATGGATAAGAATACTTATAATATCAAAGCGGATAAAATACAGAAACTGGTCAATAAAAAGGATTATGTTACAGCGGCAAAGATCGCCGATACCATTGACTGGAAGCAGATCCACAGCCTTCGGATGTTGACGACCGTGGCGACGGCTTATGAAAAGACAAAACAATACGAAGCGGCGATGGACATTTTGCTGATGGCTTATGAGGAGGCTCCTTCGGGCCGCCGGATTCTTTATAAGTTGGCAGAGAACGCTATCTATGCCGGCGCTATCCCGGACGCGGAGCAGTTTTATAAAATGTATCTGGCGGAAGCGCCGGATGATAACAGCCGGTATCTTTTGCGCTATCTTTTAGCGGAAGCAAAAGGCGAGCCATTGGACAAAAAGATCGCCATTTTAGAGACCTATAAGCGGAAAGAATTTGAAGAAGAATGGGCGTATGAGCTGGCGGTGCTGTACCGAAAAGCAAATATGAAAGAAAAGTGTGTTTCTTTGTGTGACGAACTGATCCTATGGTTCGGCGTTGGGCCTTATGTGGAAAAGGCCATGGAGCTAAAAGAAACCTATGAACCGCTCAGCGAGGAACAGCGGGCCCGGAGAGAAAACCGAGAATACTATGAGCAGAATCTACGGCGTGTAGCAGAGGAAATGGAGGAAGCCCAGAGAGCGGAAGAACCACGGCGGGAGGAGCCGGAAGCTTTAAGAGAAGCGGAAGAGGAATTGCCGGAGGTATCCTATACGGACGACTTTGTAAGCGGTTTTGACGAAGCGGCTTTTGAAAAGGAAGATCAGCCTTTTGAGGAAGGCCTTTATGCGCAGGAAGCAGAAGAGCATTCTATGGAAGATGCTTTTGCGTTTGAGGAAATGGAATCCGTAGAGGAAACGCCTGATTTGGGACGGGAGGATCCATTCCAAGGGGATGAAGACGTAACGGGGCTGGATGTGGATTTGCATCCGGAAGATCCGATCACTTATGACAATGAGACGGTGATGACCGAAGACCCTGAGACTGCGCAAGAGTTGATGGCGGTGCCGGTGGCTGAGGATGAAGAAAACGAGGAAATGTTCCTTTCTGAAGAAGAGGGAGATCCGGACCAGGAAGATAAAATGACCTTTCCGCTTCATCAGGCGGAGCCAGTGGTTCTGGAGCCGGAGATTCCCTATGAGGAACCTGCTCTTGTGGAGGAAGAAGCGGAAGCAGAACCGCAGCAGTTGGAATTTTCTTTTGAAGAGCTTGACGACGAACCAGAGCCGGAACCGGAAATACAGCCGGAGAGGCCGGCTTATCATCAGCCGATTTATATTGCGACCCACACGTCAGCGGAAGGGATTAATCTGGCGGTGGATGCGCTTCGAAAAGCCTATGAAGAAAAGGGAGAGACCATTTCTCAGGTGGCAAAGATTTCTGGTGGACGCTTGAATGCAAAGGGATTGATCAAATCTTTGCCAAATTTGAAGGGAAAGGATTTGATTATCGACCATGCGGGGGAGATCAGTGATGACATTTTGGAAGAACTTCTCCGGGTGGAAAAGGATTTGGAACCGGAAAAATATTTTGTAATGTTGGATACGCCGGAAGCATTGGCAGAGATTCAAGGCCGGTACCGGAAAGCGGAGGCGGCTATGTCTGCGCTGGAAGATTGGCGTGATTTAAAGCCATTTAGACGTATGGATTTGCGGGAAGATATTCCAGTGGAACCGGAAGCAGATGATCCGCTGCCGCAGATTCAATTTACCGATGAAGAGCTTGTCCGGCAGACGGAAAAACCGGTACAGCCGAAAATAGCACAGCCGGAAACGGAAGAAGAGCGGCCGACACGCAAGATAGAGCGCCCTGCCGCGGAAGAAAATCCGACGTCGACGGAGAGCCGAAAGAGCGCTCCAAAGCCGAAGCAAAGCAGCACGGATGAAAATGCGCCGATGAGCGAAGCAGAATTCTTGGAATATGTCAAACAATATGCCGAGGACATCGATTGTGTGATTGAAGAAGATGGAATGCTGGCAATCGAAGATGAGATCGACGCAATGAAGCAGGATGGCATACCGCTGACCATGAAAGAGGCTGAAGGGCTCATTGAGGAAGCTGCGGATGCTGCGGAAAAGCATTCCTTGACTGGACTATTTCGATCGAAATACGATAAAGAGGGTAGATTGATTTTAAAAGAAAAGCATTTTCAATATTAATTGTTTTTCAGCATCATTTGCCATTCTGAGCCCGGAGGGGCAGAGGGACCAAGAAGTTAGATCGGTCTCCTGGGTAGAGAATACCTTCAGAATGGCATTCTCTTTTTATTCAATAGGAAATTTCGCTGAAATTTCCTATTGAACAAAAAGCGCTCCGCTAAGGATGCACACGAGCGCGAAAGGAAGATGCCGCCGATAGCGGCCGCGCTCGGCGCGAGAATTTCGCAAAGCGAAATTCTTTCTTGTTTCATAGGAAATTTTTTTGAAAAATTAGTAGACGAATGTAACCATTATAGAGGTGATTATGAAAGAAAGGAACGTGGATCTATGGATCAAGATACGTTTTCGTTTGTTATATATATGATTCATGCCTGTGCGAATCATTGGGAGCAAACCCCTTCGGAGGTATATAAGAACATGAAATCTACAAATTGCATTAAAGATTTTTTAGTGCCTAATTATGAGATTCTTCACACCCAAAGTACAAAGTATATTGTTGAAGACATCAAAGAATATTTTAATGTTAGGGGGATATCTGTATGATTGTTTATCATGGTTCAAATGTGATTGTAAATTTCCCTGACA